>NZ_JAERKB010000007.1:0-278309 GCF_018257325.1 Nissabacter archeti
ATAAAGGTCAGGTCATCCTCGCCATACTGCATCACCTGCTCGCGGCGCGGGTACTCGTGGGAAAGGGTGAACACAAAATCCTGCCCGCGCATGTCATGGCGCTCGCGCAGAACTTTCTCCACAATCTGCGGCACCGACATATCCTGATAAATCGCGTTCTGGCGGCTGCGCGACAGCAGCGCCAGCCGGGGCTGCAACGCCAGCGCATACAGGCTCTCATCTTTCGAGGTGGCAAGCCGGGTAAAACGGGTCACCACGCCCTGCACTACCCGCACCGGCTGCATCAGGCGGATGCCGCTGCCCGGGTCAACCGGGGCCTGCAGGGTCAGGGTGGCGTCCTGCAGCAGAAAGGCGCCGGGGTCGAGGGCCTTATCGGTGCAGGTAAACGTGAGGGTGTAGCAGAAGGGCCGGCTCAGGGCCTCCTCCGCGGTCAGGCCCAGCATATCCAGCTCCGCGGTGCAGCCGCGCACACGCAGCAGATGGTGGCGGTGGTCAAAGAATATTGGGGGGGGAATTTTCATAAGGCTCCCTGTGTGCACCGGGGCAACACCCGTTGGTGCCATAGCGTGGTAAGCGTTGGAGAAAAAAACAACGCTCAGGAACATAGCATAGAAAAATAAGCTTATGAAATACAAAGATATTATTGGTTTAGGGGAAGGTATTGATGGGGGTGATGTTTTAAAGAGGGAGGTAAGATTAAAGGGCTGTATTTTTTAAAACTTATTACGTTGAAATATTAATGCATTCATAGAAAACGGCAGTGAAAGTCTCTGATTTTATGTGGGGAAAAACCTGAGTGATACATCCACCGCCGTTACTACATATGTTAATCAGGCACCATTTTCGGTTTCATATCTTGCTATCAACACGTTGCAGTTAATCGCCCCGCGACGCCGTCCACCAAATCCGCCCGCCGCGGCCGACGATCACCGCCGATAACACCAGCAGCAGCATCCCGCCGGTAAAAGTGGCGGTGATGGAGAAATGGTCGAGCAGCAGGCCGCCCAGCGCACCGCCCAGCATAATGGCAAGCTGGATACAGGCGACCATCAGCCCGCCGCCGCTTTCCGGTTCGTCACGCAGGGCGCGGGACAGCCAGGTAGACCAGCAGACCGGGATCGCGGCATTAATGCCGCCCCAGAGGATCATCATCACCGCCACGCCCGGCACAAAATGCCCCATCAGCAACAGGCCCGCGGTGGCCAGCGCCAGCAGCACCGGCAAACCGCGCAACAGCCGCAACAGGTGATCCCGCGCCAGTAACTGCCCGGCAATATAGGTGCCGGCGAATCCGGCAGCGCCCAGCCCCAGCAGCAGCAGGGAGAGCTGTTCCGGCGCGGCACCGGTTTCTGTTTCCAGGAAAGGCCGCAGGTAAGTGAACGAGGCAAACGCCCCGGCGAAGGTCAGCATAATCGCCAGCATCCCAAACCCGACATGGCGGCGTTTCAGCAGGCTGAATACCCGTGACAGCGGAATGCCGGCGCGCGGCGGCATCGCCGGCAGGCTGACCCACTGCCACAGAAGGTTCGCCACCACCATCGGCACCAGCCCCCAGAATACTGCGCGCCAGCCGATCACCGCCCCCAGATAGGCCCCGGCCGGGGCGGCGAATGCCGTCGCCACCGCATTGCCCATATAGATCATGCCCAGTGCTTTCGGCACCAGCGGTTCAGGCACCAGTTGCAACACCGTGGCGGTCGAGAGCGCCCAGAAACCGCCTACCGCCATCCCGAGAAAGGCGCGTGCCGCCATCAGCACCCCAAAACTGGGGGCCAGGGCGATCAGCACCAGCGAGGCCATCATCAGTAAGGTCATCAGCATCAGGATGTGGCGGCGATCAAACCGCCCGGCAAGCGGCGCGATCAGCAGACTGGTCAGCACGGCAAACAACCCGGATACCGAAATCGCCTGCCCGGCCATGCCCTGTGTGGCATGGAGATCCCGGGCAATCGGCGTCAGCAGGCTCACCGGCATAAATTCAGAGGCAATAAGCATGGCAACGCAGAGCGTCATCGCCCCGACGGCGCTCCACATCTGGCGCGGGCGCGTCGCCTCAGTGGTGACTGACATCGTCATCATTCTCCTGGAATAAACATCGCCGGACGCAGGCAAGCCGCGCCGGCCAACATAATGGATATAAGAGGCATAGTGTAGTCAGGGGTGACTCAGCAGAATATAGCGATAATTTGCTGGCAGTTATGAAGTAAACGCATGAATCGGGGCGTGTTATCGGTTTTATTCATAACAGTTATCACGATCCGGCCCTTCTCTGGCCCGTCGCTGCCCGATACCCTCCCTGTAAGGCTGCGCAGAACGTTCCCACGTTCAGCACCCGACTGCCCACCTTTTCCATGCTGAAACAGGAGATGCCTTGATGATGCGTTTTACCCCTGCCGCCGTGCCCCTGATGCTGGCCTTTGCCCTGCCTGCCCAGGCTGCGGAGGCCGAAGCGACCCAGATGCGCCTGACAAAAAGTGAAGACCGCGCCTCTGTCCCAGGGCCAGCGGCGAATTTTACTGGCCGTGTCTGGGTTGATCCGCTGTTCACTTCGCCGGTGCCGCCGCAGCGCGCCACCGGTGCGTATGTCACCTTTGAGCCGGGCGCGCGTTCGGCGTGGCATACCCACCCGCTCGGGCAAACGCTGGTCGTCACCTCCGGCACCGGCTGGGTGCAGGCATGGGGCGGTGAGAAAAAGACCCTTCGCGCGGGGGATGTGGTGCACTGCCCGCCGGGCGTGAAGCACTGGCACGGCGCGACAGACAAAACAGGCATGGTGCATCTGGCGATCCAGGAGGCAACGCCGGAAGGAGAGGCCGTGGCCTGGCTGGAAAAGGTGAGTGACGCACAGTACACCCAGTAACCCAGCGTGTGCTGAGGCCGTTAACCGGTGCGATGCCGGTTAATGTACAAGGCGTTACTGGTAGAAGCGCAACGCATTCAGCAGCAGGCTGAAGGCTTTTGAGGGCTGGCGGCGGCTCGGGTAATAGAGGTAATAGCCGTCCCAATAGGGGCACCAGTCCTCCAGCACGCTGACCAGTTCCCCGCGGGCAATGTAGGGTTCGGCGATGTCACGCGGCACATGCGCCAGCCCGAACCCCTCCAGCGCGGCAGACAGGTTCTGGTAAATCCGGCTGAACACCAGTTGGCCTTCCACTTTCACATTGACGCTTTTGCCGTCTTTTTCAAACTCCCAGACATACAGATTGCCGTGGGTAGGAAAGCGCAGATTAATGCAGGTATGTTGCAGCAGATCGTTAGGGTGTTCAGGCACCGGGTGCTGCGTGAAATAGCCGGGCGCGCCGACCACCGCAAAGCGGACATCCGGCCCGATTTTCACCGACACCATGCCGTTGGTAATTTGCTCGCCCAGCCGCGTACCGGCATCAAACCGGTTGGAGACAATATCGGTCAGCGCGTAGTCATCAATCAGCTCCAGATGGATCTCCGGGTAGTCGCGCAATAACCCCCGCACTTTCGGCCAGATCACGGTATTGATGGCGTAATCAGAGGTGGAGATGCGGATGGTGCCGGACGGCGTGCCGTTGAGATCCTTAAGCGACTGCAAGGTGTCCTGGATGCCGTCAATGTACGGCCCCAGATCGTTCAGCAGATGTTCACCGGCATCCGTCAGCGACACGCTGCGGGTGGTGCGGGTCAGCAACCGGATGCCCAACCGCGTTTCCAGGGTACGCAGGCTGTGGCTTAACGCCGACTGCGAGACCCCCAGTTGCGCGGCGGCCCGGGTAAAACTCTTCTCACGGGCGAGGGTGACAAAGGCCGTCAGATCGTTAAGGTTTTCCCGCGCCAATCGCGTCCTCCTGGGTGATAAGGGTTACCGGGAAAAAGGGCTTATTGACCACCGTATTGTTCATCGGTGACTTTTTCCAGCCACTCCACTGCCTTGCCGTCCTGCGCTTCCTGTAGCGCGATGTGGGTCAGGGCCGTGGTGGCCGAGGCACCGTGCCAGTGCTTCTCATGCGGCGGGATGCAGACCACATCCCCAGGGCGGATTTCGCGGGCCGGCTCGCCCCAGGTCTGCACATAGCCAAACCCGGCGGTGACAATCAGCGTCTGGCCCAGCGGGTGGGTGTGCCAGGCGGTACGCGCGCCGGGTTCAAAGGTGACGCTGCCGCCGCTGGTGCGCGCCGGTTCCTCAGCGGCAAACAGCGGGTCAACCCGCACGGTGCCGGTAAACCACTCTTCCGGCCCGGCATACGAGGCCTGGGAACCCGCCTGATAAATTTTCGTCATGATGAATCTCCTGTCAGCAGAATAAGCAGAGTGTTTAGCTGAACAAAAGCATAGGAAAAACACCGGCAAAGCGTAAGTGCCGGAAGAAGAATGGTGTCATGAGAAAATTTCATTAATCGGCGTGGATTACCGCTACCTGTTGCCGGGCCAGGGCGGCCTCCATCTCTGGTTCCAGCTCAGTATCCACCACTAACGTAGCGGCCAACGCGAGATCCCCGATGGCGAACGGGGAGGCGGAATTGATTTTTTCCTGTGAGGCCATCACCACCGTTTCGGCGGCCCGCCCGGAAAGCGCCCGTTTGATGCCCGCCTCCTCGTAGTTCCCGGTGGTGAACCCGGCCGTTTTGTGCACGCCGGTGACACCCATAAAGAACAGATCGGCATTTATCCGGCGGGTAGCCTCCAGCACAGATGCCCCCATCGTCACCACCGAATGTTTAAACAGCGTTCCGCCGATAAGGATCACCTCAACTGACGGGTGGCTGACCAGCCCGACGGCAATACTTGGGCTGTGGGTGACCACCGTAATGGCGAGATCCGGCGGCAGGAAAGTGATCATCTCTTCCGTGGTGGTACCGCCATCCATCAGCACCACCTGGCCCGGCTGAATCAGGCTGGCGGCCCTTTTCGCCACTGCACGTTTTGAGTTTATCTGCACGCTTTTTCTTACATCGAACGGTGCCAGGGCGGCAGACACCGGCAGCGCGCCGCCGTGCACCCGCTGCACCAGCCCTTCGGCTGCCAATTCCCTGAGATCACGGCGGATAGAGTCCTCAGACAGCCCAAATCGTTGGCTAAGTTCTGAGGAGAGCACCTGTTTTTCTTCGGCGAGAATCTGCAAAATCTGTTGTTTCCGTTGGCTGGCGAGCATCATTTATCCTTCACGAATTTTCTTGATATTGCACGATTGTGCATGATAGCGTGTTTTTTGTCACCCCTTATGAGGCCTGCACTATGGAAAAAGATTGTCAGCGCGTTCGTCACATCCGGGAAACCCTGTTATCTGACAACTGGTACACCCTGAAAACCTACACATTCGACTTTTTGCGCCGCGACGGCACCTGGCAGACGCAGAGCCGGGAAGCGTATGACCGCGGCAACGGCGCGGTGATCCTGTTATACAACAAGGCCCAACGCACTGTGGTGCTGACCCGGCAGTTCCGTTTTCCGGTGTATATCAACGGCCATTCCGGCTTTTTGATTGAGGCGGCGGCTGGGCTGCTGGATAACGCCTCGCCGGAAGCGCGGGTAATGGCGGAGGCGGAAGAGGAGACCGGTTTTCAAATCACAAAGGTCGAGAAAGTGTTCGAGGCCTATATGAGCCCCGGCTCCGTGACGGAAAAGCTCTACTTTTTCATCGGCGAATACACGGCGCGCCATCGCCGCGGGGAGGGCGGCGGCGTGATAGAGGAGGGCGAAGACATCGAGGTGCTGGAGTGGCCGTTTGAACGCGCCCTGAAGGCGATCGACACCGGCGACATCATGGATGCCAAAACCATCATGTTGCTTCACTACCTTGCAATTCATGCGAAGCTCTAGGAGATGATAATGAAAAGAATGATGATCCTGATTGCCGGCCCGGTCAGAAGCGGCACTGACGGTTCGCTCGCGCAGATTAACGAAAACCTGGCGAAACTGGCGCAGGCGGCGCTGGCGGTTTACCAACGCGGGCATACGCCGGTAATTGGCGAATGGCTGGCGCTGCCGCTGGCGCAGACGGCCGGGTCAAACCGGATTGGGGATGAGATCAGCGAAGCGTTCCTCTACCCGGTGGCGCACCGGTTGATCGGCCATTGTGATGCGATCCTGCGCCTCCCCGGCGCATCAGCGGGGGCAGATAAGGATGTGCGCCTCGGGCAATCACTGGGGCTGACCCTGTTTACCCGGATTGAGGAAATCCCGCAGTTCAGTGAGGGGTAAGCGGTCAACACGGCCCGGCTGGCGCTGGATACTGCTGGCATCATGCCGGGCGGATTTTATGGCTCATCCTTAAACACCATCCCGGCATACGGCGACTGACGGCAGGCCGCCAGTCGTTGGGCCAGGCTGCCGACATGGATTTCCAGTTTATGACCATCGGGGTCGAGGAAATAAAAGGACTCCCCTTCACTGCGGTTTTCTTTCCAGATGACTACCCCGGCAGTGCGCAGACGTTCAGTGAAAGGCGTGAAATCCTGTTCCGCTATCGTAAACGCGTAGTGGGTATAATCGCTGTTTCCCGCAGCGACCGGACGGCGGGCCGCATCATAAGAGAGACACAACCATAACGGACCGCAACTCAGGTAAGCGCCGTTCTCCCAGTGCGCCTGAATCTCCAGGCCTAACAGCCCGTGGTAAAAACGCATACTGGCAGCCAGATCTGAAACGGCCAGCGTAAGGTGGTTCAGCCCCTGAAGCACGGTTCCTCCTCTGACGCCACCCCGGCACCCATAATCCGGTTACGGCCGGCGCGTTTGGCCTGATAGAGCGCGGCATCGGCCGCCCGTTTCAGCTCATCGGCGCTGCCGCCGGGGTGGGCGGTGCTGACGCCGCCGCTCAGGGTGACGATTTTTTCCGGCAACGGGCTGGCGCTGTGCGGCAGGGCCGCCCGGCGCAGGGCCGCCAGTGCGCGTTTCGCCACCTGTCTGGCTTCATCGGCGCCGGTGCCCGGCAGGATCAGCGCGAACTCTTCGCCGCCGTAGCGGGTTACCCGGTCGGCACCGCGGCGCGGCAGGTGGTCGAGGATCTCCGCGACCTGCCTCAGGCATTCGTCACCGGCAACATGGCCAAAGGCATCGTTGTAGTTTTTGAAAAAGTCGATGTCCAGCATCACCAGCGACACCGGCAACCCGGACCCTTTCGCACGCAGCAGGCACTGCTCCAGATAAAAATCGAACTGGCGGCGGTTACCGATGCCGGTCAGGCCGTCCACCAGCGCCAGATCCTGCAAGGTATGGTTGACCCGCGTCAGCTCGTCACGCACTTCCAGCAGCTCACGCTGTTTACGCAAGGTGGTGTTGAACTGCCTCAACCCCAGCAGGCCCAGCACGATCACCAGCAACAGCAGCAGGCCGTTCAGGATGATGATCACCGCATTATTGCTGAACCAGGTGCGCTGTAAGGCATTACGGTCATAACCGGCCACCGCCACCAGTGGGTAGCGCTCCAGCCGGGCATAGCCCGTCAGGCGCGTTACGCCGTCCACCCGGTTTTTCCAGGTGCGGGTGCCGGTGAGCGCACTTTTCAGCAGGCGGGTAAACAGCGGGCTGTGCGCCAGGCTGCGGTTAATCACGCTGTCCGGGAAGGGGCGCATATAAAGGATGGTGCCGTCAGCGTGCAGCAGCCCGAGCAGATCGTTCGGCCCCTGCTCATACCAGCCATAAAAGTGGCGGAAAAAATCGACTCTCACCGTGCCCAGCACCACGCCGCGGAACGCCCCCTGCGCATCATTCAGGCGCAGGGATACCGGGATGATCAGCTCCCCGCTGGAGCGGCTGCGGATCACATGCCCGACGTGGATCAGCGCGTCGTTATGCTCACGGTGCCAGATAAAATATTCCCGGTCAGCATTATTGGCCCGCGGCGGCACGTGTTTCGCGGTCGTGGTGACCCAGCGCCCCTGCGCGTCATAGACGAACAGCCCATTCAGTTGCGGCAGTTTGCTCTTCTGCATGGCCAGCAGCCCGCCCGGCCCGGCAAAATGGGACGGCGCGGCAAACATCGCGTCTGCGTTGCGCGCCAGCTCCTCCAGGGTGAGTTCCACCTGTAAAAAGGTATCCTGCGCCTGCCGCGAGAGCGACAGCGACTGGTTTTTCGCGTCCTTCTCGGCATCCTGCACGGTGCCGTGCCAGGAGTGCCAGAGCGACCAGGTGCCGGTGAACAGCACCGCCGCGCTGATAATCATCAAACACGCGCGCATGATGCGTTCAGGGGACCGGTTACGGAATAGGGCCAACATTGTCTCCGGAAAGATAATTTGTGTTAAAGGAGGCGTATCCCCCCAGCATAACGCGTTCCGGCAAAAACCGTTACGCAGGCATCACCGGCCCGGCGCACATGCACAAAAAAGCGGCCACCTGACAGGGTGGCCGCGTTGTCACGCAGACAAGCTACCGATCCGGTTGCCGGTTACGCAGGCTGGGCCGACAACCGGAACTGCTCTACTGTCTGGGCGAGCTGTTGCGCCTGCGCCTCCAGCGAGCTGGCCGCGGCAGACATCTCCTGCACCAGGGCGGCGTTTTGCTGGGTGGTGCCGTCCATCTCGTTGACCGCCAGCGTCACCTGGCTGATGCCCTTGGCCTGTTCGTCCGAGGCGGTGGCGATCTCGTTGATAATGCTCTGCATGGACGTGACGGCCTGGGTCATCTCCTGCATGGTGTTGCCGGTATCGTGCACCAGTTGCACCCCGCTGCCGACGCGGCGGCCGGACTCTTCAATCAGCGCGGCGATCTCGGTGGCGGCGGTGGCGCTGCGTTGCGCCAGGTTGCGCACTTCAGAGGCCACCACGGCGAAGCCGCGCCCCTGTTCACCGGCCCGTGCGGCCTCCACCGCAGCGTTCAGCGCCAGGATATTGGTCTGGAACGCGATGCTGTTGATGATCGCCGTGATGTCGCCGATTTTCCGGGCGCTGTCATCAATCTGCGTCATCGTCTCCACCACCTGGTTCACCAGCAGCTCGCCGCGCCCGGCGATGCGGGTGGCGTTCTCCGTCAATACCGTGGCCTGGTGCGTGTTCGCGGCGTTATGTTTCACGGTGGCAGTGATCTGCTCCATGCTGGCGGCGGTCTCCTCCAGCGCGGCGGCCTGCTGTTCCGTGCGGGAGGCGAGATCCAGGTTGCCGCCGGCAATCTCGCCTGCGCCCTGGCGCACCGAGTCGCTGGCTTCTTTCAGCTGGCCGACAATACCGCGCAACTGCGCCTGCATGGTGTGCAGGGCAAAAAACAGGCTGCTGCGGTCACCGGCACTGACCGGGATGGCGTTATCCAACTTGCCTTCCGCAACCGCCAGCGCAATGGTGGCAGCCTGCAACGGCTCGCCGCCGATCGGCCGCAGCACTTTGCGGCTGAAAATTACCCCAAGCAGCGCGCTCACCAGCAGGATGCTCACCACCATCAGGATCACGGCATTGGTTAACTGCCGGTTGGCGGCCGCCATCACCTGGCTGACCGGCACCACCACGCCGAGGTACCACGGCTGGTCGCTGTTGCCGATGGTGACCGGTTGCCAGGTCACCATCACCTCTTCGTCCAGCCGCGCGTCATGTTGTTGCACGATGTCCGCGGTGAAGTTATCGGCCCGGCCGGGCCAGACTTTACCCGCTAACGTTTTATCCGGGTGGGAGACCACTTTGCCGCCATGCGAAAGCAGCATGGCGTAGCCGCTGCCTTCCCAGGGTTTTATCTGATCGACTTTTTTCTGCAACGACGCCAGCGAGATGTCGGAGGCGACCACCGCCCAGAGTTTGCCGTCACTGACGATCGGCGACGAAACGGAAGTCAGCAGCGTCGGCACACCGTTATAGGCGTAGGTGTAGGGTTCGGTGAGGGTATCTTTGCGGCTCTTTTGCGGCACCAGATAGTAGTCGCCCTGGCCGGGCGTGGCATAGGAGAGCAGCGGGTGCATCGCGTACTGGCCCGCCTGGTTTTTGTCGACAAACCAGGCGTAGCGGCCGTTCGGTGCCTGGCCGGGCAGGGCGGCGAACTCGGCGTCGCGCCCGTCGAAGGCATCCTGTTCGAAAATCACGGACATCGACAGGTAATCAGGGTTATCCCGCAGGGCGTATTCCGTCAGCTTATCGGCGGCGGCGCGCTCTTTTATCCCGGCGGCGGGCAGGGCGATCAGGCTCTGGCCCAGGTTGTGCGCCACATCCCTGGCATAGCTCAGCTCCTGCTGGATTTGCAGGGCGCTGGACTGGGCGATCTGTTGCAGGTACTGCCCGGCCAGCAATTTTTGCTCGCGGCCTGACTGCCAGCTCAGCACACCAATGGTGACCACAAACCCAAGGGTGATGGTTAACGCGCCCGTGAGCAGCATCTGTGTGCGGGTACTCATGGGGTGTTTCTGTCGTACTTTTCCGGCCATTATGGCACTCCCGGCGTTGCGCTATCACATAGGCGACATCCTGTACATAAACGTCCTGCTGGTAAGTTATCGGTGGGTTTTTGCCGAAACTTTAGCCAGCGGGAAAAAGAAGCCGGCGGGCTGAAAAAAGCCCCCGCCAAAGGGCAGGGGCATGGCCGGGGCGGAAAGCCGGGCGGGGCGGCTCTCAGGCTTTGCTCGCCCGGCCGCTGGGCACCCGCACATCATGGCGGCTGTGGAACAGCGGGTAGGCGATGCTGGTCACCACCAGGCTGATAATCCAGGAGATATCCACCCCTGGGATCAGGTTGGCATAGGGGCCGGTGAAAAAGGCGTTCTCCACAAACGGCACCTGCACCACAATCCCACCGAAATAGACCAGCAAGGCGCGGGTGTTGACCCGCCCGTAACGCCCGCCGTCCGCGCTGAAAATCGAGGGGATGTCATAGCGCTGTTTATTGATCAGGTAGAAATCGATCAGGTTAATCACGCTCCACGGGATAAGCACGGCGATCAACGCCAGGATCAGGTTCAGGAAAAAGGTGACGAAGTGCGCGGAAGCCGCCAGGGCCGTCAGCACCGAGCCTGCCAGCACCAGCGCGGAGAACAGCACCCGGACACGCGCATCCGGCGTCCAGTGCGGGCGGAACGTCTGAACGGCGGTAATCAGCGAGAGCACCGCGCCATACAGGTTCATGGAGTTATGGCAGATGATGTTGACCAAAAACAGCCCCATCAGCACCGGCCCGAGCCAGCCGGTCGCCTGCCGGACGGAGGCCATTGCATCGCTGCCGGGCACCAGGTTAACCGCCACCAGCCCGAACACAAACGCCAGGATAGTGCCGCAGCACGCCCCCAGATAGGTGCAGAGGAACGGCCGCGCAATGCCGGCGCTGGCCGGCAGGTAGCGTGAATAGTCAGAGGTGTAGGGCGAAAAGCTGATTTGCCACACCGCGCCGATGCAGAAGGTGGCAAACCAGCCGCCGGGGGTGACGCTGCCGCGCTGCCAGAAATCGGCCGGCAGCGGCTGGGTCAGCATCAGCAAAAGCCCGCCCAGCAGCGCCGCGCCCATCACCCAGGCACCTACCTTGTTGATATGGTGGATAAAGTGGTACCCCACCACGCCAATCAGCGTCGCGACCACTGCCCCGGTGAGCGTGGCGGCCGGGAGCGGCAACGCCGGGATGACATTGTTAATCACCCGCCCGGACAGGGAGATATTGGAGATAAAGAAGCCGAGGTAAATCACGGTGGCGAAGATAATCACCAGCAGCGAACCGTAACGGCCGAACTGCGCCCGGCTCTGTACCATTTGCGGAATGCCCACCTGCGGCCCCTGTGCCGACGTCAGGGCCAGGAAAATCCCGCCGAACAGGTGCCCGGCGATAATCGCCGTCAGCGCCGAGGCAATGCTGAGGTGGAACGTCTGGCTGGCCATCGCCCCGGTGACCACCGCAAGCGGTGCAATGTTGGTGCAGAACCAGAGCGTAAAGAGGCTGCGTGAGCGGCCGTGGCGCTCTGACGCCGGGACGTAATCAACAGACTTGTTTTCAATTAACCGATTCTGGTCGGGCTGGGCACTCATTCTAACCTCCGGGAAATCAGGATTTCAGCGTGTAAACAGCGGGTGTAAGGCGGTATTCCCTGAAAAAAGCCCACAGCCATCCTGACAACCGGCGAGGGTTGCCTTAACAGGTGATGACGTCAGAAACAGGCTGGCGGTGTCGTCCTGAAACGCATAACGCGGGCGGCGGGGGCGCGCCGCCCTGCGCACTGGGTCAGCGCATCACAAACGGGTCATCTATCGGCGCATCACTGGTGCGTAACCAGACGGTTTTGGTGGTGGTGTACTCCAGCGCCGCGTCCATGCCGCCTTCACGGCCAAAGCCCGATTTGCCGTAGCCGCCAAAGGGGGCCAGCGGGGAGACCGCCCGGTAGGTGTTGAGCCACACCACGCCGGTGCGCAGACGGCGCGTCACGCGGTGGGCGCGGGTCAGGTTCTGGGTAAACACCCCGGCCGCCAGCCCATACCCGGTGTCATTCGCCAGGCGCACCGCTTCGGCCTCATCACGGAAGGTCAGCACCGAGAGTACCGGGCCGAACAGTTCCTCCGTCACGCACACGGCCTGCGGCTGGGCCGAGCAGTCGAGGATGGTTGGCGGGTAGTAATAACCGGGGCGATCCAGGTCGTAATGGCCGGTGACCAGCCGCGCGCCCTGTTCCAGTGACTGCGTGACCCGCTGGTGGATGCGCGTTTTTTGCTGGGGGGTGCAGAGCGGGCCGAATTGGGTCTCCGGCTGCTGCGGGCAGCCAATCACAATGTTGCGCACCTTCTGCGTCAGCGCCTCGAGAAACGCGTCTTTGATGCTTTCTGCCACCAGCAGCCGGGAGCCGGCCACGCAGCTCTGGCCCGAGGCGGAGAAGATCGCCGCGACCTGCGCATTGGCGGCGCTCGCCAGGTCAGCATCCTCAAACACGATAAACGGTGATTTGCCGCCCAGCTCCAGCGAGGTGCGCGCCAGGTTTTCCGCACTGTTGCGGATGATGCTTTTTGCCGTTTCCGGGCCGCCGGTAAAGGCGATGTGGTCCACCAGCGGGTGGGTGGTCAGCACCGTGCCGCACGTCGCGGCGAAGCCGGTAATGATGTTACAGACGCCGGGCGGGAACCCGGCTTCGTCGATCAGGCGCGCAAACGCCAGCAGCGGGGCCGGGGCGGTTTCCGCGGCCTTGACCACCAGCGTGCAGCCGGCGGCGATCGCCGGGCCGATTTTCACGGCCGATAAAAACAGCTGGCTGTTCCAGGGGATGATCGCCGCGACCACGCCCACGGGTTCACGCGTGACCCAGGTTTCCATGTCCGGTTTGTCGATGCTGAGGGTGCGGCCCTCCATCTTGTCCGCCAGCCCGGCGTAATAGCGGTAATACTCCGCGACATACGCCACCTGGGCGCGGGTTTCCCGGATGATTTTGCCGGTGTCGAGCGTCTCCAGCCGCGCCAGTTCCCCGGCGTTCTGCTCCAGCAGATCCGCCAGCCGCAGCAGCAATTTGCCGCGCGCACCGGCGGTGAGGCCGCGCCAGCGTTCGTCATGGAAAGCGCGGTGCGCGGCGGCCACCGCCCGGTTGACGTCCTCTGCCTGCGCTTCGGCAATCTCCGCCCAGGGCTGCTCCGTGGCCGGGTTCAGCGAGGTGAAACAGGCGCTGCCCGCCTCAAAGCGGCCGTCGATATAGAGTTTGAACGATTCCATCAGGGTTCCTCAGTGAAATTCGGGCAGCACGCCGTGAATAAAACGCTCCAGTGACGCTTTTTTGCGGGCAAACGGCATCCCGCTGTCGATCCACAACGCGAACTCGTCATAGCCCAGTGCCTCATAATGTTTCAGGCGGGCGATCAGGTCATTGGCGGTGCCGATGGCGAGGTTGGTGCGCATGGCCTCGGCGGAGTAGTAACGGTTGGCCGCAATCTCCTCGTCGGTCAGCGGCTGGATCAGCCCCTGCGTGACCGGGCGCTCATTCTTGAACCAGGCACCGAAATAGTTGTAGAAGCGGTTAAATTCGGTGGCGGCCTGCTGCGCGTCGGCCTCATCCTCCGCCACATAGCCATGTTGCAGCAGCATGATTTTCAGCGGGGCAGGCGGTGGGAATGCCCGGCAGGCCTCTTTGAAGCAGGTCACCAGCCGGACAATCTCCTCCTCGCCCTGATGCAGCGGCGTCACCTGTACGTTGCAGTTATTTTTCACGGCAAACTCATGGCTGTTCGGGTCACGCGCTGCCACCCAGATCGGCGGTGCGGCGTCTTTGGCCGGTTGCGGCGCGGACGTGGTCGACGGGAATGACCAGAACTCCCCCTGGTGGGCGTAATCGCCCTGCCACAGCTTCTGCACCGCCGGGATCAGCTCACGCATCCGCTGGCCCGCCTCCCAGGCCGTCAGCCCCGGCATCAGGCGTTCATATTCGAAGCTGTACGCACCGCGTGCGATGCCCAGCTCCAGCCGCCCGCCGGTGATAAGGTCAGTCATCGCCGCTTCCCCGGCCAGCCGGATCGGGTGGTTGAACGGGGCGACCACGGTGCCGGTGCCCAGGCGAACCCTGGATGTCCGGTGGGCGATGTCCACCAGGTTGATAAACGGGTTGGGGGCGATGGTGAAATTCATGCCGTGGTGCTCACCCGTCCAGATAGCGTGCATACCGCCGCGATCCGCGATTTCACACAGCGTCATCATCTCGTTGTAGAGCGTTTCCTGCGGCTCATCGGGGGAAATTCTTTCCATATGAACGAATAAAGAGAGTTTCATGGTTGCGTCCTCACGGCGTTCAGCCGGCGAAATGTTTAAGGCTGCCGCGTTGTTCATCGCCGTAATAGATGGCGTAATTACCCACCGCATGTTCCCTGACAAAACGGTTCATCAGCGATTTCAGGGCGGAGTCGGCAATCGGCAAACCGGCCAGATTGCTCAGGGGATACCACTCGGCCTGGTGCAGCGGCGGCTGTGCCTCTGCGGCATCGGTCGGCAGGGCGCACAGGAACACGATGTGCTGGCGGTTTTTGGGGCGCTCGTCGTAAATCGAATAGACAAAGCCGGGGCTGGCGTTCAGAGACAGATCGCGGGTCAGTGCGGCCAGGGTGTCACTGACGCCCTGGCCGCCGACGGTGCGGGCGGGCAGGGCGTAGCCGCCATCCTGCTGTCTGACCATCACCGCCCGGCCGTTGGATTCAATCAGCGCGCTGACCACCACTTCCGGGTTGGTGATCAGGGATTCGGCGTTATGGAACGGGGTGAAATAGGCACCGCGGTAGTAACCCAGCCCGGCGGTGCCGCTGGAGCCGAACGCCCCGACTTCCCCGATCAAAATGGCGTGGTCACCGGCATCCACCACCTGATGCAGGCGGCAGTCAAACCAGGCGGAGCTGCCGTCAATCAGCGGCGCACCGGAAGCAGCCGGGTGCCAGTCGATCAGCGCGAAGCGATCCTCAATTTTCTGCGCAAAAATGTTTGAGGTCTCTTTCTGCTGCTCGGCGAGCACATTGATGGCGAAGTGGCCGCAGCCGGTAAACTGGGCAAAATTGGCCGAACGCTTGTCAATGCTGACCAGCAGCAACGGCGGCTCCAGCGACACCGAGGAGAAGGAATTGGCGGTAAAGCCAAGCGGTTGGCCGTGATCACCCGTGGTGGTCACGACGGTGACGCCGGTCATAAAAGCGCCGAAAGCGTCACGTAATTGTCTGCGTTTATCTGCGTCCATCTGTCACTCCTTCTCGTGTGGTCTGCCGGGCAACCGGTGCAGGGGCAGGGCGGAGAAACGCCAGAAGTTCCGCGTTGACCCGCTCTGCGTCTGTCAGGGTGACCATGTGCCGGGCGTTTTCAATAATCACCGCCCGCCCGTGGGGGGCGGCCTGGGCCATCTGCCGGGCCATTGCCGGGCTGGAGTTGGCATCCTGTTCGCCGGTCAGCACCAGTACCGGGCACTGGATCGCCTGCCAGCGGTCGGCGTAGAGCTGGTCGCCCCCGGCAAACGCCTGATAGGCGCAGGCGTAGCCTTGCCGGTCAACCCGGTGCAGCCAGTCGCCCACCTGGCGGCGCAGTGGCTGTTCGCCGGGCGCGTCACTGAACCAGCGCGCCAGCGGCGAGTCGATCTCTCCCTGCCCGGCGGCGAGTTCAGCGGCGCGCTGCACGACGGCGGCGCGGGCCGCGTCACTGCGGCGGAACACCCCGCTCATCACTACCGCGTGGCTCACCAGCGCCGGGCAGTCGATCGCCAGCCCGGCGGTGATCAGCGCGCCCATCGAGTGACCCGCCACGGCAAAACGCGCCTCCGGCTGGGTACGCAGGAACGCTGCCAGCCACGCGACGTACTCGTTCAGGGCGGCGGGGTGGCGGAAGCCCTCGCTTTCACCGTGCCCCGGCATGTCCACCGCCAGCACCCGGAAGTGGCGGCTCAGCGCCGCCATCTGCGGATACCAGGATTCCGCGTTCATCCCGACCCCGTGGATCAGCACCAGCGGCGCGCCCTGGCCCGCTTCCAGATAGCTGACCCGGAGGTTTATCTCAGACAGCTGCTGGGTTTTTCGGATCATGGCCTAACTCTTTCAGGTCAAGGTAACGGTTGCCGATACGGTGGTGTGGCCTGCCGCCCAGCGCTGCGCCCAACGCAATGACGATTTCGTCACTGAAAGGGGCATCATTGATGTTGAACTGGAACGTCAGGTAGTGTTCGCGGCTGCCCTCGTCGTTTTTGCCCATCATCGGGATCAGGATCGGGGAGTTGGCCGGGCCGCGGGTGTTGTTGAACGCCAGGTAACTTTTCCCCTCGACTGCCGAGCGGTAATGGTTGCCGAAGTGCAGGGTGTGGATCAGCGCCGAGGCGTGTTCCAGTTCGCCGTCCAGCCCCACCACGGCACTTTTGCCGAACGCCTGAACCTGCTCGCCCGACCCGGCCTCTTTGATGATCAACGCCGTCAGCAGCTCGCCAAGCACCGGGGCCATCTCGCGGATTTTTGGTGCCAGATCTTCAACGAAGCCTTGCCCGGCCCACGGATTTTTCACCACGGCTGCGGCCGCGATCATCACCAGCGGCTGGCCGGCTGCCTTGCCGCCGTCGGAATAGATCGTCTCAGTAGAAACCAGTGTCTTACGGATATCCGGATGCATGGAACAACCTCCAAAAGTAAATGAAATGTTAACTCTCTGTGGCGTGAGACGAGGTATAGCACCGGGCTTCGTTGTATGTCAAAAGTTGGTATACCATCATACGGAATACTTAAAATTTTCTGAAAAGGGCGGCATCTACAGCAGGCAAACCCCGGCAGCAGGCGGGTTTAACCCGCCAACGCTGTTTCAGAAATACCGGTTTACCGGACTAACAGGTGCAGGAGGGGAAAGGCGAAGAAAGCGGCAGTATGTAAAATAATTGTCGATATTTATCAGCGGGATATTTTACATGGTCGGGCTGGCTGGGTGGTGATAATTTGCGCATTCCGGCGAAATAACAGATTTGTGAACTGGCGCGGATTTCCGGCAGTTTCCCGTCAGGTGCCGGTAAAGACGCCATGCAGTTAATCGGATGGCATATGGCATACCAGGATTGCCAAAGCAGGCGAAACAGTGCTAATAGTTAACCAGCAGGCGGTCAGGACGAGGCGGACGCCCGCCCCTTATTGTTACGTATACGTTAAAAATTCCGCTCATCAAAGAGAAGCCCATGCTGCCAAACCATTCATTAAAAATAGAGAATACCCCGCAAACCCTGCGTGAACTGGCGCTGACCAAAGTGCGCCAGGCGATTATCGCCGGGTATTTTGAAGCGGGTGACCGGCTGGTGGAGCGGACACTCAGTGAAGAGCTGGGCGTCAGCCGCAGCGTGGTCCGGGAGGTGATCCGCTACCTGGAAGCCGAAGGGCTGATTGAGAACCTGCCGAAAAAGGGGCCGATAGTGGCGGTGCTGACCTGGCAGGTGGCGGAGCAGATTTACGCCATCCGGATGCTGCTGGAGCAGGAGGCGGCGCACGACTGCGCCCGGCTGGCGCAACCGCATGACAAACAGCGGCTGCACCAAAAACTGATGCAGATCGCCGAGGCCTCCAACGAGCATGATGACATCCGGCGGGTTGAGGCCTCCCAGGCGTTTTACGAAACCATTTTCCAGGTTGCCAACCACACCATCGCCTGGGAAATTGTGCAGCGGCTTAACAGCCGCATCAGCCGCCTGCGCGCCCTGACGCTGAAAAGCCATGAGCGCCGTGTCGCGGGCTTTGAGCGCATGTCACGCATCTATGATGCGATTGATAAAAATGACGCCGATCTGGCGCGCAACGAGGTGCTGGCCCACCTCACGGAAGCCGCTGAACTGGCGAAACGCATTTTAACTGAGCAGGAGTAACCCGATGTCCGCCTACTGGATTGCCCACGTCACTGTTCATGATCCCGCACAGTATCAGCACTATATGGCGCTGGCCCCCGACGCATTCCGCCAGTTTAACGCCCGCTTCCTGGCGCGGGGCGGCCAGGCTGAAACGCTGGAAGGGGCAGCCTTCATCAAACATGTGGTGATTGAATTTGACGATTACCCCACGGCGCTGGCCTGTTACCACTCAGAGGCGTACCAGCAGGCACGGGCCAGGCGCGCCGGCGTCGCTGACGCGATGATCACCATTGTGGATGGCCTCTGACCGCGCGCCCTGCGCGGAAACCGCCCTTTTCCGCGCCCACCTTTCGTGTTTCCCCCCCTCGCCCTGCCTTTTTTCCTGCCCTTTGCACAGGGGATCACTCTGATTTTTCTTATAGATACGCTATCGATTGCGGTAATCGTTTACACTGTTAGCGGCACGTTGCCGGTTTGTTTTCATCATTGTTGCTGTCATTTAATTTAATGTTACGGAGTTGTACATGAGTGAAATCACCAGTCTGACCGTTAAGATACCGATTGAGTTAAAAGAGAAGCTCAAAACAGAGGCAGAAGAGAAAAGCCTCAGCCTGAGCCAGTTAACGGCCGCCCTGCTGGACGAGGCGCTCAGCGGCACCGCACCGAGCGCTGATGAGGTGGACGGCACCGAATATCAGGACAACGTGGAAGAGACCATTGAGGCGGGCAGCGCCCCGGCGGAGAACACCTCTGCTGAGCCACCACTCTCTGCCAAAGAACTGCGGGGGCTGAGAAAGTTGCTCAGGAAGAAAAAATGACAGAACTGAAGACTTCAGGGAATGGCGCATCGGCCGAGGGTGTCAATGAAGCACTTGAGATGCTGCATTCCGGGCAACACCGCTATATCCGGCTCGACTGGAATATTGGCAGTGATGAATTTTTCCGGCTCGCCTCTGCCTGTGCAGATGCCGGCGCGGAAGTGAAGAAAGAAACCGGGGCATTCGTGATCGTGACGGAAGAGGCGTAAGCCGTGGCCTGCCGGGCCATGACGACCTTTTCTGTCGATGGGGCAGCCGCGCCGGTGTTGGCGCTTCTGCCCCTGTTTTTTTGCAGGGTACCGCATACCCTCAGCCGTGGGCATCACCCTTCCCGCACCCGCTGATAAACCCAGTCATCATAGGTCTGCCCCCGCAGGGTGTAGCTGGCTTTCAGCACCGCCACACGCCGGAACCCATTTTTCTCCAGTACCCTGGCCGAGGCCGCGTTTTCCGCCACGATCACCGCTTTCAGGGTGCGGATGCCCACTTGCCGGAAGGCAAAGTCACACACTGCCTGCAATGCCTCACCGGCAATGCCGCGCCCCTGGGCAGCCACTGCGACCGTATACCCGACTTCCGCGACGTGCGGCCCCTCATCACCGTGGCGTAATCCAATATTCCCCAGCGGCGTGTCACTGCCGTGCGCCCGGATAATAAAATCCAGCGGGTGCGGCGCGCCCGGTGCCCAGGGCTGCAAACGTTGTTCAAATAACGCCCGTGTTTCCGCCTCCGGAATAATCTCTGCCATATAACGCATGATCGCGCTGTCCTGCCGCAGTTGCAGGAAAAAAGGCCAGTCATGTTCAGCCAGCCGGGTCAGGGTAAAACGGGGTGTCAGCAACGTGTCCATGCGCAGCGTTCCATGGTCTGAAGGGGTTCCCACCCTAACCGGTTTGCCCGCCCGGCTCAATTTCCCCCGGCAAAGTGGCCCACTGAAATCCCTGCAAAGTGGCTCTGACGCTGTGCCGTCAGGCGCGCCAGAATGGCAGGAAGGCACAGGATATTTTCATTTACGGCGTGGGGAACGGTATGGCGGATAACGCAGCAAGGGTGGCGCAGGGGTGGCTGTATGGGTTTATCGGAATGCTGATCTTCAGCGGGTCGCTGCCGGCCACCCGGCTGGCGGTGCTGGCGTTTGACCCGCTGTTCCTGACGGCCGCCAGGGCGGTGATTGCCGCACTGCTGGCCGGCCCGGCGTTGCTGCTGTTGCGCCAGCGCGCGCCGCAGCGGGCGCAATGGCTGCCGCTGGCCACGGTCGCCGCCGGGGTGGTGGTGGGGTTTCCGCTGCTGACGGCATTGGCACTGCAACACACCACCTCGGCCCATTCACTGGTCTACATCGGCCTGCTGCCGCTGGCCACTGCCCTGTTTGGCGTGCTGCGCGGCGGTGAGCGGCCGCGCCCGGCGTTCTGGCTCTTCTCCGCGCTGGGGGCGGCGCTGGTGACGGGCTTTGCGCTGCGTCAGGGCGTGGGCGGGCTGTCATCAGGGGATCTGCTGATGGTGGCGGCGATAGTGCTGTGCGGCCTGGGCTACGCCGAAGGGGCGGTGTTGTCGCGCACGCTCGGCGGCTGGCAGGTGATCTCCTGGGCGCTGGTGTTCGCCCTGCCGTTTGCCTTATTGCTGATGCTGGTGACCGTGCCCGCCGGCTGGCCCCCGGCGCGGGGTGAAGCCTGGGCAGCGCTGGGTTATGTGTCGCTGTTCAGCATGTGGATAGGCTTTATTTTCTGGTATCGCGGGCTGGCGCAGGGCGGGATTGCCGCCGTTGGCCAGTTGCAGTTGCTGCAACCCTTCTTCGGGCTGGCGCTGGCCGGGTGGTTGCTGCACGAGGCGGTTGAACCGGCGATGATCGCGGTAATGGCCGGGGTGATGGCCTGCGTGCTCACTGCCAGACGCTGCTCACACTGACGGTTTGTTCCGTGTCGCGAGCAATATGCGGTTCAGTGTGCGGGCGGCGGCGTCCACCTGCTCACGCGAATACCCGCCCAGCCCGAGCAGCAGCCCACTGCGGCCGCGGCCGTCAGCGTACATCGGCGAGATGGCGCGCACCGCCACCCCGGCCGCCAGCGCCCGCGGCAGCACCTCGCGGTCATCGCTTTCCCGCAGCCACAGCACCCGGTGCATACCCTGATCGCAGGGCTGGAGCCAGGCCAGCGCCGGGTCAATCTGTTCCGCCACCGCGCGGTTCAGGTCATGATGCTTCTCCGCATACAGCGTGCGTAAACGGCGGATATGGCGCGCCAGATGCCCCTCTGCCATAAACGCCGCCAGCAGCGTCTGGTCCGCCCCCGGCGGGTGCCGGTCCATCAGCAGCCGTGCGCCGCAAAAGGCATCAATCAGCGCATCCGGCACCACGGCATACCCAAGGCGCAGCGAGGGGAACAGGATTTTGCTGAAGGTGCCGAGGTAAATCACCTGTGACGGCGCAAGCCCCTGCAACGCGGGGAACGGGTGGCCGGTGTAGCGGAATTCGCTGTCGTAATCATCTTCCACAATCCACGCCTGTTGCGCCCTGGCCCAGCTAATCAGGGCGTTGCGGCGCGACATGCTCATCGGCATACCCAGCGGATACTGGTGTGACGGTGTCACGAATGCTGCCCGTGCATGTGGGGCGAGCGCCTGACCGGCCTGTACATCCAGCCCTTCGGCATCCACCGGCACGCGGACCATCCGGCGGTCACGGCAGGCGCTCTCAAACAGGGCGGTGATGCCTGGGTAACCCGGATCCTCCACCCAGGCCGCGTCACCGGCGTCCAGCAGTATCTGGGCAGACAGCGCCAGCCCTTGCTGGATCCCGGCGGTGATGATCACCTGTTCCGGCGAGCACTGAACCGACCGGGAGGTGCGCACGTACTCCGCCACCGCCTGACGCAATGGCCACGCGCCATGCGGGGCAGCATAACCGGCGGGCGCGCCCGCGCCCCGGCTGCGCAGGCGGTTGCCCAGTGTGCGCCAGACCTCATCCGGCGCGGCGGCCCCGACCGGCTCAGAGACGGCAAACGGCGCAGCGGGCAGGGTGACGATGCGTCCGGCGGCCTGGGCAAAGGCGTGCGCCTGGGCAGACAGGGGCGGGGCGGCGCAAGGCGGAACACAGGCGGGCGGCGGCGCGGCCTGCTGAAGCGGGGTGACGCAGGTGCCTGAGCCACGGCGCGACACCAGAAACCCCTCCGCCACCAGTTGCTCATACGCCTCGGTGACGGTGCCGCGCGCCAGTTGCAGCGCCTGCGCCAGCCTGCGTGTGGAGGGCAGCATCTCGCCGGGTTGCAGGCTGCCGTTGTGGATGGCCTGCCGCAGGGCCTGCGTTAACTGGCGGCTGAGTTGCCCGGCCTGCCGATCCAGCGCGCCCAGCGCCGGCACCTCGCTCCGTGTTGCTTTTCTGGTCACCCGCCGTGCTCCCTCCGTGCTCTGGTCAGGTATCGTAGCCGATCCGGCGGCTGTTACCGAGAGTTAACCTGCTGATAACCTGCTTATTGGGCGAAACCGCCGGGCGGTGATGTGGCTTTTTCACCTGGTTTTCCATCGCACAACGAAACAATTATCAGGCTAGGAATAATAGTAGGGTGACGGGCAAGACACCGTGGAGAGTACTATGAATTCCGTTATTGACACCCTGACCCGCCATCGCAGTGAAAGAAGTTTCCTCGACACTGCCATTTCTGACGAGATCCTGGATGCGATTATTGCGTCCGCATACCGTGCACCGACCTCGGTGAACTCCCAGCAGGTGTCGGTGATTGTGACGCGTGACAGCGCCCGCCGCCGCCAGATTGCCGGGATCGCCGGTGGCCAGCCGTGGATTGCCCAGGCGCCGGTGTTTCTCACCTTTGTGCTGGATATGCATAAAAGTGAACAGGCGATTGCCATGAACGGCGAGACGCAGATCGCCCACCAGAGCATCGAGAGCCTGGTCTCCGGCTGCACTGACATCGGTATTGCGCTGGCCTCCGCGATGACGGCCGCCCGCTCCGCGGGGCTGGGCGTGGTGCCGATTGGCGGTATCCGCCGCAGCCCGGACGAGATGATTGACCTGCTGGCGCTGCCGTCCCTGACCTTCCCGGTGGTCGGCCTGGCGCTGGGCTACGTCGATGAACCGGCGCACCAGAAGCCACGCCTGCCGATGGAGACCTTCCGCCATGAAGAGACCTATCAGAAAGAGGGTATGCCGGCACTGATCGCCCGTTATAACCAGGAAATCCAGCAGCATTGGGCAACCATTGGCCGCACAGACGGCGACAGCTGGAGTGAGAGCGTGGGTGGGTATTATAAACATATCTATTTCCCGAACGTGCTGCCGGCTGTGATCAAACAGGGCTTCGGCACCGAGAAATAAGCGTAGCGCGGCAGAAGGGCGACCTTTTGCCGCGATTTCTTTCCCCTTTACCTTCCCCCCTTCACCTTTCCCTCGTCCTTTTCCTGCGGTGCTTCCCCCCGCGTCTACCCCCTCTTGAGTGTTAAAAAAATGTTGCGCCTGCGCTATACTGCGTCGCCGTCAGGGCATCCGCCCGCACGGGGTTCACACGGGATTATTAACAGGAGGGAGCCATGTCAGGCATCAGGGTATCACCCGCGACCCGCGTTTCCGATGAGGTCTTCCGGGGCGTGGTGGCCGCGCTGCCGGTGATGATCGGCATCTTGCCGTTCGGGCTGCTGCTCGGCGCGCAGGCCGCGCAAAAAGGGTTCACGGCGGCCGGGCTGTCGCTGTTGACCGGGCTGAACTTCGCCGGTGGCTCGGAGTTTGCCGCCATTGCGCTCTGGGCGTCACCGCCGCCGCTGTTGACCATTGTGCTGGTGAGCCTGTTGGTGAACAGCCGCCACCTGCTGATGGGGGCGTCGCTCGCGCCCTACCTGCACCATCTTCCCGCCCGGAAGGCTCTGCCTGCGCTGTTTTTCATGTGTGATGAGTGCTGGGCGATGGGTATGGCGGACGCCCTGGATCGCCGCGCCCGCGGGCTGGCCCCGGCGCTGAGCATGGGCTTTTATGCCGGGGTGGCGGGTGCGCTCTGGCTGCTCTGGGTTTTCTCTACCGGGGCGGGGGTGCTGGTTGGCCCGCTGCTGGGGGACATCACCCGCTTTGGGTTTGATATGGCGTTCCCGGCGGTGTTTCTGGTGCTGCTCAAAGGCATGTGGCGCGGCACCCGTGCGGCGCTGCCGTGGCTGGTCAGCCTGGTGAGCGCCGGGATCACCTGGCACCTCTTTCCCGGTACGGCCTACTATGTGCCGGCCGGGGCGCTCAGCGGCATCGCCGCCATTCTGCTGGTGGGGAAAAAAGCATGAGCACCGCCACCCTCCTGACTATCCTGCTGATGGCTGTCAGCACCTACCTGACGCGGATTGGCGGCTACCTGCTGCTGCGTGACCGTACGCTTGGCCCGCGCACCCGCGCCGTGATGGAAGCCGCGCCGGGCTGCGTGCTGATCACGGTGATCGCCCCGCATTTCGTCACCCGCGAGCCTGCTGAGATCCTGGCGCTGGCGATCACCCTGCTGGCCGCAATGCGCTTTTCGCTGTTGCCGGTGGTGGTCATCAGCGTGGTGGCCACCGGGCTGCTGCGCCACCTGATGTAGGGGCGTCAGGCGTTCTGGTAGAGATCCCAGCGGTTGCCGTAGAGATCTTCAAACACCACCACCAGGCCATACGCCTCCTCGCAGAAGTGTACGCCGTTCGCCTTCATGGCATGGTAGTCGCGCCAGAAGTCATCGGTCTGAAGGAACAGGAAC
Source organism: Nissabacter archeti (assembly GCF_018257325.1). NCBI lineage: Bacteria > Pseudomonadati > Pseudomonadota > Gammaproteobacteria > Enterobacterales > Yersiniaceae > Nissabacter > Nissabacter archeti. Next base: position 24,698 of record NZ_JAERKB010000007.1, read on the forward strand.
ACCCGCCCGCCGCACTGATCGCCGATAAAGCCCGCCTGGCGTTCATTTGAGGCGCGCGCCAGCAGCAGATGACAGTCGCTGTCCGGGTTGGGCGTCACCACCACCCAGCGCTTGCCCGGCTGGGGCGTGTCTTCCACCAGTGTAAAGCCCAGTTTTTCGGTGTAGTAGGCGATGGCGCGGTCGTAATCATCCACCACGATCGCCACATAGCCCATGCATCGCTTTTGGGTTCTCAACTTATGACTCCTTGTCTGGACGGTGCAGGGCGGCCGCGGCGCGTTCCGTGACGGTGCGGCGTTTTGCCACAAAGGCCGCGCTCTGTGCACGGGCGGCGTCCAGCAGGGCCGGGGAGGCGCTGCGCGGGGAACCGGCGGAGAAGGGCGGGGCCGGGTCATACTCCATATGCAGCTGGATCAGCTGGGCCGCTTCCGCGCCATAGATTTCCGCCACCACATGCAGCGCAAAATCGATGCCGGAAGTCACGCCCGCGCCGGTGATGCGGTTGCGGTCATGCACCACGCGTTCCGCCACCGGCTCGGCCCCCAGCAGCGCGAGCTGGTCCAGCGACGCCCAGTGGCTGGTGGCGCGGTAGCCCTGCAACAGCCCGGCCGCGCCCAGCACCAGCGAGCCGGTACAGACCGAGGTAATCAGCCGCACCTGTTGCGCTTTCCGGCGCAGGAAGGCGAGCGTCTCCTCATCCTCCATCAGGTCAATCTGCCCCGGCCCGCCGGGCACGCAGAGCACATCCAGATCCGGGCAGTCCGCAAAGGTGGTGGTCGGCAGCAGGCCCAGGCCGCGGTCTGCCGTGACCGGGTCACGGGTTTTCCAGATCAGGTGCACGCGGGTATGCGGCGCACGCACAAACACCTCATACGGCCCGGTCAGGTCAAGCTGGGTAAGGTGGGGGAACAGCAAAAAGCCAATCGAAAGCGGGGCAGACATGGGCGTCTCCTTGCAAAAACGGGGGGCTTTATCTTTCGCTGGTTTTTGGGCAGGTTGCAAGCTGGTTGGCGCATAAGCAGGCCTTTTCAGACTCAGCCCGCTTTGTCACTCAGCGCCCCGGCCGGGAACCCCCCGGCGAGGCAGTCGATAAACGCCCGCACTGCCGGGGGCAGCCCGCGGCGGGTGGTAAACACCAGATGCACCCGCCCGGCCTGGCTGTGCCAGTCGGGCCAGAGGCGGATCAGCCCGCCCTGCGCCAGTGCCTCACGGCAGCTGTGATCCGGCAGAAACGCCACGCCCAGCCCCTGAATGGCCGCCGCACGCACTGCCGCGAAATCACTGCAGGTCATGCGCGGGGCATGGCGCAGGGTGTGCGTATCGCCTGCCGTGGATTCCAGTTCCCACACCACCTCGCCCGGCTCATCCTGGGTGGCGAGGGTCGGCAGGCCGGCGAGGGCGCTGATCGGCTTGCCGGCGTGGTTCGCCCACTGTCGACCGGCCACCAGAATACGGCGTGATTCCCCGAGCGACCGCATGATCAGCTCGGCATCGCTGGTCAGCGCGATGCGGATGCGCAGCGCCACATCCACCCGCTCCTCAATCAAATCCACGGCACGATCCAGCGCGAGCAGTTGCAGCCTGACTTTGGGGTAACGGTGCAGAAAGGCCGTGATAAGCGGTGACACCACCTCCACCATGCCGGTCGGGCAACTGAACCGCACCACGCCGTGCGGCTCAGCCTGGGTTTCGGCAATCACCGCGTCGGCCTGTTCCGCCTCCAGCAACATCGCCCGGCAGCGCAGGTAAAACGCCTGCCCCACCTCGGTTACCCGGAAACGGCGGCTGGTACGTTCAATCAGCCGTATTCCGAGGCGCGTCTCCAGGTTGGCGATGCGGCGGCTGAGTTTGGATTTCGGCTCCTGCAATGCCCGCCCGGCGGCGGCGAACCCGCCGTGCGCCACCACCTCCGCAAAGTAGCGGTAGTCATTCAGATCATTGCGCACCCACCCTCCCAGTGTTCCATAAACAGAACGATACAACCCATTTTTGCTGGCTTTTTGCCCAGTCGTGGCGGTGATAGTCTCATTTTCAACAACCCAACGGATAGCGGAGAAATACGATGAAAACGACATTTGCTCAAAAAGTGGTCGTGGTGACCGGCGCCACCAGCGGTATCGGCCTGGCCACCGCGAAAGACTTTGCTGACCAGGGCGCAGCGGTGTTTATCACCGGCCGCCGTGAGGAAACACTGGCCGCCGCGGTGAAAACCATCGGCGGTAATGTGACCGGGGTACAAGGGGACGTCAGCCAGCTCGCCGACCTTGACCGGTTATATGACGCGGTGCAGCAGAAACATCACCATATTGATGTGCTGGTGGCGAACGCCGGGGGCGGGGAATTTGCGCCGCTGGGGGCGATTACTGAAGCGCACTATCAGCAGACATTCGATACCAATGTGAAAGGGGTGCTGTTTACGGTGCAAAAGGCGCTGCCGCTGCTGCGTGACGGCGGGGCAGTGGTGCTGACCTCGTCAACCACCAGCATCGCCGGCACCCCGGCCTTCAGCGTCTACTCCGCCACCAAGGCGGCAGTGCGCAACTTTGCCCGCAGCTGGATCCTCGACCTCAAGGCACGCCGCATCCGGGTCAACGTGATAAGCCCCGGCGTGACGGATACCAGCGGGCTGGACACCTTGTTCGGCAGCGGTGGGGAGGCCGCAGAGATCAAAGCGCAGATGGTGGAGGCGATCCCGGCCGGGCGCGTCGGCCAGCCGGCTGAGATCGCCAACGCGGTGCTGTTTTTGGCCTCTGATGACGCCAGCTACATTAACGGGGCTGAACTGTTTGTGGATGGCGGCCTGGTACAGATTTAAGGCTTTTTGATGTTTCCAACCTGCTGTCAGGCCGGCACCCCGCAGGCCTGACGTTAGCCGTTTTTATGCGTGATCCCTGTCACACTCCCTTCCTCATTCTTTTCTCCTGCATGATCGCTGTCACCTTTTTTTGTTAAAAAAAGTTTGCACGAAAAAACATTGCTACGCTGCAAAGAGGTTAACTCAATATAAACAAGGGGTTAACCGTAAACCAATGCCGATAAAATGACCGATCACAAGGTTATTTACAAACATTTTCATAACATCGCGGCCGCGCCCCGTTTCGTTGCCCATTTCGCCACTGATAAGAGGAACTGATTTTGCTGACGATACTTGGTTTTTCGATGGTGACCTGCTTTATGTATCTCATCATGACAAAACGGATGTCAGCGCTGATTGCGCTGATTATTGTGCCGACCCTGTTTGCACTGGCGGGTGGGTTCTATAGCGGGCTGGGCGAGATGATGCTGAACGGCGTCAAGGCGCTGGCGCCGACCGGCGTGATGCTGACGTTCTCCATTCTCTATTTTGGTTTGATGATTGATGCCGGGTTATTTGACCCGCTGGTACGTGCCATTTTGCGGGTAGTGCGCGGCGACCCACTGAAAGTGCTGATGGGCACCGCCATTTTAACCCTGCTGGTCTCCCTCGACGGCGACAGCTCCACCACCTATATGATCGCCGTGGCGGCGTTTTTACCGCTTTACCGCAAACTCGGCATGAATGTGCTGGCGATGACCTGTTTGATTAACCTGGCCAGCGGCATCATGAACCTCTCGCCGTGGGGCGGGCCGACGGCCCGCGCGGCGGCAGCGCTGAACATTGACGCGCTGGATATTTTCATCCCGATGCTGCCGGCGATCCTCTTGGGCTGCGTCACGCTGGTGGGGCTGGCGATGCTGTTCGGGGTGAGTGAGCGCAAACGGCTGGGGGTGATGCGCCTCGACAGCCAGCATTTGGAAAACATCGATCTGGGCTTTGGGGATGCCGAAGAGAACGAGGCCAACCGCCGCCCGCGGATGTTCTGGCCGAACTTCGTCCTGACCACGGTGCTGCTGGTGCTGCTGGTGGTCGGGCTGCTGCCGATCCAGATCCTGTTTATGCTGGCGTTCGCGATTGCGGTGATGCTGAACTACCCCTCCCTGGCGCAGCAAAAAGCGCGGATCAGTGCCCATGCCGGGAATGTGCTGGCCGTCACCTCACTGATTTTCGCCGCTGGGGTGTTTACCGGTATCCTCTCCGGCACCGGCATGGTGGACGCGATGGCCAAAAGCCTGCTGGCGATCATCCCCCACAGTTTCGGCCCCTATCTGGCGGTGTTTACCGCGCTGGTCAGCCTGCCGTTCACTTTCTTTATGTCGAATGACGCCTTCTATTTCGGCATCCTGCCGGTGATCGCGCAGACGGCTGCCAGCTACGGCATTACCCCGGAACAGATCGCCCGTGCCTCGATTATCGGCCAGCCGTTCCACTTGCTCAGCCCGCTGGTGCCGTCGGTTTACCTGCTGGTGGGGCTGGCGAAAGTGGACATCGGTGACCACCAGCGGTTCGCCATCAAGTGGGGGATCCTGGTCAGCCTGGCGCTGATGGCCGGTGGCCTGCTGTTCGGCGCGTTCCCGCTTTACCAGGCGGGGTAAGGGCAGGCCCTGGGTCAGATTCCTCCGGAAAACGGCGCGGGTTTGCCGCGCCAACCGGCTGAAGGGGTAAATCTTTGCTACGTTTAACACTCTTCGTCATAACCAGGAGTAAGGCATGGGACTTTTTGATTTTGTGAAAGATGCGGGTGAAAAACTGTGGGATGCGGTAAAAGGCAACGAATCGCAGGCCAGTGATGCCCTGAAAAAACACATCAACGAACTGAATCTGCCGGGCAGTGACAAAGTAGATGTGAAAGTGGACGGCAATAAAGCGGTAGTAACCGGCGACGGCCTGACCCAGGAGCAGAAAGAGAAGATCCTGGTGGCAGCCGGTAACGTGCACGGCATCAGCGAGGTAGAAGACCAGGTGACCAGCGCCGCGGCTGAACCGGCGTCGCAATTTTATAATGTGGTGTCCGGCGATACGCTGAGCAAAATCTCGCAGAAAATGTACGGTGATGCCAACCAGTACAACAAGATTTTCGAAGCCAACAAGCCGATGCTTTCCAGCCCCGATAAAATCTATCCGGGCCAGAAACTGCGTATCCCGGCGTAAGGGACGGTGCCCCGGTGTTGCCGGGGCAATATCCCCGTTTACGTGCTGCTTCATAGTTACAACATACTTTTAACATTAACCTCAGGCATCCCGCCTTTAACACTGGCGTTTAACAAATTTGCCGGGCAGAAAAAAAGGCGATGGCACCTTTTGCCGCCATGGGCAAAAGCGGGGGCAGGGATAACGCGCCGCGCAGTTATTTTCAGGCAGTATAAAAAGTCTTTAATAAATAGCGCTTGCTAATGCCTGTTAATTATGTGTAAATAGCGTTCTCGGTTTGTAGTACAGATTTTTGAAAGCAATTTGAGTCAAGCGATTCTCCGTCTTAGCGATATCTTCAGATACCCCTTCTTCAGCGAAATTTCTTCTTTTAGCGCCCCATAATTTCTCACTAAAAAAAACAGACCTCTTTCGCCATTATGGCGGCCTAAAAAAACAGAAAGGAAATTTCTATGTCTACTAAAATGACAGGTTCAGTAAAATGGTTCGACGCGGGTAAAGGTTTTGGTTTTATTTCTCCGGCTGACGGCAGCAAAGACGTGTTCGTGCACTTCTCTGCCATCCAGAGCAATGATTTCAAAACCCTGGAAGAAAACCAGCAGGTTGAATTCAGCATCGAACAAGGGATGAAAGGCCCATCAGCCGCGAACGTCGTCGCGCTGTAAGCTAAAACACCGGGCAGGGTAACGTGCAACAGCGATGATGGGTTTCCCGGAGCAGATACGTTTTCCCGCCTGGTGTTGATGACCCCGGCCCGTTATTTAATTAACAGCGGCCGGGGTAAAGAAAATACGTCATTAGCTCAGTTGGAAGAGCGGCAATTTCAGCAAGAAGTTGGCAGTCCGGGGTTCGATCCCTCGATGGCGTTCCAAATTTTATTCTCTCCATTATTATTTATTGGCCCACAGCAAAGCCTGTTCAGGTGTAATGATCCGGGCGCAGATTTTGCTGTGGGAAATACGCCCATAAATAAAAACCCTCGTGTGCTTTTGGCCGCGGGGGTTTTTATTTTTCCGCCAATCAAAAATAAAAAAGCGCTGTGTGCGGCTACATCCAGCCTATCTTCACAAGTGCACTTTTGTAAACCCTCCTCTTTTTGATCACACCCTATACCTAAAACCTGACCTTGATCAGGGCGAGGTCACATACATCGGTATATAAACTACAGGTTATATAATATAAACTATGGTTTATAGGAGCAGGCGGGTAAGATGGGAAGATGGATTGTTGATACCACAGCACACTTTGATGAATGGTTGGAAGAGCAAGATACTGACATGATCGAAGATGTGTTGGCAGGCTTAAAGGTGCTTGAGCATTTTGGACCGATGCTGGGCAGGCCGGAGGTTGACCACATCAGGGGGTCAACAATTTCCAACATGAAAGAGCTGAGGGTGCAAAGTAACGGTCGGCCTGTCAGAGCGTTCTTTGTATTTGACCCAAAAAGACAGGCTATTGTGTTATGCGCGGGTGACAAAACTGGCCTTAAAGAAAAACGATTTTACGCAGATATGATAAAAACCGCGGAAGAAGAGTATAGAAAACATCTTGAGGCAATGAAAATCGCCGACGTAAAAAGACACTATCCGGAGTCAGTAAAATGAGTAAACTCAATGAATTAATCGCTAAGCGCTCCCCGGAATCACAGGCGCGCATCCAGCAGAAAGCTGATGCGAAAATCCTTGAGATCCGGCTTCGCCAGCTACGCGAAGAGTTGGAGATGTCCCAAACAGAGTTGGCGAAAAAGATGGGGATTAGCCAGCCTGCGATAGCGGCTATTGAAGCGCGCGGGGAAGAGATTAAACTCGCCAGCCTGAAACGATATATTGAGGCGTTAGGCGGAACCCTGAGCCTCAGTGTTGAAATGCCGACCGGCACAGGCCGTATTTACCGCCTCTGAAGTAACCTGTCTAGGGGCTGAGTCAGCTGGCTCCGCCCCGCCGTAAAACGCTTATCTGCCCCTATTTCAACCCCAGTTTCTTCGCCAGCCGGTGCAGGTTGCCGGGGTCCATCTCCAGGCAACGGGCGCAGGCGGCCCAGTTGTTATGGCTGGCCTCCAGGGCGCGGCGGATGTAACGGCGCTGAAAATCCCGCGTGGCGGCCTGTAAATTTTGCAGCGGCAGCGGGTCTTCCGGTATTTCCTCCTGCGGGGCGTCGCTGTGCGGCGTCAGCGCAATATGGTGGGGCAGCAGCAGCAGGTCAGCCGCGCTGGTTTCCGCTTGCGCGACCACCGTGGCGCGGTAGATGGCGTGTTCCAGCTCGCGGATATTGCCCGGCCAGGCATAGGCGCGCAGCCGGGCGCGGGCGGCTGCGCTGAGGGCCAGATGCCGCAGCCCGAATTTTACCCGGCATTTTTCACAGAAATACCCGGCCAGCAGCACGATGTCATCACCGCGCTCCCGCAACGGCGGCACCTGGAGCGGAAACACGCTCAGCCGGTGGTAGAGGTCAGCACGGAACGCGCCCTGCGCCACTGCCTGCCGCAGATCTTTATTGGTGGCGGCCAGGATGCGCACATCCACCCGCAGCGGCCGGTCTTCCCCGACGCGTTGCAGATCGCCGTACTGCAACACCCGCAGCAGTTTCGCTTGCAACGGCAGCGACAGCTCACCAATCTCATCCAGAAACAGCGTACCGCCGTCGGCCATCTCGAATTTGCCGGTGCGATCGTGGATCGCGCCGGTAAACGCCCCTTTGACGTGGCCGAACAGCTCGCTTTCGGCCACCGACTCCGGCAACGCCGCGCAGTTCAGGTAGATAAGCGGGTTCGCCGCCCGGGCCGAGTGCCGGTGCAGCGCCTGCGCCACCAGCTCTTTGCCGACCCCGGTCTCGCCGGTGATCAGCACCGTCAGATCCGTGGGCGCCACCACCGCCATCTCCCGTTGCAACTGTTGCAGGGCGGCAGAATCGCCCACCATTTCGGTGTCATCCACCTCATGCGGCGCGTCATCCGCGACCGTCAGGCGGCGGCCCGGCTTCTCCAGTTGCGCCATCAGCAGGGCATTGTTGAGCGCCCCGGCCACCAGCGAGGCCACCACGCGCAGCTCCTCATCGCGGTAGGCATCAAATTGCCGCGCGTCCATGCCGTCCAGCGTCAGCGCCCCAATCAGGTTCTGGCCGGAAAACAGCGGCAACCCGACGCAGGCATGAACGTGCAGATCCTGCTGTTCCGGGATCAGCCCGTCATAGGGGTCGGGGAGGTCGCTGTCCGCCGGAAAGCGCACCACGTCCCCGGCGCGGGCAATCGCTTCCAGCCGGGGATGGGCCGCCAGCTGAAACCGCCGACCCATCACATCCGGTGCCAGCCCGGCGGTGGCCAGCGGGCGGAAATGTTGCCCCTCAAAGCGCAGCAGCGCGGTGGCATCACACTGCAACAGCTGATGCAGGCTGCCGATCATCCGGTCAAACCGGTCGGGCCGGGACAGCCCGTTCTGCATGTCAACCGCCAGCGCGGCCAGCCCGTTAACGGACATTTTCATCATGTCTTTTCCACAATAACCGTGTCAAAAATACACTATCCCTCCTGTGTCATTTTTACAATGACTTATTTTTATTGATTAGATTTCAATAAGATAAAAATTGGCACGCGCTGTGCACTCTCAGGGTAACTGATTACTCTGTAGAGGACATTCCATGAGCATCCACGTCAAAAACAATATCACCTGGGTCGGCCAACGGGATTGGGAAGTGCGTGACTTCCACGGTACCGAATACAAGACGTTGAAAGGCAGCAGCTACAACAGCTACCTGATCCGCGAGGAGAAGAACGTCCTGATCGATACCGTCGACCATAAATTCAGCCGGGATTTTGTGCTGAACCTGATGCAGGAGATTGATCTGGCCACGATCGATTACATCGTGATTAACCATGCGGAAGAGGATCACGCCGGCGCGCTGACGGCGCTGATGGCACACATCCCGGACACGCCCATCTATTGCACTGAAAACGCCATCGATTCAATTAACGGCCACCACCATCACCCGGAGTGGAATTTCCATGTGGTGAAAACCGGCGACACACTGGCGATCGGTAACGGCAAGCAGCTCATCTTTGTCGAGACGCCGATGCTGCACTGGCCGGACAGCATGATGACCTACCTGACCGGCGACGCAGTGCTGTTCAGTAATGACGCCTTCGGCCAGCACTATTGTGATGAGCACCTGTTTAATGATGAAGTCGACCAGAACGAGCTGTTCGAGCAGTGCCTGCGCTACTACGCCAACATCCTGACGCCGTTCAGCCGGCTGGTGACGCCGAAAATTAATGAGATCCTCGGCTTTAACCTGCCGGTCAGCATGATTGCCACCTCGCACGGCGTGGTCTGGCGCGATAACCCCACGCAGATTGTGCAGCACTACCTCAACTGGTCAGCGGATTATCAGGAAGACCGCATCACGCTGCTGTATGACACCATGTCCAACAATACCCGCATGATGGCGGACGCGATCGCCCAGGGCATCATTGAGACTGACCCGCGCGTGGCGGTGAAAATCTATAATGTGTCGCGGCATGACAAAAACGAGATCCTGACGCAGGTGTTCCTCTCAAAAGGGATCCTGGTCGGCTCTTCTACCATGAATAATGTGATGATGCCGAAAGTGGCGGGGATGCTGGAAGAGATGGCGGGCCTGCGTTTCCGCAACAAAAAAGCCTCCGCCTTCGGCAGTTATGGCTGGAACGGCGGGGCGGTTGACCGCATCCAGACCCGGTTGATGGATGCCGGGTTCGACACCACCCTGGCGCTGAAAGCCAAATGGCGGCCGGATGGCGATATGCTGGAAATCTGCCGTGAGCATGGCCGCACCATCGCCCGCCAGTGGGCGCTGTCACCGCTGCCGGTGAAAGCCCCGCCGGTTCAGGCCGTGCAAGCGGTGACGCCAGCCGATCTGGCGGTCAATGCCGCGCCGGAGAGCGAAGGCACGGCCGGCGGCCAGTGTATGCAGTGCAGCGTCTGCCAGTGGGTGTACGACCCGGCGCTCGGTGAACCGCTGCAAAATGTGGCGCCGGGCACGGTGTGGTCTGATGTGCCGGACGATTTCCTCTGCCCGGAGTGTGGGCTGGGCAAATCGGTGTTTGACCCGCTGGAGGGCTGAGCGATGACCGACGACATCATTATCATCGGCGCAGGCTTTGCCGCGCGCCAGCTGGTCAAACACCTGCGGCGGCTGGACAGCCGCCTGAGCCTGCGGTTAATCGCCGCCGACAGCTGTGATGAATACCATAAACCGGAGCTGAGCCAGGTGTTCAGCCAGCGCCAGCGGGCAGAGGACCTTACCCGCCTGCCTGCCCAGGCGTTTGCCGAAAGCCATAACCTGATGCTGCACCCGCATACGCCGGTGACGCGCATCGACCGGGCGGCGCAGCGCGTGGTCACCGACGCCGGGACGTTCACCTACCGTCATCTGGTGCTGGCCCTGGGCGCGGAGGCGCGGATACCGCCGATCCCCGGCCGGGAACTGATGCACACCCTGAACAGCCAGCAGGAATACCGCCGGGCAGAGGCAGAGTTGCAGGGCGCGCAGCGGGTGCTGCTGCTGGGGGGCGGGCTGATTGGCACCGAGCTGGCGATGGACCTCAACCGGGCGGGCAAACAGGTGATGCTGGTGGACCGCGCCGCCGCCCTGCTCGCCACGCTGATGCCGCCGGAGGTGAGCGCCCGGCTGCAACACCGGCTGATCGGCAGCGGCGTGCAGATGTATTTCAATGCGGAAGCTGCCGCGCTGGCACGCCAGGATGATCAGATTACCGCGACGCTGGCTGATGGCCGCACGCTGCACGCGGACGCCGTGGTCTGCGCCATCGGCCTGATGCCGAATATCGCGCTGGCGCAGGGTGCCGGGTTGCAGACCCGCCACGGCATCGTGGTGGACGCGCATCTCGCGACCTCCGACCCGGCCATTTTTGCGCTGGGTGACTGTGCCGAAATCCAGGGCAGGCTGTGGCCCTACCTGCAACCGGCACAACTGGCGGCCATGACGCTGGCGAAAAACCTCACCGGCGCACGGGACAGCCTGCGCCTGCCGCCGATGCTGATCAAGGTGAAAACCCCGGACCTGCCGCTGCACCTGGCCGGGGAAGCCACCGCCCCGGATCTGCACTGGGTGGTGGAAGCGGGGCGCGACGGGCTTATCGCCTGCGGCAGGGATGACCAGCAGCAGCTCCAGGCATTTGTGGTCAGCGAAGGCCGGATGAAAGAGGCTTTCCTGTTATTGAAACAGTTACCCGATCCCATGAGGCATGTATGCACGATGTAATTTGCGACACCACCCCGACTTCTGACGACACGCTGGTCTGCTACAAAACCCTGCCGGTGTGGCACCACGATACGCTGCCCACGGCTTTCCAGCAGCCGCACAATACCCAGCCGGGCACCTGGGCGCAGCTGACGATCCTCAACGGCACGCTGGAGTTTGCCCTGCTGACTGAACAGGGCGACGTGACCCAGCGCTTTACCTTTGACCGGGATCACCAGCCGCCGCGCATCGCGCCGCAGCAGTGGCACCGCATTGTGGCGTTCAGCCCGGACATCGCCTGCCGTCTGGCGTTCTACTGCGAACCGGCGGCCTACTACCATAAAAAATATCAGCTGACGCTGCCTCATTCCGAGGTGATCGAGGCCGCCGGGATCATCCCGCCGGGCCGGGCGCTGGATGTGGGCTGCGGCAACGGCCGCAATGTGCTCTATTTGCAGCAACAGGGCTTTACGGTAGAAGGGTGGGACAAACACGCCGAAAGCCTGGCCAGCCTGAACACGATTGTCAGCGTCGAGGGGTTATCCGGCATCACCACCGCGCAGCACGACCTGAACGGCGCGGTGATAACAGGGCACTATGCGTTTATTTTGTCGACGGTAGTGATGATGTTCCTGCAACCGGAAAGCATCGCGCCGCTGTTACAGCAGATGCAACAGGCCACCGTGCCGGGCGGCTATAACCTGATCGTGGCGGCGATGGACAGCGAAGACTACCCCTGTGTGATGCCGTTCCCGTTCACCTTCCGCACCGGGGAATTGCGGGACGCCTACGCAGGCTGGGAGATCCTGAAATATAACGAGAACCCCGGCGCGCTGCATAAAACCAACGCCCAGGGCGAGCGGATTAAAATGCGTTTCGCCACCCTGCTGGCGCGCAAAGGGCGGGGGTAAGGCAGGCAACAGCGAAAGAGGCAAAAGCGCTGGGCCGGCATCAGAACGATGCCGGCCCGCAGGATTAACGTAATGGCGGCCAGTAGGCTTTATTGGCGTCGATTAAGTCATCCAGGATCGCTTTGGCGACAGAGGCACTCGGCACGGTTTTCGACAGGGTGATGGCCTGCCACAGTTTCAGGTATGACCCCTGCTCCCAGGCATCGACCACCAGTTTTTCCACTGCCACCTGCTGGCTCATCAGCCCTTTCTGGAAGTGCGGAATGTTGCCGACCGTCAGCGGCTCCGGGCCGTTTTTGCCCACCAGACAGGGGATCTCCACCATCGCATCGGCATCAAAATTGGCGATAGCGCCGTTGTTCGGCACGATCAGCAGCATACGCTGTTGCGTGTTGAAGGCGATGGCGGCGGCCAGGTCGACGATATAAGAGGCGTGCTCATCGATTTCCAGCTCACCGGCGGCAGAATGCCCGGCCTCGGTAATGGCGCGGCAGGCGCTGAACACATGCTTCTCCCGGTGATCCATCACCTCATTCGCCCGTGTGCGCTCCGGGTTGGCGTGCGCGACGACATAATCCGGGTAGAGATAATATTTCAGATAGGTGTTGGGCAGCGTATCCGGATCCAGCGCCTGCACATCTTTCGCTTTCGCGAACGTGTCGTTCCAGCTCGCTTCCGTATGCGCATCATTCGCCGGGGGAATATACCCGTGTTCAGACACGTATTGGCGCAGCGCAGGCATTAAATCGTTCCCTTCCCTGTCCTCTACTGAATGCCACCAGCCAAAGTGGTTCAGCCCGTAATAGCGGGTGATCATCTGTTTGCGGTCTTGCAGGCCGAGGATCTGGGCCATACGCCCCTCAATGCCAATCGGCATATCGCAGATATTGAGGATTTTTGCCGTCGGGCGCAGCCGCCGCGTGGCTTCCGCGACAATCGCCGCCGGGTTGGAGTAGTTCAGCATCCAGGCGTCCGGTGACCAGGTCTGCATATAATCCACCAGCTCCAGCACGCCGCCGATAGAGCGCATCCCGTAGGCAATACCGCCCGGCCCACAGGTTTCCTGGCCGACAACGCCGTGCCGCAGCGGGATCTTCTCATCTTTTTCACGCATCGGGTATTTGCCCACACGGATATGCGCCATCACAAAATCGACATCGCTGAACGCGGTTTGCGGATCGGTGGTGTAGCAAAAATCGATGTCCGGTGCCTGCTCACGCAGGATGACTTTACAGGCTTCGGCAATCACCTCCTGGCGCGCGCCGTCGTTGTCATAAAATTTCAGTGCCCGTAATGGGAGACGATCCTGATTGGCCAGTAACATCAACACGATGCCGGGGGTAAACGTGCTGCCGCCGCCGGCAATAACGACCGAGAATTTTTTCATGATATGACCTCTTTCATGGGGGAGGGTGGGGTGGATAAAGGGGCTTTCATCAGGCTTTCCAGCTGATCGCGCACCAGGGGAACATGCAGGCCGACAATCACCTGAATGGCGTTGCCGCGCCGCACGACGCCATGTGCGCCCAGGGCTTTGAACACATCGTCGCTTTGGGTTTTCGCCATATCGACCAGCGTGATACGCAAACGCGTGGCGCAGTTATTCACGCTTTCAATATTCGCCGCGCCGCCCAGCGCATGCAGGAAACCGGCGGCCTGCCCTGTTTTGACCGTGGCTGCGGCCTTCGCAGCGGCAGGCGGCAGGCCCTGCGACGCCTTGTAATCGGCTTTGCTGTAGAGTTTGATGTCGCTCTCTTCACGGCCGGGGGTTTTCAGGTTGAAGCGCAGGATCAACGTGCGGAAAACCACAAACCACAGGGCAGTGAAAGCGAGGCCGATGCCGAGTTGAATAAACATCACCGACGCATGGTGATGGAACATCGGCATCCAGTTGAGGGGTAAAAACTCATTGAGCAGACCGCCGCCGAACATCCCGACCACGCCCGCCATATACATGATGGCGGTCATGGTGGCGGCTAACAGCGCGTGAATAACAAACAGGAACGGCGCGATAAATAAGAAGGTGAATTCCAGCGGCTCAGTAATACCGACCAGAATCGCGGTCAGGGTGGCCGGAATTAATAATCCTGCGACTTTCACCCGGTTTTGCGGTGCGGCGGTGTAATAGATCGCCAGGGCAATACCCGGTGCGCCAAAGACTTTGGAATTACCGTGCAGGGCGAAGCCGCCTGCCGGGAAGAGATCTTTTAATGGCTGCGTGCTCTGGCTGAATTCATGGATATGCTGAACCCAGTAGGGCTGTAATCCGCCTTCCACCACCGCCGGGCCAAAAATAAACGGGCCATAGACGAAATGGTGTAAGCCTGTAGGAATTAACAGCCGCTCAAGTAACGTATAGATCCACACACCCAGTGCCCCGGCACCGCTTAAAAAGGTTTGCAGTGACCCAATCGCCACCTGCACTTTTGGCCAGCACAGGAGGGTCAACCATGCGCAGGGCAGCATCACGAAAAAGGCAACAATCACGACAAACGAGGTGCCCTGAAAAATGCCGAGGAAAACCGGCAAGCCCTTGTCATAAAAGCGGTTATGGATGGCCGTCACAAGACCGGAAATCACAATGGCACCAATAATGCTGGTATCCAGCGTTTTAATTCCGGCGATCATCGTCAGCCCGCTCCCCGCTACGGGTTCGGTATTAAAATTAACGTGAAAAAAATCTCCCCAGACCATGCCCATCGCGCCAATAAAATAGTTCCAGGTCAGGAACGAAATTAATACGGCGAGGCAGGCCCGGCCATGCGCCTGTTTTGCCAGGCCCAGCGGCAGGCCCACCGCAAAAATAAGCGGCATATTACGGAATACCGCCCAGCCCCCTTCCTCAATAATCTTGACGATTTGAAAAAATACGTTGTCGGGGCGCGTTAATGCTTCGCCAATAAACAGGGGGTTTTGCAGCATAATGGCAATACCAACAACCATGCCGGCAAACGGAAACAGCAAAACAGGGGTGAACATGGCGCCACCAAAGCGTTGTATTTGACTGAGCATTTTTACATCCTCATAAAACAACAAATGTAGGGTGAATGGTTTTTGTAGTAATCCTGACTGACCTGAAGAATAGAGAGCTGCGGTTCCGGCGACATGGCGCGCCGCTGTGATCCGTGATCGCATTCATGGTTTTATTTCCCGCGCTCAGGTCTACTTTTCTGCAATAAACTGGACATGTTCAACAGCACTATCCCTGTTAACTGGCACAGAGAGATCTACAGATGATCTATAAATCCATTGCAGAACGGTTACGCCTGCGGCTGAATTCGTCGGATTACAATATTGGCAGCCCGCTGCCCGGCGAGAAAACCCTGGCGCAGGAGTTTGGCGTGGCGCGGATGACCATCCGTAAGGCGATTGATTTGCTGGTGGGCGGGGGATTAGTGGTACGCCGTCACGGCAGCGGCACCTTTGTGGCGCGTAAGGATGTCCATCACGAAACCACCAACCTCACCGGTTTTGTGGAGGTGATGCGCCAGCAAGGGAAAAACGTGTCCAGCAAGGTGCTGGCGTTTGAACTGATGCCCGCGCCGCCCGCCATCGCCAGCCAGCTGCGCATCCAGGTTCACGAGCGGATCTACTTTTCGCGCCGTGTACGTTCAGTGGAGGGAAAACCGCTGATGCTGGAGGACAGTTACATGCCGGTGAAGCTGTTCCGGAACCTGTCGCTGGTGCATCTGGAGGGGTCAAAATTCGATTATATTGAGAAGGAGTGCGGCATTACGATCAGCGGCAACTATGAAAGCCTGACGCCGATCCTGGCGGATAAACAGCTCGCCGGCTTTCTCAATGTGCCTGAGCACACACCGCTGCTGCGGATCACGTCACTTTCTTATAGCGACAGCGGCGTGTTTCTTAATTATTCCGTGATGTTCCGTAATACCCGCGATTATCAGGTGGATTACCACCTGCACCGCATCCGCCCGGAGACATTGTTAACCCACTCCCCGGACTCGTTTTCCCCGCAGCGGCGCGGGGAGTATCAAGGGTAAAAGGAAAAAGCGGCTTAGTGCCGCTCATTCTCCCCCGGGTGTTGGCTCTCCTGCCAGTGCTCCTCACAGCGTGTGATGGCGTCACTGACCAGATCGCGCAGCGCGGCGGCGCTGTCACTGTAGCCATAATCCATCACGGAACTCGCTTCCTGTTTTTCCTGTTCAACCGCCAGGCTGATGCGCTCTTCACTCTCCACCCAGCCGCCGCTGCCGGTAGCCTGCCGCTCAAACAACAGCGCGTATTCCGGGGTCTGGCTGTCGGACCCGTAAATCTCATATTTATGGGTCGGGTGTTCATCTTCCCCGATCAGCAGGGTTTCAATCAGACGTACAGATTTCATTCGCGGCTCCTTGGTTAAAGGGTTAAGTGTAGCAACCCTGGAGAAAAAGCCGGTTTCAATAAGGTGACAGCCCCGGCCCGGCATGATCCGCCGCCATTTCATATGTGCCATGAATTCCTGTTTTTTATTCATACGAATTTCAATATAAGCCGCGGCAGTGATGATCGGGATCAATTTGTAAGCCGGGTAACAAAGGCATGATGCGCGCCGGAAACGAAACTGAAATCTTTCATTTAAGAGTGCGTATGAAAAATACCTTTATCGCCATTGCTATGCTTGTAACGAATACTGCCTGCGCTGCGCTGGACTCCCGCCATGCTGAGATAAACGTGACGGCCGCGCAGGCGGCCTATAATCACGCAGCTTTCCAGCTTGGCAGTGGCGTGAACGGCAGCGAGGCAGAACAACGCCTGAATGCCGCTGCGGCAGCGCGTGCACAGGCTTATGCCGATGAGCGCGCTGCTGCGCAGTTAACCGCACGGGCAATGAACGCCGTGGGTAAGGGTGCCGTCATCAACGCTGTCAGCATGAAACTTGCCGCCGCTATGCAGCAACAGCGCGTCATGGGCGTTATCAATGTGGCGGCTGGCAGCCTGCCGGGGACCACCCCCGTGAGTGCCGCCGTAAATGGGGTTCAGGTGCAGACGACGGCCGCCGCGCTGCCGCCGGGGACGCAAGTCGCTGTGCCGCATATCCCGGCAATTACCATGCCCGTTAACACCGCCCATAACGGCGGGCAGCATCACCAGCCGGGCCATGAAACGGCGTCCAGCACCCGGAACAATGGCGCGGCCAATGCGCACGCCGGTGCGATGGGCGGGGGCATGAATGCTGATGGTCACGGACATCATTAATTGCCGGGATTTTTGACATGTTTATCGCTTATTTCCTGCGCGGTTTTGGCTGGACACTTGGCCGCCTCTTTGCCTTTGTCTTCGCCCATCTGTCAGGGGTCGTGATCATGATCGTGATGTTCGGCATCCTCGCGCTATTACGTGGTCGCCGCTGAATAACCTGTAAATAACAACGAGAAAATGACCATGCGTAAAATGATGATGGCTGCCGTTCTGCTGGTGGGATGCGCGCAACAGCATGTGGCAATGGCAAAAGAAGATCCGCAGGCCACACACCACGCCGCAAAGGCGGTTAAAACCTATAAAGGGTTTGGCCGGGTAGTGGTGGTAAAAGATGGCGGCAATTGGGTAACGCTGGATGGGGTGGTGATGGCGATCGATGAGAAGACGCCGCAGGCTACGGTTTACTTTGGCGGGCTGAACCAGGTGATTATTTACCGTTCCGGCAAAGTCGCGTTGATGAAGGAGGGCCAATTGGTCGGATGGATGAAATAGAGCGAGAGCGGGAAAACGAAGCGAAAGAACGCTGCGCCCAGGGGCGCAGCGTGGGACATCAGGCAGGGTGACGCATCAGGCAGAAAGGGATGCCATGTCGATCACGAAACGGTAACGCACGTCAGAACGCTCCATGCGCTCGAAGGCTTCGTTGATCTGATCGATGTTGATGATTTCACACTCCGGCAGGATGTTTTTACGGCCGCAGAAATCCAGCATTTCCTGGGTTTCTTTGATGCCGCCAATCAGGGAGCCGGCCAGGCGACGGCGGCCAAACACCATCGGCATGGTGTTCTGCTCGTCGATTGGGCCAATCTGGCCAACCATCACCAGCGTCCCGTCCACATCCAGCAGCGGCATGTATACCGACACGTCGTGGCGCACCGGGATGCTGTCGATGATCACGTCAAAGCTGTTGTACGCTTCCTGCATCGCCTGCTCATCGGTAGAGATCAGGTAGTGGTCAGCACCCAGCGCGCGGGCATCGTCGGCTTTCGCCGCGCTGCGGCCAACAACGGTCACGGTCGCGCCCATACCGGCTGCCAGTTTGACGGCCATATGGCCGAGGCCGCCCAGGCCAACCACCGCGACGCGGCTGCCGGGGCCAACGCCCCAGGTGCGCAGCGGGGAGTAAGTGGTGATCCCGGCGCACAGCAGCGGGGCAACTTTAGAGAGTTCCAGCGTCTCCGGCACGGAGAGCACGAACTCTTCACGCACCACCAGGTGCTTGGAGTAGCCGCCCTGGGTGGTTTCCTGGGTGATGCGATCCTGACCGGCGTAGGTCGGGGTCATGCCTTCGCGGCAGAACTGCTCTTCGCCCTGACGGCACTGGTCACAGGTCTGGCAGGAATCGACCATACAGCCTACGGCCACCAGGTCACCGGCTTTGTAGCGGGTGACGCCCGCGCCGATGTCAGTCACGCGGCCGACGATCTCATGGCCCGGTACCATCGGGTAGCTGCCCATACCCCAGTCATTGCGGGCCTGGTGCAGGTCAGAGTGGCAGACGCCACAGAACAGGATTTCCATGGCGACATCGTTGTCACGCAGTGCACGACGCTCGAAGGAGAAAGGAACCAGCGGTGCGCCCGCTTTCAGTGCTGCATAGCCCTGGGTTTTCATTGTTTACCACCTCTTGATGTAAAAAAGAAAACGGACACCCTCGCGGCGCCCGTATACAGCGTAATGTAAGAATCAGGTTTGTGCGTGCCTGCCCGGTCAGGCAGGCCACGATCACAGCGTATAGCCGGGCTTTTTATAGAGTTTATCCGCCGCGCCGACGATTTCAGGGCGATAGACCGTCTCAGCCCATTGATCCATCGGCACCTCTTCAAACGCCACGGAGACTTCATCCTCGGTGGAGCCGAGATGTTGTTGTACGCTCTGGGAGATGGCGTCGGTCAACGCGCGTTTTTGCTCCTCGGTTTTACCGGGTACCAGTTTTACAAGCACATGGGGCATTTTCTCTCTCCTTTAACACAGACTTTGCCAAGTATAGGCAATCGCAGGCTTATCGCTTAGCAGCCTAGCGATAATGCTGTTATGAGGATTATTCATTTATGCGATCCGGGGGCGCGGCACCCCCGGCAACCGGTCAACGGCGGTTTTTCCATACGGTCTGGATGTTGCAGAACTCATGCAGACCAAAATGGGAAAGCTCCCGGCCAAAGCCGCTTTTCTTCACGCCGCCGAACGCCACGCGCGGGTCACTGGCGCTGTAGCCGTTGATGAACACGCCGCCGCACTCCAGCGCGGCTGCCATCTGTTCTGCGCGCTGCGCATCGGCGGTGTAAATCGTCGCCATCAGGCCGAACTCGCTGTCATTCGCCAGCGCCAGCGCGTGGTCGGCATCCTGCGCCACGCTGATGGCGGCCACCGGGCCGAACAGCTCCTGACGGAATGCGGTCATCTCTGGGGTCACGTTGCCCAGCACCGTCGGCAGGTAGTAGTTGCCTGCGCCGGCCAGCTTGTCACCGCCGAGCAGCAACGTCGCGCCCTGTGCCAGGGAGTCCTGAACCTGTTGATGCAGCTCGTCACGCAGGTCATAACGCGCCATCGGCCCGACATAGTGCTCAGCCTCGCGCGGGTCGCCCATTTTGATGGCACGTACTGCCGCAACAAATTTCTCCGTGAAGCGCGCGGCGATCCCGGCTTCCACGATAAAGCGCTTGGCCGCCGCACACACCTGACCGCTGTTCTGGTAACGCCCGGCGACGGCGGCTTTCACGGCCTCATCCAGATCGGCATCGTTCAGGACGATAAACGGATCGGAACCGCCCAGCTCCAACACGCATTTTTTCAGCGCGGCGCCCGCCTGGGCGGCAATGGCGCTGCCGGCCCGGCCGCTGCCGGTCACCATCACCGCCGCAATGCGCGGATGGTTGATGATTTGGCTCACGCCTTCATTGGTGGCGTTCAGTTGGGTAAACAGATGGGCCGGGAACCCGGCATGCAGGAAAATGTTCTCAATCAGTTGCGCGCTGCCGAGCACATTCGGCGCATGTTTCAGCACATAGCTGTTGCCTGCCAGCAGGCTCGGCACCGCGCCGCGCAGCACCTGCCACAGCGGGAAGTTCCACGGCATCACCGCCAGCAGCGGGCCAAGCGGGCGGTACTCAATCACCGCGTTCTGGTTTTCCACCAGGGTCGGTTCCGTTGCCAGCATCGCCGGGCCATGCTCGGCATACCAGTCACACAGTGCGGCGGATTTCTCCACCTCGGCGCGCGCCTGGTTCACCGGCTTGCCCATCTCCAGCGTCATCATCAGCGCCAGCGGTTCCGCATGGGCGCGCAGTGAGACGGCCAGATCGTGCAGCTTTTGCGCCCGCGCCGCCAGCGGCAGGGCGCGCCATTGCTGGTAAGCGCGGTAGTTATTCTCAACGGCCTGATCGATCTGGTCAGCCGTCACAAACGGATAGGCGGCAATCTTTTCACCGTTGGCGGGGTTAACAGAAAATGCGTGGGTATCGGAGGACATTTGCATGATTCGGCTCGCTGTTTTAAGAGTATGAGCCTACTGTAAAACTGATTATTGTTCTTTTGTAGTGAATAATAATGAATGGGTTGTTCTGTGATGGGGAATGGTTGGGGCAGGGAACAGGTGTCTACCGATGATAAAAACAGCGAGGGGGTATCCCTGAGCTTACCGATTAACACGCGCCGCGTTGCTGATAACATCCTCGCGTGTCGTCATAAAGTCTGCGTCAGCGCGCCGTTCTTTGGCAAACGATCCCCAGCTGGGTTTAGCCTGCGGCAACAGAGTGGAATCATCACCCTGGATGATTTCAGTTTCGTCACTACCCTCCCTGTTCACATGCCGGGAAGGGCATACCGCCCGGTTACTGCCCTTTTTAAACATAGCGTCGGTTTTCATGTTTCCCTCCTGATTCTTACGCCTGCTCAGCGTGCCAAGCATAATTTTACAGAGGCCTTTGCCTATATCCTGGCTCTGCAAACGTGTCCGTTATCACTTTTATCTGCGGGAAGGTGCTGAAGGGCATGAAATGTCAGAGATGACGGGAGGAAATCATTAAGGATATCCGTTAATAAGCCCGCATAACCGCGGGCTTCTTGCTTAATGCGTCAGTGCATTGTGCGCGTGGGGCGAGGGCACAACCCGCGACAGGTCAAGCACGGCGCGGGCGCGGCTGAGGTCATAGGCGGCCTGCATTGCCAGCCACAGGCGAGCGGCAATGCCTAATCCTGCTTCAAGGCGGAGGGCCATATCGGGACTGATCGCCGTTTTACCTGTCGCAACCTTGCTCAAGGCCGAGGGAGAGACATCCAGGTCACGCGCCAGGGCCCGGAGGCTGACGCCATAGTCTTCCAGGTATTCCGCGATCAAGCCGCCCGGATGGGGGGGGTTAATCATGGTCATCAGTGGTAGTCCTCAAGATTAAGTATATAGGCATCACCCTCTTTGAATTCGAAGGTGATCCGCCAATTGGCGCGGACGGTAATCGCAAAAAGGTTTTGTCTGTCCCCCTTCAGCGAATGAAATTTAAAGCCGGGATAATGCTTAAATTCATCAATGGTTGCCGCCTCATCAAGTACCAGCAAACGGAGTTTAATGCGCTCCACATCTTTTGCCTGGACTCCGCTTGTATCGCCTTTTTCAAAGCGTTTTTGTAAGCCCTTATGTTTCTAACTTTTTATCACGTTGAGAAACAGTCCGGCTATGAAAAACCATAAAATGTTTGTGTGTTATAGCAGAGGTGCCATTGCGAGGGATGCGAAGAGAATGACAACCCCCGCCGCCGCGGGGGAAAAAGAATCGGGGAGATTACCCCAGCCGCTGTTTGATTTTCTCCACCATGCGGGCAGTGGAGATGCCGTATCGGTCGTGCAGGGTCGGCAGGGCGCCGGCATCGAGGAACGCGTCGGGCAGGCCGATGGCATCGAAATCCGCCCAGACTTTATTGCGCATCAGCAGGGCAGCCACCGCCTCGCCCAGCCCGCCTGGCTGGGTGTGGTTTTCCGCCGTCAGCACCAGCCGCCCCGGTCTGGCGGCCTGTTCAAGAAGGGTTTTCTCATCGAGCGGCTTGATGGTCGGCACGTGCAGCACCGCCACGCTGACGTTGTCTTTGCGCAGTTTCTCCGCTGCCTCCAGCGCACGCATGGTCATGATGCCGGAGGAGATGATCAGCACATCATTTCCCTCTTCCAGCAGCCGCGCTTTGCCGATTTCAAACCGGTAGTCGTATTTGTCCAGCACTACCGGCACTTTGCCGCGCAGCAAACGCATATAGACCGGCCCGGCATGGGCGGCCATCGCCGGGACGGCCTGCTCAATCTCCAGGGCATCGCACGGGTCGATGATTGTCATGCCCGGGATGCCGCGCATTATCGCCAGATCCTCCGTCGCCTGGTGGCTTGGGCCGTAACCGGTGGTCAGCCCCGGCAGTGCCGCGCAGATTTTGACATTCAGGTGTTCTTCCGCGATCACCTGGTGGATAAAGTCATAAGCGCGGCGGGTGGCAAACACCGCATAAGTGGTGACAAACGGGATAAACCCCTCTTTTGCCATGCCGCCCGCGGCCCCCATCAGCAACTGTTCCGCCATGCCCATCTGGAAAAAACGTTCCGGGTAAGCCTGGGCGAAAATGTGCAGGTCAGTATATTTCGACAGGTCGGCCGTCATGCCGACAATCTCCGGGTGCTGCTTCGCCAGTTGCACCAGCGCATGGCCGAACGGTGCCGCGCGCGTGGCCTGCCCCTCTTCAGCAATCGAGGCAATCATCGCGGAGGTGGTCAGGCGGGGTTTGGTCTGGGTGGTCTGGCTCATAAGTGCGCTCCTGTGGGGGTGTTGGCATCCAGCACCGCGAGGGCTTTTTGCCATTCATCGGCATCAACACGGATAAAGTGGTTCTTGTCGCGGGTTTCGAGGAACGGCACCCCCTTGCCCATCAGGGTGTCGCACAGGATCACCCGCGGCTGGTTTTCCGGGCACTGTTTCGCGTTATCAAACGCCCGGATCACCGCCGGCAGGTCGTTGCCGTTGACGCGCTGCACATACCAGCCAAACGCGGCCCACTTCTCCTCCAGCGGCTCGAAGCCCAGAATTTTGCGTGAGTCGCCGTCCGCCTGCTGGCGGTTGATGTCCACCAGGTTGATAAGGTTATCCAGCCCGTAGTGCGCCGCTGAGAGCGCGGCTTCCCAGACCGCGCCCTCGTCCAGCTCGCCGTCTGACATGGAGTTGATCACCCAGGAGGCACTGCGCTTCTGCTTCAGCCCCAGCGCCATGCCGACCGCGATGGTCAGCCCCTGGCCCAGCGAGCCGCCGGAGATCTCCATGCCGGGGGTGTAGGTCGCCATGCCGGACATCGGCAGGCGGCTGTCATCAAAGCCGTAGGTCTCCAGCTCCGCTTCCGGGATGATGCCCGCCTCAATCAGCGCGGCATAACAGGCGATGGCGTAATGGCCGTGGGAAAGCAGGAAACGGTCGCGCCCCTCCCACGCCGGCTCCTCCGGGCGGTAGGTCATGGCGTGGCTGAAGGCTGCCGCCAGCACATCCGCGTAACCCAGCGCCTGGCCGATATAGCCCTGGCCCTGGACTTCGCCCATCCGCAGGGCGTAACGGCGGATGCGCCACGCGGCGGCGGCCACCGCCTCAATGCCGGTCACGGTGTTTTCGGTATCAATCTGGGACATGGTGCAGCCTCGCTTAGTGGATTAACATGCCGCCGTTCACGTCCAGCGTGATCCCGGTGGAGTAAGAAGAGAGATCGCTGCCGAGGAACAGCGCGGCGCGTGCCACATCCTGTGCATCGCCCAGGCGGTTGAGCGGGATGCCGCTCAGGATGGTCTGTTTCATCTCATCGGAGAGTTTGCCGGCGGTGATGTCGGTCTGAATCAGCCCCGGCGCGATGCAGTTGACCCGGATGTTGTCAGGGCCGAACTCCCGCGCCATGGCGCGCGCCAGCCCCAGCACCCCGGCTTTGGCCGCGCTGTAGTGCGGGCCGCCGAAGATCCCGCCGCCGCGCTGGGCGGACACCGAGGAGATGCAGACGATGCTGCCGCCCTGTTGCGTGCGCATCGCCGGCAGCACCGCCTGGGACATCAGCAGCGTGCCGCGCAGGCTGACATCCAGCACGGCGTCGTAGTTATCGCGTTTGATGTCCAGGGTTTTGATCGGCTGGGTGATCCCGGCATTGTTCACCAGAATATCGATGCGGCCGTAGCGGCCCAGCACCTGCTCGACGGCCGCGCTCACCTGCGCCTCATCCGCCACGTTGGCCATCAGCCCCAGGTGCGCGTCGCCAAGCGTCGCGGCGGCCTGCCGGCTGGCCGCGGCATCCAGGTCGATAATCACCACGTTGGCACCCTGTTCCGCAAAGAGTCTGGCGGTGGCAAAACCCAGGCCGCGTGGGGAGGCCGCGCCGGTAATAACGGCGACTTTATCTTTTAACAACATAAGTAAGCTCCGGATAAAGAAAGTAAGAACGGGTTATCAGTGACGGTTATTTCGGTTCGTCGAGTGTGCAAATAATCAGCAGGCCGAGGGCGGCGCAGATGCCGAAGTAAATAAAGACCGCGTTGAAGCCGCCGGTGTAGTCCAGCAGGAAACCGGCCGCCATCGGTGACACAAAGCCCCCGAGGTTGCCGCCGCTGTTGATGATGGAGGCGGCGATGGGGTAGGTTTTGCTGTCCGCTACCGCCATGCCGTAGGCGGTAAAGGCGGGCCAGCCGATGTTCAGGCAGAAGCCGACAAAGAACAGCCCGGTGCAGACGGCGACGGTACTGCCGGGGATATTCAGCATGATCAGCATCATCACCACGGTCGTTACGGCGGTGAACATCATGGTGGGTTTTCTGCGGCGGCCCAGCAGCTTGTCTGAGATAAACCCGCCGGTGATCGCCCCGATAAAGCCGCCGATGCACGGCATACTCGCCACCAGCCCCATGCTGATAAAGGTGAAACCTTTCTCCTTGACCAGGTAGAGCGGGATCCAGGTCAGCAGCCCATAAAGCACGCTGACCATCATGAAATAGGCCAGGCAGTCGCCCAGGATATTGCGTGAGGTAAACAGCCCCTTCACGGTCGCCACCGGTGTCAGCGCCTTCACGCGGATAAGCTTGTCCAGCAGGGTGAAACGGGGTGCTGTCACGATGTTCGGCCGCGCTGTGCTGTTCTGGTGCGCGGTGCTGCGGTGCGCCTGTTCGTCACTGATGAACGCCTGCTCCGCCTCTGACACAAACCGGCTCTCCGACGGGCGGGTTCTCACCAGCAGGTACCAGGCTGCCGCCACAATCAGGCCGGGAATGGCAAAGGAGAAAAAGACCCAGCGCCAGCCCCAGGTCACGGCGATCCAGACTGCCAGCGGCGGCACGATAATCGGCGCGAACATGGTGGCCGCGATATAGACGCCGGTTGCGGTGGCTTTCTCTTTGGCCGGGAACCAGTTGTTGATGGTGGAGGCCAGCCCCACCGGGCAGGGGCCTTCGGTCAGCCCCAGCCCGAGGCGAATGCACTTCAGCCCCAGCACGGAACCGGCAGTGCCCATCAGCCAGGTGAAGGCGGAGAAACCCAGCACCGACAGCGCCACCAGCCCCCGGATGCCCTTTTTCGCGATAAAAAAGCCGGCCGGGATCTGGCTGAGCGAATAGCCCAGGAAAAACATACTGGCGATGGCTCCCGCCTCGAAATTATTGATATGGAATTCATCGATGATAAAAGGCAATACCGCGCCGATGTTTGTGCGATCCGCGTAATTAATCGCATACACAATAAAAATCAGCGACAGCACCACAAACCGATAATTCGTTTTTTTAGCAGCAGTGTAAGGGACAGCGTGTTCTATGCGAGACATGGTTTACCTCTTAATAAGAACAACCGTTTTTTATGATTTTCGGTTCGGCTCATTAGCGTGAAATACGAATATAACGGCATTGCGCTAAAACAGAAGTTAAGGAATCTCATTTATAGCTGAGAAAAATTTGAGGCATGAGCGGCGTCATAAAAACGGAGTAAAAAGGCGCAGGCGGCTATTTTGTGCATTGCGTCACACTCTGGCGTCAAGCAGGCGACTTTTACCAGCGAAATCAACCACACTCGGCCATCAGCTTATTGCTTAGCGGAGTAAACCATGACAGCGCATGACAAAAAAAACCTGCCGCTTCCCTCGCTCAGGAATATCCAGTCATTCCTGGAAGTCGCCAATACGCTCAGTATCCATACCGCGGCGGAGCAGCTGAATATTACGCCGTCGGCCGTCAGCCACCAGATTGCCGCCCTGGAAAAATTCATCGGGAAAAAACTTTTTATCCGTAACGGAAAAGGGGTTGCGCTGACCAAAACGGCAGAGAAATATTTAAAAGAGGTTTCCGGGGCAATGAGTATTATTGGCCGGGCCACCGACCAGCTGATTAATGACAGTGCCCAGCAAACCTTGCGGGTTCACTCCTCGCCTTCATTCGGTTTAATCTGGCTGATGAAGCGGTTAGGCGCATTCCGGGAACAGCACCCGGAGATCACGATTAATCTCTCCTGCTCTTATGAAAACCTGCAATTTTCGCGGGACAATATCGATATTGATATCCGGCACGGCATCCCCGACTGGGATGCCTACCGCGTGATGACCATCAAGAATGACCGGGTGATGGTGCTCGCCTCGCCGGACTATCTGCGCCGCCACCCGGTCGCGACGCCGCATGACCTGCTGGGCTGTGAGCTTATCCACTCCACCAGCACCCTGCTGAACTGGGAGAAATGGTTCGAGTACCACAATACGCCGCGTTACGCCTCGCATTACGGGCTGAGTTTTGACCGGTCATACATGAGTTTTGAGGCAGCGGTGATGGGGCTGGGGGTGATTCTGGAGAGCGCCATGCTGAGCCAGGGCTATGTGCGTGACGGTTTGCTGGTGCCGGTGTTTGGGGAGGCGTTCACGCTGCCGGTGAATGCCCACCATCTGGTGATGCCGCACAGCAATGAGCGCAGCGCCAACGTCAGCACCTTTATCCGCTGGGTGGAAGCGGAGTTGCAGCAGGGCGGTTTCCGGCTGTGAACGCCGGGCATAAAAAAGCCACCCGCTTTGCAGCGGGTGGCCGGGTATGCCTCAAGGCTTACGGGTGATTGACTTCCAGCGGGCGCAGGTCAAACAACAGCACTTCCGCCTGGTCGCCGCCGCTGAAGGTCAGCGAGGCCTCATCCCGGACGCGCGCACCGTCACCGGCGGTAAACGCGATACCGTTGATGTTCACGCTGCCGCGTGCCACATGGATATAGGCGTAGCGGTTCTGCCCGAGCGCAAACGTCTGCTGCTCATCGCCATCAAACAGCCCGGCGTAGATTTTCACATCCTGCCGCACCCGCAGCGCCCCGTTGCTGCCGTCCGGCGAGACGATCAGGCGCAGCTGGCCGCGTTTTTCACTGTCCGGCACTGACACCTGCTGGTAGCCCGGCGTGGTGTTCTTTTCATCCGGCACAATCCAGATTTGCAGGAAGTGCACCCCGTCGCGGGTGGAGTGGTTGAACTCGCTGTGCGTGACGCCGGCACCGGCGCTCATCAGCTGCACATCACCAGGGACAATCACCGAGCCGGTGCCCATGGAGTCTTTGTGCGCCAACGCCCCTTCCAGCACATAGGAGATGATCTCCATATTGTTGTGGGCGTGCGCCCCGAAACCGCGTGACGGTGCAACCCGGTCATCATTAATCACCAACAAGTCAGAGAAACCGGTCTGTTTCGGATCCCAGTAACCCGCGAACGAGAAGGTGTGGTATGAGTTCAGCCAGCCGTGATTACCCTGGCCACGTTGTTCAGACAGTCTTTGCTCGATCATGGTGTTCTCCTTGGTGATGGGGTGAAAGGCGGTTGCCCTTCCTATGGGGAACAAGTATACGTAAACTGTTTTGCCCAACAATCGGCTGTAATGACAATCACTGTCACAATATGGTGGACAATGTGCAGATAGAAGACCTTCGTATTTTTATCACCGTGATCCGCGCCGGCAGCTTTACCGCGGCAGCGGATCAGCTGTTGCTGTCAAAGCAGTACGTCAGCCGCCGGATGGCGGCGCTGGAGGACTCACTGGGCGCGCGGCTGCTGATCCGCAACACCCGCAAGCTTTCGGTGACCGAGGCGGGGCAGGTGTTCGGCCAGCATGCACAGCGCATTCTGGATGACATCCACGAGGCGGAACAGGCCGTCAGCGAACGCCGCCAGGCGCTGCACGGCACGTTCCGCATCAGCATGCCGATGTCATTTGGCATGAGCCACCTCTCGCCGCTGATTGCGGAATTCCTGAGCCTGCACCCGGCGGTGCGGTTCCAGGTGGAGCTGGGGGACAGGCAGGTGGACCTGATTGGTGAGGGGTTTGACATCGCGATCCGCATCGGCGCGCTGGCGGACTCGACGCTGATCGCCCGCCGCCTCGGCCGGCTCAGCCGGGTGGTCTGCGCCAGCCCCGCTTACCTCAGGCGTGCCGGGGAGCCGCAGACGCCGGAGGACCTGCTGGCGCACGCCTGCCTGCGTTACGGGCGGGAAGGGCAGACCGGCTGGGAACTGGTGCAGGACGGCAAGCGCAAAATGCTCGATGTGCAGGGGCCGATCATCAGCAACAACGGCGAAGTGCTGCGTGACGCGGCGATCGCCGGGCTGGGGCTGGTGCTGCTGCCGGCGTTTATCGTCGGCCCGGCGTTGAAAAGCGGCGACCTGGTGCCGGTGCTGGCCGCGCACCACCCCGCGCCGCTGAGCCTGAACGCGCTCTACTCCCAGCACCGCCAGCGCAGCGAGGTTACCCGTGTTTTCCTGTCATTTTTAGAGGCGCGGCTGAAGGCGCAGGGGGAGGAGTAAGGGCGCATACCGGCCTGTTGTCCGGCAGGCCGGTGCTGTTACCGCGATCACAGTATAAATAAAACGCATACCACGATAAGGTCAAACCGTCTGCCCCGTCCGGCACCGGGCGGTTACCCTGCTTTTTCATAATGCCTAACGCTGTATGCCTACACCACGAGAATGATGACGATGACAAATTCCCTGCCGGAACCCTGTTTTGATATTGCCCATCTGGCCCACGTCGAGCTTTACACTGACAAATTTGAAGAGAGCCTCGATTTCTTTGTCAATGTGTATGGCCTGACGGTGTCGGCCCGGACAGAGCACCATGCGTGGTTGCGCGCCTGGGATGATTACGAATTCCATACGCTGAAACTCACGCGCCACCACACCACCGGCGTCGGGCATATCGCGTACCGCGCCTCGTCTGAGGCCGCCCTGATGCGCCGTGTCGCAGCGATTGAAGCCAGTGGCTATGAGGTGATCGGCTGGGTGGATGACGATCCGGGGCACGGCCGCGCTTTCCGCTTTGCCGATCCGTTTGGGCATATTTTTGAGATTTACTACGATACCGTGCGCTACCAGGCCGAAGCAGGTGAACGCCCGTCGCTGAAAAATCTGGCGCAGCGCTACCATAGCCGTGGTGCCTGCCCGCGCCGCCTGGATCATCTTAATCTGCTGGCCGCCGATGTGACGGAATTTAAAAAATTCATGGAAACCTGCCTCGGCTCGCGGGTGACAGAGATGATCCAACTGGATAACGGCCGTATCGGCGGGTGCTGGTTTACCGTCAACAATAAAACCTATGATCTGGCCTGTACCGAAGAGCATGGCGGCGGTAACGGCCGCCTGCACCACGTCACCTACGCCACAGACTGCCGTGAAGACATTCTGCGCGCCGCCGATATCTTTCTGGAAAACGGCATCCACATTGAGACCGGCCCGCATAAACACGCGATTCAGGGCACCTTTTTCCTGTATGTCTGGGAGCCGGCGGGCAACCGCGTGGAGCTGGCAAACTCCGGCGCCCGGCTGATCCTGGCACCGGACTGGCAAACCGTGGTCTGGACAGAGGCTGACCGGAAAAAAGGGCAGGCCTGGGGGCTGAAAACCATCGACACCTTCCATACCCACGGCACGCCGCCCGTCCCGCCGCAGCTGAAAAGCTGACGCAGGCCCCAAGCAGCGCAGGTTGGAAGAGACCATCCGGTCAGGTTAACCGCTGAAAAGGAGACCTGGCCGGTTTCCTTATGGCATTTTGCTTAATTCTTCACGAAATAAAGTATTCGCTCATTATATCCATACTCATTATTATAAAGTCATAATATCCTACTAAATCAATCTGGTGGTTCTGACTTCATGATCGCGGTAATTCTGGCTGGGCGGCCCGTGTGGCTGACCCACGGCAAAAACAGGACTTAACGATGGATCAGATAGTGTATGTGGTGGACGATGATGAGGCGGTCAGGCGTTCGCTTGTCCGCTTGCTGGAGTCAGCAGCGTATACGGTGGCGGATTTCGCCTCTGCTGAGGCGTTTCTGGCGCACCCCTTCAGCCCGGTACCCAGTTGCCTGATTCTTGATATGAATATGCCGGTCGCCAATGGCTTTGACGTTGCCGAAACGCTGCATAACAACGGCCACGCCATCCCGATAATTTTCCTGACCGGCTTCGGCACCATTCCGATGTCCGTCAAGGCGATGAAAGCCGGGGCGCATGAGTTTTTGACCAAACCGGTGATGGCCGACCAGCTGTTGAACGCGGTGGCCGATGCCTTGCAGTTGGCGGAGAAGAACCTCACGCTCTCCTGCGAGCACCTGGCGCTGCGGCAGCGGCATCAGACCCTGACGCCGCGCGAGTGCGAAGTGCTGGAGCTGGCGATCGGCGGGTTACTGAATAAACAGATCGCCAATGCGCTGGGCGTCAGTGAAATCACCGCCAAAGTGCATAAACGCCGTGTGATGGAAAAAATGCAGGCGCGCTCGCTGGCGGATTTAGTCCGGGCTGCGGAGCGCCTGAATATCCTGAAATCCCAAAGCCGTTAATTCTGTTCTCAAAGGAGAAGCCCTTGACGACCCACACCCCGCCTGACCCGCGCGCGCAGCTGAGAACGATGTCAACCCTGCTGCGCAGGCTGCACAAAACGCTGGTGGAGAGTGAACTGGCCCAGTTTGGCCCGGCAGGCAGCGCGTTTGACCAGTTGCAACTGCTGACCAGCCACCCGCAATTCGCCTGGCTCCAGCAGATTTCTGAGATCCTGGTGGGGCTGGATGAGCGTCTGGATGATAAAGAGCAGGGGGTGGAACAGAGCACGGTGCAGGATTACCAACGCCGCATCGAACAGCAACTGACGCCCGGCGCGGACAATCCCAGCGCGTTCCACCAGAAATACCTCGCCGCCTTGCAGGATTCCCCCGCCGTGGCGATGGCCCACGGCGAACTGCGCCGCCACCTCGCCGCCTTGCCGGGTAACCCGGCCGCCTGAAGCCTCACGCCGCCGCCGGGCGGCGTGCTGCGGCCTAGGCTGTGAATCCGGTTCCCTGGCCGAACGGACTGAAATGTAATCTCACTGGGATGGATAAGATCAGTGAAGATGTTAAAGGGATCGCCGCGCCTCGCGCACCGGCGGGCTATCCGGCCTCATTTCCCTTCCCCCTCTGTCGGCAACACAAAGGTAAAGCAACTGCCGTAGGGGCGGCGGGCTTCTGCCGAGAGTTTGCCGCGGTGGCGTTCGATGATCGCGTGGCTGATGGTCAGGCCCATGCCCATCCCCTGTTTTTTGGTGGTGTAGAACGAGTCAAACACCCGCGCCATCACCGCCGGGTCGAGGCCGATGCCGGTATCCGCAATGCAAAAACGCAGGTAACCCGGTGCCGGGTTGCTGGAGGAGAGCGTCAGCAGGCGCGGGCGGTCGGTGATGTCGGCCATCGCGTCGATGGCGTTGGCCACCAGATTCAGCAATACCTGCTGGATCTGCACACTGTCACTCCAGATGCCGGGCTGTTCGGCCTGTAACTGGTACTCCACGGCCACCCGCTGGCGCTCCAGTTCGCTGCGCGACAGCATCATGATGTGGTGGGCGATCTGGTGCAGATCAACGCGCGCGAAAGAGGGCGGCTGGTTACGCGTCAGCGCCTGCAAACTGCGGATGATTTCCCCGGCCCGCTGCCCTTCAGTGATGATCTCCTCCAGCCCGGCGCGGGCGTTGCCCAGTTGCGCCGGGTCACGGCCCAGCCAGCGCAGGCTCGCCCCGGCGTTGGAGACAATCGACATCAGCGGCTGGTTGATCTCATGGGCGATGGAGGCCGTCAGCTGGCCGACAGTGGTGGCGCGCGCCACCCGCGCCAGATCGGCCTGCGCCACCCGTGCGGCGTCTTCCGCCTGCCGGTGGGCGGTGATGTCGGTGATGGTGCCGAAATACTCATTGACCTCCGCCCCGGCCTGCACCGGGTTGCCGATCCCCAGCAGGTAACGGGTAGCGCCATCTTCGCGGATAATGCGGAACTCGGCGCGCATCGTGACATGGTCACGCACGCTTTCCGTCACCAGTGTGCTGATGCGGGGGTGGTCATCCACGTGAACCCGTGTCAGGAAATCCGCCATCGAAATACTTTTCTGGCTCGGCGGCAGCCCTAAAATGCGCCCGTACTCGTCGGAAATCACCATCAGATCCTGCTGCACATCCCAGCGCCAGGTGCCGGTGTGGCTGATCTGCTCGCCCAGCATCAGTGACGTCTGGCTGGCACGCAGCTCTTTCTCGACCCGGCGGCGCTGGATGTTCTCCTCCAGCAGCTCCGCATAGAGCCGGGCGGTTTCCAGCGACACCGCCGCCTGCGCCGCCAGAATGCCGATGATTTTTGAATGCTCCGCGGTAAACACCTCCGGCATCAGCCGGTTCTCCAGATAGAGCACGCCCACCAGCCGGGCCTGTTTGAACATCGGCACGCACATCACTGCCGCGCCGGACGTGACCAGATAGGGGTCCTGGCTGAACGGGCTGAACTCGCCCGGCTTGCCGGTGCGGATCTCCTGCCCGGTGCGGATCACCGCAGAAAGCACCGACAGCGGCAGATCGGTTGCCCCCGGCACCGCTTTCACAATCTGTACCTGCACACCGCCGGAGGTGGTGTCAGCACAGGCCTCAATCTCCGGCAGGTGGTTCCCGGCCACGCGGATCAGCAGCCCGCGCTGCGCCCCGGCGCGCTCCAGCAGCATGGTCATCAGAATCTGGATCAACCGCCCGAGGTTGATCTCTTCAGAGAGTGCGCGCGAGGCGTTAATCACGCTTTGCAAGTCACGGATCTCCTCATTCTGGGCAAAGGCGATGGTGTCGTAAGGCGAGGTGTGCCGCGGCACCACCAGATGCGGGTACTGCCGCTCAAGCTGCCGCACCCTGGCCTGCGCACCGCAACGTCCCCAGGCCGCCATCGCGCCCCGGAAGTGGGCATCAGCCGCCGTGGGGTAGCTGCGTGCCTGTACAAAACGCCCGGCCAGTTCGTGCGCCAGCCCGTTGATGTGATCAAAGGCGGCCTCGCGGGAGAGGCGGATCGCCTTCTCATACAGCTTCATCGCCAGGCTGTAGTGCGCATCAAGCCGCGCCATCTCGGCATACACCAGCGCCTCTTTGTCGGCGAAGGTGCCGGGGTTCAGCTGCGCCCACAGCGCGAGTTTGCGGTAGTGCGGTTGCAGCCAGCGGCGGTGTGCCGGGGTGATGCTCTCCGGCGTCAGCTGCTGGGTCAGGGAAAGAATGCTGAACAGGTGGTAATCAAGCAGGTGGATATGCCCCGGCGCTGACCAGCTCAGGGTGCCGGCGGTGCTGAGGTCATCGGCGGCCTGGGCGAACTCCCCGGCCGCGAAGTGCGCCAGCGCCTTGTAGAGCCAGTACCAGAACATCAGCGTCGGCATCGGGTCACGCGTGCCCGGCAGCAGGGTGTCGGGCAGGAAACCGGCCCCGGCGGGGGAGGCGGCGTTCGGGTCGCGCAGGTGCTCCACCAGATGCCGTTGGATCAGCAGAATGGTTTCCACATCCTGGAAATGCGCCTTGCGCACAAACGCCAGCCCCCGGTCGATGCTGGTCAGCACGGCGTCAAGGTGGTCGCCGCGCGTCAGGAAATTGATCACCTGATGGCAGGTGGCGAAACAGGCAGAGGTCAGATCGCCGTGGGTAACGCCCGCCGTAAAGCAGGCTTTGGCGCATTCGACGGTGAAACTGAGCGGCTGCGTCCAGACGCTGAGCTGGTCGAGCGGCAGCAGGATGCGCGCTTCGGCGTTAAGGTAGCCGTGGCGGCTGACCAGCTCCCGCGCCAGCAGGCCATAGCGGAAACCACGCTGGTACGTCTCGTAGCGGTGGCCGATCAACACGCCGAACCAGGCCAGCGCCGTCGCCCCGGCCCCGGTCATGCCGTGGTCGAGCGTCAGGTGCAGCATCCGGCAGAGGATCAGGAAATGCAGGCGCGGGCAGCAGAAACTGGCGAAAATCCCGGCGCTGGCGAGCAGGTTCATGACCGCTTCGGTATCCCGGTCATCCATGCGCGGCAGGGCCTTGAACACCGCTGCCGGATCATCGCCTACCCGTGCGACGATTGCCTCATGGGCGTCGTCGCATTCGCGCGCGTCCGGGTAGCGGCTGAGCGAAATGCCGAACACCGACAGCCAGGCGATGGCCGTCTCCAGCGCCTGTTGCCGGTGCGATTGCCGCATGTGGATCTCCGCCAGCAGGCAGGCAGCCACCGCTTTTTCTGCCAGCCCGCCGGGCCGGCCCGCCAGTTGCGCACAAAGCCTTGCCGCGGTGGCGAGGTTGCCGAGCAGAAACTCGCACTCCGCCTCTTCCAGATCCAGCGTGAAGGTGAGCTGGTGATCGTCCGGCGCATTTTTGTCGGCCAGCGCGCGGGCGGTGCGCAGGTAACCCAGTGCCGAGAGCGAGTCGCCGGTGCGTTTGGCCCGCTGGGCCGCCAGCAGGCTCAGTTCGCGGAACATCCGGCGCTGCGGCAGCGGTTCAATCGCCTCAATCGCCGATGCCACATGGTGAACCGCCCGGAACAGCGTGTCGTTGCCGGTCGCCTGTTGCGACATCTCCGCCAGCAGGCTGGCCGTGGCCAGATGCAGGTGGCTCTTTTCCGCCGGGTCCAGCAGCGCAAACGCGGCTTCCTGCACCCGGTTATGGGTAAATGCGTACTCATTGACGGATAACGTGATCAACTGGGCCGCCACGGCCGGGTGCAGCACCCGGCACATTTCAGTGATGCCGGTTCCCAGCACGCGGGTGAGCACCGCCAGATTCCCGGCATTGCCCAGGCAGGCCAGGCTGCCGAGCAATTTCCGCGTGTCGGGCGGCATCTGCGCCAGTTGTTGCAGCACCAGCCCGGCGACATTCTCGGTGTAATGGCGCGCGCGGATGGCCGGCAGATCGTAATGCCATTTTTTATGCGGGGTATGGTGGGTCACCAGCCCGTCATCCACGATGCGTTTCACAAATTGCTGCACGAACAGCGGGTTGCCGCCGGTTTTTTCGTGCACCAGCGCCGCCAGGGAGGCAATGCCCGCCACCCGTGTCTGGAAGGCGTCTGCCAGCCAGCGCGTGACGCCCTTTACCGTCATCGGTTCCGGCCGGATCTCAGTGACCTTCGCCGCGGCAGCCCGTAACCCGGCCAGCGGCGGCCCGCCGTGGGTGTGGGTGTCGTCGCGGTACGCCACCACCATCAGCAGCGGCAGTGTGGTGCTGTTGCTCACCACATATTCCAGCAGTTGCAGGCTGGCCGCATCCACCCAGTGGATGTCATCAATCATCAGCACCAGCGGGCAGCAGGGCGTGGCGAACGCCTTGATCAGGCAGAGCACCATGTGGTTGAAACGCGCACGGGCATCAATCGACAGCGTATCCGGCGGGATCCACGAGGGTTGCGCCAGCAACAGGCCCAGCTCCGGCACCAGGTTCACCGCCAGCCCGGCATAACTGCCGAGCGTCTGGCTGAGCCGCGCTTTCCAGCGGGCAATCTCCGCCGCCGGCAGCCCGAGAATATGCAGCGCCAGTGACCGGAAGGCGGACGTCAGCACCGCATAGGGCAGCGCCGGTTGGTACTGATCCACACGGCTCACCGCCAGCAGCACCGGCTGGTGTTGCAGCGCACTCAGCGCCGAGGCGATCAGTGACGATTTCCCGATCCCGGACGGCCCGCTGATGACCACCAGCGCCTGCGTGCTGCGGTGGTTTACCCCGCTGAAGGCCTCAAGCAGCGCCTGGCTCTGCGGGTGGCCGGTGAACAGCGCGTCAGAGAGCGGCAGGGCGGCCGCGCGATCCTGCAAACCCAGCGGAAAGGGCGTAAGGCTGCCGGACGGGGAGACGGTGGCGCGGCAGCGGCGGAGATCGGCCATCAGACCTTCGGTGGTCTGGTAACGGTTTTCTGGGGATTTGGCCAGCAGCCGCAGAATAATCGACGAGAGGATATCCGGCGTGCCGGGGCGTACCTGATGCGGCGGGCGCGGCTCGGAGGCGATATGGTGATGCACCCACTCCGCCTGTCCGCCCTCGGTCAGGTCAAACGGCAGGCTGCCGGTCAACAGCTCATACAGCACGATGCCGAGGCTGTAGAGATCGCTGCGGTGGTCCACGGCGCGCCGGGTGCGGGCGGCATGTTCCGGTGACATATAGGCAAGTGTCCCGCCCGCTGCCGAGACGGTGGTGCGGGCGCCGGTGCCGGTCGCGCCTGATGCCAGCCCGAAGCCGCCGAGGCGGCAACTGCCGTCATTATTGATAAACAGGTTGCCGGGTTTGATGTCGCCGTGGATAAGGCCGTGCTGGTGCATCTGCAACAAGGGCGCGCAGAGGTTCAGCGCCAGATCCAGGAAGGCTGCCATGTCCCCGGCCGGGGTGCCGGTGATGCGCGTCAGGGTTTCAAACGGGAAAGGGCGATAGAGCAGCGCATAGCGGCCGTGATACAGCGCCGTGGCCACCGGGATCACCGCCCAGTCCGGCGCGAGGTGGCCGCGCAGGGCGAACTCATTTTTCAGCAGCAGCGTCGCCTGCGGCTCCGCCTCTTCCCCGGCGGCGGTGGCCAGAATGTATTCGCGGCCGCAGACCGGGTGCCGGCACCATGACCAGGTGAGGCAGCCATCCTGGGCCAGCGGCATAAACACCACGCGCTCATCCAGCGTAAAGGCCGGTTCGTCAGCCGGGTCATCCGGGGCGGGCCAGGCGGACTGGGGGGCGTTGTTGCTCATCGGGTTCCTCCGGCATACCGTGCCCGGTAGGGCGGCACACCGTCAACCGCGCCGCTTGGCTTATTTCCGGTCAGGCCGGTCAAGCACGCGCTGGATATGTTCTAAAAGTGTATCAATATTGATAGGTTTACGTAAAAAAGCAACGGCCCCAAGGTCCAGGGCCGCGCGCTCCATCTGTTCATCACCGTGACCGGAGATAAAAATCACCGGCGGCGGGGCGGGGTAACGCGCCAGATGGTCAAACAGTTCAAACCCGCTCATCCCCGTGAGTTTGACATCAATAATCGCCAGGATGCTGGCCGCTGTGCCGGCGTCGTGCAGAAAGGCTTCCGCTGACGCAAACACCGCCACGCTATACCCCTCCGACTGGAGCAGATTGCTCAGCCCGCGGCGGACGGAGGGTTCATCATCGATAACGGCAATGCACGGCGACATCATCCCGGTGTCCTCTAACGCGGCGGGGCAGCAGGCGGTTCAGTGCCCGTTTCCGGCGGCGGGGTGCCGCTGATTTTAGGCACGCACTCATGCCGGAACCAGGCCATCGTCAGTGGCTGGCGGTTAATAAGCCGCCGGATCGCCGGAATAATCTGCTCCCCGACCAGCATCCCGAACAGCCCCAGCAGGGCCGCTACCGGCGGTGCGGGCGACGGCACGGCAATCGCGACGTACACCACCCCTGCCAACAGGCCGGTCAGCAGAGAAACGAGATAGGCTTTCAGCATCATGCCTCCGGGTGCGAAAGGGAGACCGCCGCAGGCGCGGCCGCCGGGGCGTGTTGGGAAACGGCGCGCTGTGCAACAGGGTGGCTGGCCTGTGCACTGTTTTGTGCGAGCAGGGCGCTGCCCTGGGTCGCCAGCACACCGCCCAACACCATGCCGAGCAGGCCGGTCAGCGCTATCGCCGGGGGCGCCGGTGACCGCACCTTCAGCAGCGCGTAAAGCAAGCCGATAAGGATACCGGCCCCAAAAGAAAGCAACCAGGTGCTCATGGAACATCTCCCGTGGGAAAGGGCCGGCCGGGCGGGTGACCGGCCGGCGCAGGCGGCTTAGCGGGCCGGTACCGGCGACAGCGTGCGGTGGTCGCCCGGCAGGCGGGCTTCCGCTTTGTGCACCATGGTGTAGGCGTAATCCACGCCCATGCCGTAGGCACCGGAATGCTCCCGGACGATGTCCATCACCGCGGTGTAAGTCTCTTTGTGCGCCCAGTCACGCTGCCACTCCAGCATCACCTGCTGCCAGGTCACCGGGATCACGCCCGCCTGGATCATGCGCTGCATGGCGAAATCATGCGCTTCTTTGGTGGTGCCGCCGGAGGCGTCCGCCACCATGTAAATCTCATAGCCGCCTTCCAGCATCGCGCACAGGGCGAAGCTGTTGTTGCACACTTCCGTCCACAGGCCGGAGACCACCACTTTTTTCTTGCCGGTCGCGGCCAGCGCATCACGCACTTTCTGGTCATCCCAGGAGTTCATGGAGGTGCGCTCCAGGATGTCGTGGGTCGGGAACACATCCAGCAGTTCAGGGTAGGTATGGCCGGAGAAGCTCTCGGTTTCCACCGTGGTGATGATGGTCGGGATATTGAAGACTTTCGCCGCTTTTGCCAGCGCAACGGTGTTGTTTTTCAGCACCTGGCGGTCGATGGACTGCACCCCAAAGGCCATTTGCGGCTGCTGGTCGATGAAGATCATCTGGCAATTGTCCGGCGTCAGGACTTCAAGTTTCGTGTTGGTCATAGCGGTACCCATTGAGGTTGGTGTAACAAGGAAAAGGCAGCCGGCAAAAGGGCGCGGCCGCAGTCATAACTCTCAGGGTGCATGGTAGGGCGGGCGCAGCGGCGGCACTATTATCTTTAGGTATACCTATCCCTACGTATAACTAGACGCTGCGTCGCCCCGCTGACCATAATCCGGCCACATCCTGCCGGGGCGCCAACACGCCCGGCGGGGGCGGCTGAGTATGTTGATCACGCCGGATAGGGTGCCGCTGAGGCAACGCCTGTTCCGGCGTGTATTTACCCTGTTTTATCCGGACCCTTTCATCCACTACGTTCAGGAGATCGCCATGAGCACCATCACCACCCAAGACGGCACGCAGATCTATTACAAAGACTGGGGCACCGGCAAGCCGGTACTGTTCAGCCACGGCTGGCCGCTGGATGCGGACATGTGGGACAGCCAGATGAACTTCCTGGCGGAACGCGGCTACCGCGCCATCGCCTTTGACCGTCGCGGGTTTGGCCGTTCCGACCAGCCGTGGGAAGGGTATGACTACGACACCTTCGCCTCTGACATCAACGACCTGATCACCGGACTCGATCTCAACGAGGTGACGCTGGTGGGCTTCTCGATGGGCGGCGGGGACGTGACGCGCTATATCGGCCGTTACGGCAGCGACCGCGTGGCCGCGCTGGTGCTGCTGGGCGCGGTGACACCGATTTTCGGCAAGACGGATGACCATCCACAGGGCGTGGATCAGAGCGTGTTTGACGGCATCAAAGAGGGCCTGCTCAAAGATCGTGCGCAGTTCATCAGCGATTTCGCCACGCCGTTCTACGGCCTGAATGCCGGGCAGAGCGTCTCTGAGGGCGTGCTGACCCAGACCCTGAACATCGCGCTGCTCGCCTCGCTGAAAGGCACCATCGACTGCGTGACCGCCTTCTCTGAGACGGATTTCCGCGACGACATCAAAAAAGTCAGCGTGCCGACGCTGGTGATCCACGGCAGCAATGACCAGATCGTGCCGTTCGAGGCGACCGGCAAACTCTCGGCAGACCTGATCCCCGGCGCGGAGCTGAAAGTCTACGACAACGGCCCGCACGGCTTTGCAGCCACCCATCAGGATCAGCTGAACGAAGACCTGCTGGCGTTCCTGCAATCCCGTTAACCCGGCCTGAAGGTGGTGCCGCCCGGTGCCACCTGCTTTTTCTGGTGTTCTGCAACCGGCCGGTGAAGGCCGGGGATGTTATTGCCCACAGGAGAAGGTCATGAATAAAACCCGGTTTGGCGTGCTCGCTTTGGCGCTCTCCCTGAGCGCGTGCCCGGCGGCCTGGGCCGCCCAGAGCCTGGCGGTGGGTGCCCAATATGACACCACCCATGTTTACGTGCAGCCAGGCAAAATGGATGATTTCGTCAACAGCCTGCTGCACACCTTTGGCGGCAAGGCCACCCAACGCATCACCGCCGACGTCACCCCCACCCCCAGCGAGACGCTCTCCCAACTGGTGCTGACACCGGTCGGCAGCTTCTCGGTGTTTGATTTCCAGACCCCAACACCTTACCCGTTCGGCGATGAGCGCAACGGTTTTCTGGTGCGGGATATGGATGCGGCCGTGGCGCAGGCGAAAGCGGCAGGGGCGGATGTGCTGGTCGAGCCGTTCCCGGACCCGATTGGCCGCGATGCGGTGATCCAGTGGCCGGGCGGCGTGAATATGCAGCTTTACTGGCACACCAAAGCGCCGGATTACGCGCCGCTGAGCAGCGTGCCGGAGAACCGCGTCTACCTGTCACGCTACCGGGTAGAGGATTTCATCCGCAGCTACCAGCAGTTTTCACAAGGCAAAGTTGACCGTGACCAGCAGGTCAGCGCCGCCCTGATCGGCGAAACCCAGGGCACCGTGCGTGAAGTGGACCTCTCCTCTACCTTCGGCAAGGTCAAGATTTTCGTGACCGACGGCCACCTGCCTTACCCGTTCGGCCATGAGCGCACCGGTTACGGTGTCACCGATCTCCAGCAAACCCTGGACAAGGCGCTGGCCAGCCATGCGAAAATCCTCTGGCGTTCTGCCGATACCACCGCGCCCGCCGCGATGGTCGAATTCCCCGGCGGCTATATTGCCGAGATTCATCAGGTGAAAGCATAAAGTGATGTCATACCCCGCCCGCGCAGCGACATGCGCGGGTCAGGGTAAAGTGTGGGACGCTACCAGCGAAGTTCGGACGTGGGCATAAAGGTGACCGATCTTACATTATCCATCACGTCATAATTGATTTGCATACTGGTCGGTATAGGACGTCCATCTGCCTCATAAAGATCTGTCCAGCCAAACGCGCGTTTCATCACAATGTAGGGAGGCGCACTTCTTAATGGCGACCCAATATTTTCATGTACCCAACTGCGGGACATATTATTTTGTAAAGGAAGCGGTAGTTGATTAGGAAAAGCCCAATTATGACTTTCATTATGTTGGAGCCGAAGTGTTATCGATTTTAAAATTCGTCCATCACGTTTAAAGGATAAGAAAATTCCCTCTAATGCCATCTCCAGACTAAGCACAGGAGAGCCTGACGCTCCTTTCGGCGGGGATTTGTACACAATCAATCCTGAATCAACAAGCTCAATGTAACTCTTTCCTAAGCTATTAATCATTGCATCAACATTTACGGTCATTTATAAAATTCCATTTTACTGTTTAGTCCATCCATAAAATAATGGGAAAATAAATGCATTTATATCTCGCCACCTGCAATCTGAATAATGTATTTTTCTGAATGGAATTCTACCATTAATAAGGATTCCAATTTGACAGCCTGTTCCTTTGTAACATTGAAACCCCCCACACCCTTAATAAATGACTCTTTTTCTATAGTGTCAAATCCCATGATCTCAATCACTAGATCTAGTTGATAATTAGGTATTTTTATTTCTTTAATTAACTCTTCACTACATTTATCAAATATCTCAATAGAATAAGAAATCATTACTTTTCAACCTTTCTCATTGGGTTTGCAAGTTTTGTCTGTTTTCCCGATACAGGATCAAACTCCCCAAGATGCCTGCGCCCTGATTTATCATATATTTCTACAGTACCATGTTGAGAATCCCATTCATAAATTCTCCCCTGGGTATCTTTCCATCTGGATATCAGCTCCCCACCGCTTTAAATTTAAATAAATATAAAATGACGAAATATCTACTGCCCGGTGGCGGTTATAATATCGGCAGGGCTTGCCTGCCATTACTCTGCCTGCACAGAAATCTATACAGGCAGACGGGATTTACCATCTTAATCTTGAGGTTGGAAGGAAGTTTATCGACTTAGCCATATCAGCCATATCATATAAAATGATCATCGTTATAGGTATATGAAAATCTTCTATTTTAAAACGTTCCCTCCAGCCGAACTCTGTTTTCATGACAATTTTAGGGGGGATGCTTTTATCCGGTTTTCCAAAGGTTTCATGCACCCAATCTCGGGACATTTCTTGTTTAAGTGGGGATGGGAGTTCATTAGGAAAAAACCATTCCGTCTTGTCAGACCTCAACCGCAAAGCAATATCACTGAGTGCTTTCTCTTTATCGTTATCAAAAGCCAAAAAAATACCTTCACTTTTCATATCCAGTGTCAGATAAGGATCACACTGTGTGCCTTGCGGCGGCGTTCGGTAGGTAATAACCCCGGCCTCGAAGATAGCTTGATATGGCTTTTCCAAACTGCGTATGAGCAATGTAGTATTTATAGTCATTTGTATAACCCTAATTCTGTGTTAATTCTGTGCATTTCTTGTCTGCACGCGTCCAGTTCTGCCTCTGTAGCGCCATATTCTTCTATCAGTACCGGTTTAATTTGGTCAAAATCCTTATTTATGGCCACACGTAGGTTGTAAGAGTCCGGTACCATCTGAAAACGGTTTCGTCCACCATAGGTCGCACTGTTCTGGCGGTGTACTTTCTCAGGAATGGCAATGGCTGCAACTTGATCGGCCATAGGCTCAATTTCATCTGGTGATAACTCAGAATATTCCCGGCGTAAGTACAAAATTACGGCCTGACGTGATGGCATGTGATCCACATGATAATGCCCCTGCCTGGAGCGTCCGTTAAAATCACGGTACGGTTTTACCTCCAGAAACTCCACCGGCGGCTTGCTCAGATAAATATAAATCGGCGCAATGTCCGCCACCGGCAGGATCAGGATGTAATCCGCGAAACTTTTCTCGTCCGGGGCCGGGCTGGTGGTGGCCCGGGGACCGGTGCTGTCGGGCAGCGGGTTCACCATCACCGGGTTTGGCAGCTTCGGAGGATTCGGGTTGCCGGTGTTCGTGGGAACATGCACCCCGGAATGGTCCGGCGTCCAGATAATCGTGACGGGGCTTTCTTCCTCGGTGGTGAAGGTGTACGCCTGCCGCTGGTTGTCCCAGTCCATGCTGCGCACCCGCACGCTGTCCCGGCCCGGCGGCGTGTGCCAGCCGCGCGGCACCGGGTTGCCCTGTGCATCGCTTTCCCAGGTGAAACGCACCCGGCTCGGGGCGGTGCGCATCTGTTCGGCGCGCATCCGGTCGATAAAGTCCTGCTCGCCGTCATTGAGCCGCCCCGGCATCATGCCGACCAGCAGCCCGGCGACGGGCGCGCCGAAGCCCCCGGCGGCCACCGTGCCTGCGCGTACCGCCCAGGTGCCGTAGGGCGTGAAGCGCCCCGCGACCTGCTCAAGTACCGCCGCCCCGGCGGTGGCGGTGTGTGCCCGCGCGGCGGCGCTGGCGGCGGCAACCGCCGCCTGATAGTCCATCTCCTCATGGTTGCCGTTCAGCCAGCGGTAGAGCGCACTGCGCTTTTTGGGTTTTGGGATATCCTCCGGCGCGGGCGGTTTTCTTTTTGCCACCTGCGCGTGCTGCGGTACGTCCGCCTCCGGCAGCGCCCGGAAAATCCCCATCTCGGCAAAGTGGGTGTGCGGCTCCGGGGCATCCCCGGCATCATTACAGCCCTCGCCGCGCAGACAGGATTTGGCAAACACCCGGTTGCGCTCGCGCGCTGCTGCCTGCTGTAACGCCTGGGCTTCCCGCTCCGCCTGTTGGGCGGCCAGCATCGCGGTGTGCTTCTCCTGCGCCACCTGTTGCGGCGAGGGGCCGCGCCCCAGCCACTCTCCCAGCGGGGCAATAATGCGGTTGCTGCCGGGCGGGCAGCCACAGCTCACCAGCCCGCCGTCCACCGCCACCGGGCTGCCATGAATGGTAAAGCGCGTGTCGCCGTCAATCACCCGGCCGCGCCGGCCGCACTTAGGGCAGTCGCTGGTGACATCGCCGCGCCGGATAACCGCGTGGCCATAAACG
Source organism: Nissabacter archeti (assembly GCF_018257325.1). NCBI lineage: Bacteria > Pseudomonadati > Pseudomonadota > Gammaproteobacteria > Enterobacterales > Yersiniaceae > Nissabacter > Nissabacter archeti. The sequence continues at coordinate 69,083 of NZ_JAERKB010000007.1, forward strand.
TTGTACTGGGCGAGCGGGAGTGAGGGGAGCAGTCGTGCGCCGGTGGTGGTTTTGTCACAGGAGAGCGCCTTGCCGCGCCCGAGAATATTGGGCCGGTATCCCATGATTTACGCCCCGGTGATGCGCAGGAAATCCTCCGGCAGCGGCACGCCCTGCTGTGCGATGAGGTAGCAGCTGCCCTGGGGCGTGCTGATAATCTCATCGCCGTTAGCGAGGCGGCTGCCGACCAGCGCCACGCCCCGGTCCTGGTAGGCGTGCAGGCTGCCGGCACTGCTGATAATCCGCGCGCTGCTGCCGTCCGGGTAGGTGACGGTGCAGCCTTCTGTCAGCACACTCACCCATTGGCCGTGCTCGAGCCGGATTTTATAGCCCTGCTCCGGGTCAGGGTTAAACTCATCGGCCACGCCGCCGCGGCGGGTCAGGCTGCCTGCCACGGCGAGGCGGTAAATGGCCGTTACCGGATGCGCGCGATGGAATGCCTCCTGGGTGGCTATCAGCGCTCGGGCGTCGTCGTTCATCTCCGCAAGCTGAGCAGCGGTAAACACAGGTTCATTTATCGACGCCACTAAGGCCGGGGTCAGATCGTTGGTGTAGTGTTGCGGCATAAGAATCCCTTGCAATCTATGTGGATAAATTGCGGAGTATCATACGCGCAACGAGAAATTCGGGTGATGTGCCACATGGCACAGGGCGCCGCGGCGGCGGGCCTGCTTTCCCCACGCTTGCCACCACCGCCCGGAGCCGATATTGTCCGCGCTTGTGGTTAACAACCAGGACGCCGTAGCACTATGCGACTCTCTTATCTGCCCCTGCTGTTGTCGGTTTGCGCGCCGCTGGCGTGGGCGCACCCGCACAGCTTTATCACCATGCAGGCGACGCTCCTCCAGCAGGATGCGCAGCTGACCGGCCTGCAGATGCGCTGGACGATGGATGAAATCACTTCTGCCGATCTGCTGTATGACGCCGGGGACGCGCCGCCCGACTCGGAAGTGTGGAAAAAGCTCGCCGCTGAGGTGATGGCCAACGTGTTGGGCCAGCACTATTTCACCGAGTTCTACCATGACGGCCAGCGGGTCAAATTCCATAACCTGCCGCCCTCTTACCGCCTGCTGCGTGAAGGGCATAAGGCAGTGCTGGAGTATGTGCTGCCGCTGGCCACGCCGCAGCCGCTCAAAGGCCAGACGTATACCTTCTCCACCTTTGATCCGACCTATTTTGTGGATATGCACTACGACAACGCCACCAGCCTGCATCTGCCGCCGGAGATGGGCGCCTGCACCATTACGCTGGACACCCCAACGCCTGACGCCTCGCTCCAGAACTATGCCCTGTCGCTGGATAAAGCCGATGCGCCGCCGGAAGACATGGATCTCGGCCGCCAGTTTGCCCAGAAGGTGACCCTGACATGCCAGTGATTTCCCAGATACAGACGTTACGCCGCCGCCGTTGGCTCCAGCTCTGGCCGCTGCTGTTGCTGGCAGCCGTGCTGCTGCTGGGCGGGTTGTGGCTGATGCAGCACTGGCCCTCGCTGTTGTGGCAGGGCACCCAGTGGCAGCGCAGCCTGAACGGGCAGATCGCCGCGCTGATGCAGCAGGTCAGGGCCGAGCCGCAACGCGCCGGGCTGGTTCTGGTGCTGTTCAGCCTGTTGTACGGCATCCTCCACGCAGCCGGGCCGGGGCACGGCAAACTGGTGATCACCACCTATCTGGCGACCCACCCCTCCCGGTTGAAAAGTAGCCTGCGCCTGACCTTTGCCGCGTCGCTGTTACAGGGCAGCGTGGCGGTGGCGCTGGTGACGCTGCTGCTCGGCGTGTTTGATCTCTCCTCACGCCAGTTGCACCAGAGCAGTTTCTGGCTGGAGCGCGGCAGTTACCTGCTGGTAATGGGGCTGGGCGTGCTGTTGATGGGCCGCGCATTCAGGGCGCTGCGCCAGCACTGGCACAGCCTGCGGCAGCCGTTCCGGGCATTGCGGCCGCTGAAGGGGGAGCCGCATGTGCACAGCGAACACTGCGGCTGTGGCCACCGCCATATGCCGACCGATGAGGCACTGGCGGCGGCGGGGGATTGGCGCACCCGCGTCGCGCTGGTGCTGTCGATGGGGCTGCGCCCTTGCTCGGGCGCCATCATGATGCTGCTGTTCGCCAAGGTGATCGGCGCTTACCTCTGGGGCGTGGTGGCGGCGTTTGTGATGGCGTTCGGCACCTCGCTGACCATTTCGCTGCTGGCATTGGGCGTGCACAGCCTCCAGCGGCTGTTGATGCGCAACCTGCGCAGCGGCCCGGTGCCCGCCTGGCGGCGTATCGGCCGCGCCTCCCTGACCCTCGCCGGGGGGCTGTTGCTGCTGGCGACCGGGCTGTTCCTCTGGTTCAGCGCCCAGCCGGGGCTGACCGGCAGCGGCAATCCCTTGCTGCGCTAACCCCCACAGGGAGGCATCGCCTCCCTTTTTTTATGCCTGAATTTTGCCTTTTCCGGTATGCCGTGGTTGCAACCCCTGCGGACAAATTGTTATGTTATTACATATCAAGAAGCAGGATTTGGATAAAGGGCAGACGTTTTGGCGAACGGAACCGCAGAGTTATTGGTTGTTTCAGCGTTTTCACTGGCGTTTGCCGGTGAGGAAAAACTGTCGCAGCTCTCGTTTAGCCTGCGGGCCGGTGAGCGGGTGGCGCTGATTGGCGCGTCCGGTTGCGGAAAATCCCTGACGGCCGGGGCGCTGCTCGGCGTGCTGCCGCCAGAGGCCACCTGGCGCGGCAGTGTACGCCTTGACGGCCATGAGGTAGCAGGGCTGCACCCAGCCCGGCGCGCAGCCGGGCAGCGGGTGGCCGCGATTTTTCAGGACTCCGCCTCTGCGCTCAACCCGCTGGTGACGGTCGGCAAGCAACTGATGAAGGTGCTGGCGACCCAGCCGGGCGACGCCGCCGCGCGGGCTGCGTCGCTGCTGCGCGAGGTGGATTTTGACGACCCGGCGGCCATCCTGTCCCGTTACCCGATGCAACTCTCCGGCGGCCAGCGCCAGCGGGTCTGCATTGCGCTGGCGCTGGCCTGCCGCCACCGGCTGGTGGTGGCCGATGAGCCGACCACCGCGCTGGATCTCACCACCCAGCAGCATGTGGTGGCCGCGCTGACACGCCTGACCGCCCAACCGGAACCGCCTGCACTGCTGTTTATCACCCACGATATCGCGCTCGCGGCCCATTTATGCCAACGCGCGCTGGTGATGGCGCAAGGGCGGATCGTGGAGCAGGGCACCTTTGACCAGCTGACCCACGCCCCGCAACACCCCTATACCCGTGAGCTGGTGAGCGCCGCCCGCCGCGCGGGGGAGGCGATTGCCCCGCTGCACCCGGCGATGCCTGCGGTGAGGGCGCTATGACGATGCCTTTCCTGACAATGGACGGCGTAAGCTACCGCCCGCCGTACACCGCCCAACCGCTGCTGCATGACATCACGCTGCATATGCAGGCGGGCGAGCGCATCGGGCTGGTGGGGCGCTCCGGCAGCGGCAAATCCACACTGCTGAACCTGCTGCTGGCGCTGGCCCCGGCCACGCAAGGCACCATCTGCTGCTTACAACAGCCGGTGCGGCCGGGGTCGGTGCGCTCGCTGCGCGACTACCGACGCCGCGTGCAATACATCCCGCAGGACCCGGCCACCAGCCTGCACCCACAGATGCGCGTCAGCGATCTGTTGCTTGAGCCGTTGCGCCGGTTGGGCCATGAACGTGACCCGGCACGACGCATCGCCGAGGTGCTGGATCAGGTCGGGCTGGCGGGCAGCATCGCGCACCAGTGCGCCGGGCAGCTCTCAGGCGGGCAGGCGCAGCGGGTGGCGATCGCCCGCGCCATCATCCTGCGGCCCGACTTTTTGCTGGCGGATGAGCCGCTCAGCAGCCTGGATTTGCCGCTGCGTGAGCAGATTACCGCGCTGTTCGCCCACCTGGCGGCGGAAACCGGCATGGGGATGCTGATGGTCTCCCATGATATGGCCTGCGTGGCCGCCCTGTGCCCGCGGATGGTGGTGCTGGAGCAGGGGCAGATCGTGGAAGATCGCCCCACCGCCCAGTTACTGGCCGGCCCGGCCCACCCTTGTACCCGCGCCCTGCTGGCTGCGGTTCCCCGGCTGACGGCCCCGCGCCTCGCCTCCTGAGCGTTAAAAAGGACAATCCCGTGAATAACCCGTTTTTTTCCCTGCCGAAGGCCGGTCTGCTGGCCGGAATGCTGTTGCTGTCAGGCTGTTTCAATGAACCGCCGCCGGAAACGCAGGAGGACGACGGGCCGCGGATCCGGCTGGCGATGCTTCAGCCGCCGCGTTCCGGGCTGACGCCGCTGAGTGACGACGCCTTTAAGCTCTCCCGCTGGCGCACGGCGGAAACCCTGGTGACGCTGGACCCATTAGGCGAGGCGCAACCGGCGCTGGCGACCCACTGGCAACAGCTTGATGCCCGGCGCTGGCGTTTTACCTTGCGCGAAGGCGTGCAGTTCCACGACGGCAGCCCACTGACCGCCGAAAGTGTGGTGAATGCGCTGACCACCGCCGCCCATGCCGCGCCGAAACCGCGCATCCTCGACGGCGTGACCCTGGGTGCGGTGGCGGACGGTGATCACAACGTGATCGTCACCACCGCCCAGCCTGACCCGCTGATCCCGCAGCGGCTCTCCAGCCCGCAGCTCGCCATCCTCGCGCCTTCCGCCTATGGCAAAAACGGCGTGGTCAACCCGGTGAAAGCCGGCACCGGGCCGTTTGTGCTGACGCAGGTCAACGGCACCAGCAGCGCCCGGCTCGACCGTTTTGCGCATTACTGGGGCACCAAAGCGCGCGCGGCGGGCATTGATGTGGCCTTTGTGCCGGACGGCACCGCGCGCGCCGCCGCCTTACGTACCCACACCGCGGACATCGTCGAGGCGGTGCCGGTGTCACAGGTGGCGCTGCTCGACCCGCAACGGGTGCATGAGGTGCCGATGCCGCGCACCAATACCCTGTACCTCAACACCCGCACCGGCCCGTTCCGTGACCCGGCATTGCGGGCGGCGGCACGTCAGGCACTTAACCGGCAGCAACTGATCGACAACGTCTACGAACGCCGCGCTGACCGTGCCGACGGGCTGCTTGGCCCGGCGCTGCCGTGGGCGGCCGCGTTGCGTCAACCGGTGGCCGCACCCACTGCACCGGCGTCACCCAACGGCGCGACCATCACCCTGGCGACCTTCAGTGACCGTGCCGAACTGCCGGAAGTCGCGACCTATCTCGCCCAGCAGCTCAGCGCCGCCGGGTTCACGGTGAAACAGGTGGTGCGGGAGTACGCGCATATCGAAGCAGACGCGCTGGCAGGCAAGTTCGATGCCTTTATCCTCTCCCGCGCCACGGTGCTGGACTCAGGCGACCCGGTGGCCTATCTCTACAGCGATTTCGCCTGTAAAGGGTCGTTTAACCTGTCGCAACTCTGCGATGCGCGCATCGATCAGGCGCTGGAGCAGGCGGCGGCCATCCCGGCCGGGGCTGAACGGCGGCAGGCGATCATGGCGGCCGAGCAGCTGATTCTGGCCTCTGATGCGGCCCTGCCGCTGCTGCATGAACGGGTTATCCAGGGCGAAGCGGCGGGCGTACGCGAGGCGGCGCGCGATCCGCGTGAACGGATGCTGGTCACCTCTGACACCACAGTGTTAACGGACTAAGCCGTGCGCGTTTTTCATCGATTCTGCCTGGGGGCAGACAGGCTGTTGCCGCTGCTGTCACGCCTCGTCACGCTGGGCGCGGTGGTGGCGCTGGTGGGGATGTTGCCGTGGCTCTCCGGCCGCGATCCGGCGCTGGCGCTGCTGCGGGCGCGATCCGGCGATCAGGAGGCGACACCGGAGACACTCAACGCCATCCGCGAGGCGCTCGGGCTGGAACAAGGGCCGCCGGCACTGCTGCAACAGTGGCTGCGCGGCCTGCTGCACGGCGATGCCGGCACCTCCTGGGTGTCCGGCCAGCCGGTCGGGCCGGGGATGTTGCAGGCAGCCGGTGTCTCCCTGACGCTGATGGCGTTTGCGCTGCTGGTGGCCGTGCTGGTGGCCGGGCTTATCTGCCTGCGCCCGTTTCTGGCCGGGCTGAAAGGCCGGGCGCAGCGCCCCGGCGGCAGCGTGCCCGCCGCGCTGACCGCCTTGCCGGAGTTTTTGCTGGCCTCCCTGTTGTTGCTGGTGGGGGCGGTCTGGCTTCAGGCGTTCCCGCCCTTTGGCTGGCGCAGCCTGCACCATGCGGTGTTACCGGCGCTGGCGCTGGGGATCCCGGCCGGGGGGCTGCTGGGGCGGCTCTTTTCTGATGCGTTCGCCGCCACCTTCCATGAGAAATGGCTGTTGACCTGGCAGATGGCCGGTGTGCCGCGCCGCCAGATTGCCGCGGCAGTGTTCCGGCGCACGCTGCCGGGGCTGCTGTCACAGGTCGGGCTGGTGATCATCGGGCTGACCGGCGGGGCAATGGCGGTGGAAAAAGTGTTCGCCATTCCGGGGCTGGGGCGCGCCACACTGGGCGCGGTGGCGGCGCAGGATCTCCCGGCGTTGCAGACCGGCCTGCTGCTGCTGTTGCTGCTGGCGTGTGGCGTCGGTGCAGCGGCCAATCTGGGACGGCGCGCACTGCTTGGCCCGGCACTGCACGCCGGGGCGTTACCGGCTGCCATGCCGGCGCCCCGCCTGCCGTCGGGGGCGTGGATCGTCCCGGCTGCGTGCGCGCTGCTGCTGCTCATTACGGTTATCGCCGGCCTGCCGCGTGACCCTGTCACGCCGATGTTTATGCGCTTGCAGACGCCCGGCTGGGATCTGCCGTTCGGGGCGGATGCCACCGGGCGCGATCTGCTGGCGCGGGTGGCGCATGGCGCGCTGCATACCTGTGCGCTGGCGCTGGCGGTGACGTTTGCCAGCCTGGCGATCGGGCTGCTGGCCGGGCTGTTTCCGCGCCTGAGCAGCGGCCCGGTGGAGGTCGCCAACGCCATGCCGCCGGTGATCGCCGGGCTGGTGGTGGCGGCGGTGAACGGCCCGACCGCCGGGGGCGCGGCGCTGGCGGTGATGGCCACCAGTTGGGCACCGCTGGCGGCGCACACCGCCGCGCTGGTCAGCGAGATCAACGCCCAGCCGCATATCCGCATTCTGCCGGTGCTGGGGGTCGGCCCGTGGCGGCGGACGCTGCGTTATCTGCTTCCGGCGCTGAGCGGGCCGTTGCTGCGCCATGCGATGTTACGGCTGCCGGGGATTGTGCTGGCGCTGGCGGCGCTCGGTTTCCTGGGGCTGGGCGCACCGCCGCCCGCGCCGGAGTGGGGGCGGGTGCTGGCCGAAGGGATGCCGTACCTCGAGCGTGCAGGCTGGGCAGTGCTTGCGCCCGGTGGCGCGCTGGTGCTGTTTTCAGTACTGGCGGTGACCACCGCCGGGCTGGCGGGGCGGCGCAGACGGGCACGGGCAACTATAGTCAACAGGTCAACCACTATTGGGGCTGCCTGATGAAGAGTCTGTCACTGAAAAATGCCAACCCTGCCGCCCTCGCCATGCTCGCGACCGGCGCACTCCTGCTGGCTGCCTCGTCGGCGCTGCTCATCCGCTACTGGCCGGACTTTATCCAGGCCTGCCTCAATGCGCAGATTTACCTGCACCGCTCTCTGGTGCTCTATCTGCTGCAACAGCATAACCACCAGGCCAGCGGCGGGCTGATGCTGACGCTGTGCAGTTTTCTCTACGGGGTGCTGCACGCGGTGGGGCCGGGCCACGGTAAATTTGTTATCACCACCTATCTGGCCAGCCACCGGCAGCAACTGAACACCAGCCGGATCATCACCCTGCTCGGCAGCCTGACGCAGGGGGTGACCGCGATCCTGTTCGTGCTGGTGCTGGCGGTGCTGTTTAATTTCTCGATGGGCGATCTCAGCCGCAGCCGCTACTGGGTGGAGAAAATCAGCGCATTGCTGATCGCCGCGTTCGGGCTGGTGGTGATGCTGCGCGCCGCCGGGGTGAATGGGCGCGGCAGTGCGCAGCATGACGCGGGCTGCGGTTGCGGGCATTCTCACCCGCCGGATACCGGCGGGAAAAACGCCCTGTGGGTGATCGCGGCCATCGGCATCCGGCCTTGCAGCGGCGCGATTCTGATCCTGGTGTTTGCCAATGCCCTCGGCATGTTTACCTGGGGCATGATCGCGGTGATGGCGATGGCGCTCGGCACGGCCCTGGCCGTCACACTGCTGGCGACGCTGGTGCACCACGCGCGGGAGCGGATTATTGCCGCGCCGGGCGGGCTGGCAGGGCGTTACCTGCCGCCGGTGGCCCGTGGCGTGATGATGTGCGGCGGCGCGCTGCTGATGCTGTTTGCGCTGGTGCTGTTTACCTCGGTGATCCCGGTCAGCGCCAACGGGGATTTCATCGCCGCCGGGTGTTAACGGCGAAAAAAAAAGGCGGCCACCGGCCGCCCTGCATACACGTATTGCGGCGATTACTCGCCGATCCGGTAACGCTCCAGCCAGTGCGCGTAAGGGGCCGGCAGCACCCAGGAGGGTTTCTCCACCTGGAGTTGCTGCGCCAGACGGTAGCTGTAGTGCGGGTCAGCCAGCATGGCGCGGCCAATCATCACCAGGTCCATATCCCCTTCGGCAATGCAGCGTTCCGCAACGGAAGCCGCTTCCACGCCCCAGGAGGAGGCAACCGGCAGGTCTGCTTCGTTGCGAACACGGCGGGCCACCGGTGCCAGGAAGCCCGGCCCCCACGGAATGTTACTGTCCGGCGTGGAGAAGCCGACGCTGACGTTCAGCATATCCAGCCCTTTTTCGCGCAGGATGTTGGTCAGGGCAATCGCCTCCGACAGGGTTTCCTCGTCGCGGCCGTCATACTCAATCACACCAAAACGGGCGGTCAGCGGCAGATCCTGTGGCCACTCGGCGCGCACGGCGTCGAAGGTTTCAATCAGGAAGCGGCTGCGGCCGGTGAAATCACCGCCGTATTCGTCGGTACGCTGGTTGGCGTGCACTGAGAAGAAGCTCTGTGCCAGATAGCCGTGGGCGAAGTGCAGTTCCAGCCATTCGAACCCGGCATCACGCGCGCGGCGCGCGGCTGCCACGAAATCTTCCGTGACGCGCTGGATGTCCGCTTTGGTCATGGCTTTCGGCACTTTCGGCAGGTTTTTGCCGAACGCGACCGCAGACGGTGACAGGGTTTCCCAGCCACGGGCATCGCCTTCCGGGATATGGTCGTCGCCTTCCCACGGCGCATTCGCGCTGGCTTTACGCCCGGCATGGGCGATCTGGATGCCCGGCACGGCACCTGCCTCTTTGATTGCTTTGGCGATGTTCGCCAGCTCTGCCGCCTGCTCATCATTCCAGATGCCGAGATCCCCTGGGGTGATGCGCCCTTCCGGGGCCACCGCAGTTGCCTCGACGATCACCAGACCCGCGCCGCCGCGTGCCAGCCCGGCGTAGTGTACCCGGTGCCAGTCATTTACCAGACCGTCAACCGCCGAGTATTGGCACATCGGGGGTACGGCAATACGGTTTTTGAGTGTCACGCTTTTCAGCGTGAACGGTGTAAATAGCTGAGCCATCGTTATCTTCTCTTTGTCATGAAATAGCGTGCCCGGTGAAATGGGCAAGGGCAAATAGCCTAGTGCCTTTCCTGCGCCGGCGAGTTGATATTTGTGCGGTTTGGGGTAGTCAAACGCCCATACAGCATTAACGACAGCATGGCCGACAGCGACAGCAGCGCCGCCGGCAGGGCGACGTAGTTGTACGCGAAATCCAGGGTGATCATCAGCCCGCCGCAGAACGCGCCCAGCGCGCTGCCGAGGTTGAAGGCGATCTGACCGCCCGCCGCGCCGAGCATTTCACCGCCTTTCGCATTTTGCAGCAGCAGGATTTGCAGCGGTGCCGAGAGCGCAAACAGCCCGGCGCAGCTGATAAACGCGAAGCTGAGCGAGGCCGCCTGGTGCGCGGAGAAGAAGAAAATCATCACCAGCGAGATAACAATCACCAGGTCGGTAATCACCGCGATACGCAGCGGCGGGACACGGGCAGATAATCGGGCACTTGCCAGGTTCCCCAGCACCATGCCCAGCCCGGCCAGCATCATAATGGCCGGCATCGCCGCTTCCGCGAAGCCGGAGACACCCAGCATCACCGGTTTGATGTAGCTGAACCAGGCAAACACCCCGGCGTTACCCAACAGGGTGGCCAGAAAGATCAGCCAGGGCGCGGGTGATTTCAAAAACCGGAACTGTTCGCGGAGTTTGGCCGTGGAGGTGTCCGAGAGCGTGGGGATCCAGCGTATCACCGCCAGCAATACCGCGAGGAAGAACGCCGCAATCAGCAAAAACGGCGCGCGCCAGCTGAATTCATGGCTCAGCCAGGTGCCGAGCGGAATGCCGACCAGGTTCGCCAGCGTCATCCCCGAGACCATGCCCGCCACCGCGGCGGTGACCCTGCCGGGGCGGGCGACTTTCGTCAGCATAATCGCCCCGACGCCAAAGAAGGCCCCGTGCGGAAAGCCCGACAGCAGCCGGCTGACCACCAGCATCAGATAGGAGGAGGAGCAGGCGAACAGCGCATTGCCGAGCACGCACAGCGCCACCAGAAACAGCAACTGGCTTTTCAGCGAGAACTTATTGGAAACCAGCGCCATGACCGGCGCGCCGATGACCACGCCGAGCGCGTAAAACGAAATCATATTCCCGGCGTCAGGGATCGGGATCTGCACGTCGTGCGCCAGCTCCGTCAATACGCCCATCATGCCGAATTCGGCCATACCCAGCCCGAATGCCCCCATCGCCAGCGCGATGACTACCTTTTTCATCCGATTGCCCTTTGTGTGGTTTGTTGTAGGGTAGCGCCTTACGCACCAGCCGGGGATTCACGATATCCCTGATTTTAGTCAACTTTCGGCTATACCCCGGCCACCGGCCTCAGCGCGGTTTTCAGGGCGTCGATAAACAGCGTCACCCGGCGCGGCAGATAACGCGCGGTGGGTAACACGGCCCAGATGGAGAGCGGCTGCGGGGCGGCATCACCCAACGCAATCTCAACCAGGCTGCCCTGGCTTAACTCCTCTTTCACATCCCAGTACGTCAGCTGGGAAAGCCCCAGTCCCTGAATGCATAACGCCCTGATGCCCTCAACGTTACTGGACGTGAAGCGCCCGTCCACGCTGTGGCTGATGATCTGCCTGTCCACCTCGAATGACCAGTTCAGCACGTTGGTCAGCCTGAGGCAGTTATGGGCGCGGAGATCGCTGAGGACGCCCGGCTTGCCGTGGCGGGCGAGGTAATCAGGCGAGGCGCACAGGATGCGCGGGTTATCCGCGATTTTCCGCGCCACCAGGCTGGAGTCCCGCAGTGGGGCGACCCGGACGGCCACATCAATACCGCGGCTGACGATGTCCACCACTTCATCATTGAGCTGCAAATCGACCCGCATTTCCGGGTTATTCAGCAGCAGATCGGGGATCAGCGGCACAATCGTCCGGCGGCCCAACCCGGAAGGGGCTGTGATGCGCAACAGCCCGCCCGCGCCCTGCGCTTCCGGCATAAACAGGGCCTTGGCGCTGGCTTCGGCGTCCGTCATCGCCCTGGCGTAAGGGATAAACTCTTCTCCCTCCTGCGTCAGCGACAGGGCGCGGGTGGTGCGCTGGATCAGCCGCTTGCCCACTTCGTGTTCCAGCAGCGCCAGCCGTCGTGAAACGGACATCGGCGACAGGTTAAGGCGACGCGCAGCCTGCGCCATACTGCCGCTTTCGGCGATCACCAGAAACAGGTGCACATCGCTGAGGTTCATCTTGTCACACGCTCCCGGAGATCACAGGGTAAGAGCGGCCAGTATAACGTGAAAGGTTATACCGGCCTATCCGTATAGGAGATTCAAACGGGGATCGGGACGGATTATATTGCAGGGAGAGATAAATCAGACCCCCGGAGACACCATGACTGCTTCACCCCTTTTCAGCCCCTTCACCCTGAACGGCCGCCCGCTTAAAAACCGCCTGGTGGTCGCGCCCATGACCCGCGTCAGCGCCTCGGAAGACGGCATCGCCAGTGAACGGATGAAAGCCTATTACCAGGACTTCGCCCGTGGCGGCTTTGGCCTGGTGATCAGCGAAGGCATCTATATCGATGCAGAATGGTCGCAGACTTACGCGTTCCAGTCAGGCATGGTCACCAGCAAACAGGCGGGTGCCTGGCGCAGCATTACCGACGCCGTCCACGCGCAGGGCAGCCGGATCATTGCCCAGATCCAGCATGCCGGTGCGTTGTCGCAGGGGAACGCCCACCGTTCAGGCAGCGTCGCCCCTTCAGCGGTACAGCCCGCCGGGGAGCAGCTCACCTTTTACCGCGGCGAGGGGCGCTACCCGGTGCCGCGCGCACTGGAGGAAGCAGAGATTCAGGCGATCATCACGCATTTTGCCGATGCCGCAGAGCGGGCTGTGCGTGAAGCGGGCTTTGACGGGGTGGAAATTCACGGCGCAAACGGCTATTTGCTCGACCAGTTCCTGACGGCGCACACCAACCTGCGCACCGACGCCTGGGGCGGTGACACCGCCGGGCGTTTGCGCGTGATCCTCGAGGTGATCAAGGCTGTCCGCGCCCGCGTGGGCCAGGATATCCCGGTCGGGATCCGCATTTCGCAGGGCAAGGTGAATGATTTCCACCATAAATGGGCGAACGGCGAAGAGGATGCCCGCACGGTATTCACGCTGCTGGCGGCGTCAGGTGTGGATTACATCCACGTGACGGAGTACGAGGCGTGGAAGCCGGCGTTTGCTGACAACCCGCTGTCGCTGGTGGCGCTGGCACGTAAATTCGCGCCGGGTGTGCCGCTGATAGCCAACGGCAGCCTGCATCAGGTACCGGAAGCAGAGTTAAGCCTGCAACAGGGCGCGGATTTGATCGCACTGGGCCGCGGCGCGCTGGCTAACCACGACTGGCCTGAGCGCGTCCGCCAGGGCGAGCCGCTGCGTGATTTCAACCGCGATATCCTCGGCCCAATCGCCGACATTAAAGAGAGTGAGCTGCCGTCCTGATCCTGTCAGGCCGCCCTGTGACCAGCCGCAGGGCGGCCATGCGGCTACGGCCCATCCACTACAATCCCCTGTTGTGTTTTCCACGCCTGCAGCAGCGCCGGGTGGGAGCTGGGGTAGCGCTGCGCCAGCACCCTCAGCGCGTCTATTCTGTCGGTTCTGAAGTGGCGGAAAGCCTGGCGCAACTCACACCAGCCCACCAGTAGGGTGGCAGCATCAAAATAGCCCAATGTCACCGGCCAGATCACCCGCTCGGACGCCTCAGCCTGCGCCGTCCGGTATATCAGTGCCACTTTATAGCGGCCGTGGATCGCCTCGCGCAGTTCAGCCTGGAACCGTGTCGACACCGGCTGTTCAGGCGGGCCGGCCAACACACTTTGCGAATGCACCGACTGCCGGGCGCATTCCGGCAGCACCGCGTGAATTTTTGCCAGCGCATCCTGGGCGGCGAGGCTTAAGGCCGGGTCGCCGTGCCGCGTCACCCAATGGATGCCGAGCAGCAGCGCATCCATCTCATCACGGGAAAACATCATCGGCGGCAGCAGGTTATCGGCATGCAGGACGTAGCCCAGCCCGGCTTCGCCGCGGATGTCCGCGCCCTGCGCGTTGAGGGAGGCGATATCCCGGTAGAGGGTACGCAGGCTGATGTCCAGTTCCCCGGCAAGCTGCTGCCCGCTGACCGGGTAACGGCGGCGGCGTAAAAGCTGAAGCAGGTTCAACAGGCGTTCCGCCCGGTTAATGCCTGATGCTGACATGTTTTGTCATTGCTCCGTGACAGAGTGTGGCCTCCATTCCTGAAGGAGAAAACCCCATGATAATGCCGAACCTGTTCATTCTCTATGTTGCCAGCCCACCGGAGAGCAGTGCCTTTTATGAAAAATTGTTTGAGCGCGCGCCCGAAGTCGTGCTGCCGACTTGGGCCGCCTTTGCTTTTGACAATGGCCTGCATCTGGGGCTGTGGTCGACCCATGCCAGGGATTTTGCCTCAGGTGGCCCCGGCCCGGCCACTGAACTGAGCATTATGGTGAAAGACCGGCAGGAGGTTGAGGCGCTGTACGCCCGCTGGGCCGGGCTGGGGGTGGAGATTGAACAGCCGCCGCATGATGCGGTATTTGGCCGAACCTTTGTGGCGTGTGACCCGGACGGCCACCGGCTGCGGGTCTGTATACCGGATTAGTGCCCCTCAGGCCTGCGGGCTTTATATAACGGATTAATCAACATTTATTGCCAGTTATCCGCATCAGGGAAAGCCCGCCGCGAACAGCGATAGCGGGCTGAATCGTTTTAATATCCTGTGAATAAAGAGTGATTTACGTTACAGAAAATGCTGCAAAAAAGTAATGATTCAGGATGTTAAGTGACACCATTCACGTTTATCAGCGCTAAAATGCCCGGATACCGGGTGCGGTGATGCCAGTCACGTTTTCCACCGGCCGCTGTTTGTACTCTTGCGGCTCGTTAGCTAAATCAATTCAGCAACAGGGTGAAGAAAATGAAAAAAGCGTGTCTGGCAGGGATGATCATGGCGGCAATCAGTGGGCAGGCGGCGGCACAAAGCTGGGTGCTGACAGATGCTGAAAGCAGTACCGAGCTGGGAAACTGGCAGGTCAGCAGCCAACAGCTGAAATTGTCGGGTGAGCCCTTCAGCCTGCAACAGAAAGTGTTGCATGGCGGCAAGCAGGAAGGCTCAAAAGTGCTGACCCTCACCAGTGAAAACGGCCTGACCATCACCCTCAGCCCGACCCGCGGCATGGATCTGTTGCATGTGAACGGCCACGGCGTGCGCCTCGGCTGGGATTCGCCGGTGGATGAAGTGGTTAACCCCGCCTATATCAACCTGGAGAGCCGCAACGGGCTGGGCTGGCTGGAAGGGTTCAATGAGATGATGGTGCGTTGCGGCTTTGAGTGGACCGGCCACCCGGTCACCAAAGACGGCATGATCTACACCCTGCACGGCAAAGCGGGCAACACCCCGGCCTCAAAAGTCGAAGTGATTGTCGATGACCAGGCACCGCATGAAATCCGTATCCGGGGCCTGCTGAAAGAGACGACTTTCAAAAAAGCCAAACTCGAAACCTGGACGGAGCTGCGCTACGTGCCGGGCGCGGACTCCTTCACCCTTCATGATGTGCTGACCAATAAAGCGGACTATCCGCATGATTATCAGATTATTTATCACAGCAACTTCGGGATGCCGATCCTGGAAAAAGACGCGCGTTTCCTGGCCCCGCTGAAATCCGTGTCGCCGTTCAATGACTATGCGAAAAAAGGGCTGGCGGACTGGAATCTCTACGGCGCGCCGACCAAAGATTTCGATGAAATGGTGTTTAACCTGGTGCCGAAAGCGGACAGCAACAGCAAAACCGTGGCGGCCGTGGTGAACAGCAAAGGGGACAAAGGTGCCGCAATTGAGTTTGATACCCGCCAGTTGCCGCTGCTGACGATGTGGAAGAACACCGATACCCAGAAGCAGGGCTACGTAACCGGCATTGAGCCGGGCACCAACTACGCCTACCCGGTGACAATTGAGAAAGAGCAGGGCCGGGTGAAGCAGTTGCAGCCGGGGCAGAGCACTGAATTTGTGCTGACCTACTCACTGTTGAAAGATGCTGACGCGGTGAAGCAGGTGCAACAGCGGATCACCCGGATTCAGGGTGACGAGAAAGTCCAGGTGGACGAAAAACCGATCGCCGTTGAGTAACGGCGCAGGCCACCGGGCTGACACGGCGTCGGCCCGGTGGGGCATTACTGGATGATCCCGCGGCGTTGCGCGTGGTTATACAGCCCGTCTCTGGCGAGGTTTTTCATTTTCACCTCACACATAATGTCGAACTCACCAAACGACAGCGCCCAGTCATTCAGGGTGTTATTGAAGTAGTAATCGGAGTGCGCCCGCAGTTTGGTCTTTGGCAGCCCCAGCACCAGCTGGTCCGGGAAACCCTGCTCCGGGATCAGGCCTTCCTGCGAAATGGAGTAGTGCAGCACCGGCCTGACGCCGCGCCAGGAGGCAATCACCTGCGCCACGCGCGGATCATCCGGCATAATGAATTCATTCTCTTTTACCCAGTGGTGGTGGATGTCCAGCACGATCGGGCAGAGAGGGGCCGCTTGCAGCACGTCATCCAGCGAGCAGGAGATCTCATCATTTTCCACTGTCAGCATCCGCCTCGCGGCTTCGCTGAGCTGCCCGAATGCTGCCTGGAATCCTGCAAACCCTTTCCGGCCATTCATATGGATATTGATTTTAAAATCCTGGAAGGTTTTGCCGTACCCCATTAAGGTTGCGCACAGCGCATGGTATTCGACATCCTCAATCGCCCGCTCGACCACCAATGGCGTATCCGATGCCAGCACTGAATATTGCCCAGGGTGGAAAGAGAGCCGGATATTATACTGCCGGGCAATCTCGCCGCAGCGGGTAAATAACGGGTATAGCTCCGGCAGGAAATCATTATAGATCGGCGTGGCTTCCGGTACGGTATATAACGGCAACAGATCGCTGCCGATGCGCATCATCCTTAAGGCTTCCGGTAATAAAGCCAATTGCTCCAGCGTTAAATAGAGGTTGGTTAAATTAACCACGGAGAGATCATAAATCAGCTTTTTCTGTTCTTCAGCAGGTAAACTGAGAAAACGCTTGCGGGTGGTGGCCCGGAACGGGTAAGCCTGTTTCAGGTCAGAATCAAGATATTTACATGCAAAGCCTAGTTTCATTATACCCCCTGTGAACGTGATATAAGTGTAACAGCTCACAGGGAGTTGGGGGAAAGCCGCGCAGAAAAGGCTGCCCGGCGTTATTCCTTCCCGGCCACGGCCGGTGTACCGGTGAAGCCGACACGGCCGATAAACGGCAAGCGCAGCGCCGGCGAAGCGATGTCCACCCCAAGATTCAGGCCCAGGATGTTGAACTCCAGCCCTTCCTGCGCCCCGGCCGTGACGCCGAGCACGCCCAGCAACGACACCTGCACCCCCCGGCCGGAAGGCGGCAGCCCTACCGGGCTAAGCAGCGGCCGGTAATCCTTGCCGATGGCATTGGACGGCAGATCCAGCGCCAGTTCAGGCACTTCCCGGCCAATGTGCGCCATAAAGGTGTTGCTGTTAGGGCCGGGCCAGGCGTGATAGGTGTGCGGGAACGGATAACGTTCGATAGCCGCCTCAATCCGCGGGATCATCGCTTCAGCATCCACGCCCTGATGGGAGGCCAGCAGCGCAGGCTGTGAGCCGAACCAGAAGCCGTCCGGGATCGCGTAGTTACGACGCACCACATTATTGCCGCCCCAGCCGATCACATCGTAGCGAGTGTATTGGGTTTCACCCGCCCGTTTAAAGATGATCCACGGGTGCAGCGCCACCTTCCCGCGCCAGCCATAGGTGGGTGCGGCATAGACTTGCACAATGGCGATTTTACTGAATGCGGCGGGGTCCGGCGCCAGGCGGGCGGAGTCGCGGCGGGCGCTCGCCCAGCTCTGGGCGGCCGGGGTTTCCCTGTCCTGCGAGGCTCTGGCAAAGCTATATCCCAGTGATAAAAAGACGATACAAAGGTAACAGAGACTAAACCATTTAAGGTAAATCATAGTGTCTTCACGGTGGGGGGGTAGTCAAACCACTAAATTACTGTAAATAAATACAGCGGGCAAGAGGCAACGGGCCGTTGCGCGATGAATATTTTTTAAGCAGTATGCAGCTCGCCTTTCAGCCGCCGCACACCGCACGTCCGATAAAAATGCGCGAAAAAACATCAGGCGAAACGCCGGAAAACGCGGAAAACCAGAACCTTAGCTATACTTATTTCCATGTTGACGCAAAACGGGGTGCCCGCATGATCAAGACAATGGAAGAACTCAATAAAGTCCGTGATGACTGCTATCGCCTGGTCACCCGCCGTTCATCACTTTCGGGGGTGGCGTCTGCCGTGCCGCTGCCGGGGATCGATGTCGGCTCCGATGCCGCGATTTTGCTGGAGATGTTACCGGCGATCAGCAAGAAGTTTGAGCTGTCAGAAGCGGATATCGAGGCGCTGGACCCAACCACCAAAGCCCTGGTGCTGACCACTGCCGGCAGCATTGGCTCCAAGGTGATCGGGCATTCAATTACCCGTGATTTGGTGATCAGGCTGCTGAAAAAAGTGGGCGTGAAAATGGCCTCAAAGCAACTGGTAAAATATGTGCCGTTCGCCGGCCAGATTATTGCCGCGGGCATTGGTTTTACCGCCATGAAATATGTGGGCAATGCCCATGTGAATGCCTGTTATCAGGTGGCGAAATCGGCCCTTGAGCAGCAGGAAAATAACGCACTCACCCGCACCTAGCCTATTTTTCCGCCTCACGCCGGTTAGGGTAAATAAAGTGGATTTTACCCTAACCGGCTATTTCCCACATCAAGGCGATCGCCTTTGTATTTATGGTTCAGTTCGCCTACGCCATCATGCTCTATCAATGTGAAAAGAAAGTCAGAGTATTTGCACAGCGCGTCCTGCATCTGCTCAATATAGTCGTGCCGGTCATAGGTGCGGTCCAGCCCGACCAGACTCTGGTTAAGGATTTTACGCGAAACATCGCTGGTGACATTGAGTGACGCCAGGCAACTCCTGGCCGTCCGGCGTAAATCGCGTGGTGAAAAAGGTTCCAGCGCCGGCATGGTCGGGTCACTGGTCATCCGCCGTAACGCCTGGCTGAGCACCACTTTGGACATCGGCGCGTTGGGCTTTTTGTTGGACGGCACCAGCCATTCACTGCCTTTACCCGCCGCAATCAGCTTTTCAATGCAGAGTTTCATGATCGGGCTGATGGGCAGACGGTGATCACGGTGGGATTTATTGCGGTTGCCCTGGTTCCACATGTTATTTTCCAGATCAAACTCGCTGACCCTGGCGCGCAGCACCTCATCCGGGCGGCGCGCGGCGGCCAGCACCAACCGGGAAGCCCAGCGGGTGGATTCGCTGACATTGTGGTAATCCCAGATGTGCCAGAACACCCAGATTTCAGCGTCTGACAGGGTCCGCTCGCGGGGCGCGGGTGCCGTGCCGCCGACTTTATTGATCGGGATGTCCCCAACCGGCGATTGCTCCAGGTAGCCCTGATAAACACACCAGGCCAGAAACTGTTTCATCAGGGAAAACACGCGCTTACTCTGCACAATTTTCCCTTGCATAATCAGCGGGTTGGTCAGCCGGTTCACCGTGACTTTGGTGATTTTTGAGATCGGCAGGTCAGCAATTTTCGGCATGACGTGGATCAGAATACAATGCACCCCCAGCTCCGGGCGGCGGCGTGTAACCATCAGTGACAACCGGGTAAACAGCATGAACGCTTTGCTGAACGGCGGATCGTTATCGGAATAATCTTCCAGCTGCTCAATCGGGGTCGCGAGTGTCGCGTTCAGGTAAGCGATGGTTTCAGCCGAGCAGTTTTCTGCGGCTTTATCTTCACTGAAGCCTTTGATCATGGCCATTTCTCCGTAAGATTTTGTTCAGCATAGCGCGCTTATGAAAATGATTCCATACCTTCCAAGTATGGAATCATTTAGATGAGTTTAGGGGGAATCTATCGCGGATACGAGGGGCAATGGAAGAGAGCTATGATGTGCCTGCACTTTCGTGATTTCTGTGTGCGAATTGCACAATTCGCCGTAATGCTTTACTAATAACAGATAACGCCTTTAGTAACTGGTAAACTGGCTGTATACTGTACATTCAAGAGGGGTAATTTATGACACATGCGGCCAAATTGAATGAGTATCAGCTTAACCTGCTTAAGCGCATCAACAACATAGCACTGGCCTTAATGCCTGAATTTGAAGACAAGGCAGAGGCCATGAACGCGGTCAGCCTGGATGATAAAACGTTAATCCAGCGTTTATACACGACGATGCTCGAGCAAAACACCCGGGTACCCGACAGTGAACTGCGTAAGGCCCGCCGTCGCCGTGAAAACCTGGAAAAATTCTACGAGCAGCTTCAGGCATTGGGCGGCACCCTCAAAGTGAATGATGTCGCGAATATTCTGGGTATTTCCCGGCAAGGCGTGAATGCCCGTGTGAAAAAGAACAGGCTGCTGGCCTTTAAACAGAACGGCGATTTTATCTACCCACGTTTCCAGTTTACTGAAGCGGGTTTACTGCCCGGCTTTGAAGAGGTGATGAGTGCCTATGATCCTGCGCTTCACCCAATGTTGATGCTGAATCATCTGAAAACGCCGATCGATGTGCATGATGAGGGCGTTTACAGAACCCCCATTGAGATATTACAGAACGGCGCAAACGAAAAAGAGATGGCCGTGTTGGTGCGTAACGCCCATCTTTTTGGTCAGCAGATGGCAGGTTAAAAAGAGGGGCGCAACGGTACCCCTCTGTCATCAGTACGGGTCTGAGGCAATCTGGAAGTTTAGCCCCTCTTCAAGCAATGCTTCGCCCGTCATATAAGATTCTGCCCAGCCAGAGGGGAATATCGCGGAGTCATACTCTTTGTATTCCCTCAATGTCCACATTCCCCCCGGTGTATCTCTGAAAGGGATCGTTCTCCCTGGCTGACGCCAGAAAGCGTAGCATTTCTTATATCGGCGATGCCTGCTGTCATAGGCGATGCCATCAAATGTTTCCCCATAGTCTGCATACAGGCGGGCCATTAACCATTGTGGTAACCGGTAATCCTCACCTTCAAGATCGCTAAAGGGGATATGCATATACTGCAAAATCTCAATCATATCAATGACTTTAACTGTCCTGAGCGTTTCCACTGCGCAGAGGTAATGCCGGTCAAGCACGGATTCCGGATAAATAACCGAACCCTCCAACTGGCATCTCCGGCCATACATCTCAGCCATCGCGGTTATCGAAGCATCAGCCGCATACAAGACGGCAATCTGCCCGCCCGGCGGGTTAAACCGGCCACATTCCCTGGCTTCCACCGGGGCTGAGTAATGGATGCCACTCTCATATTTACCCGGTTGACTGCGCATCAATGTGGTACCTGAATGCAGTGTAATAGTGGGGATCCTGCCCGTTTTTTTTAATGCAGCCAAACCTTGCTCGGCTTTTATAATGGAATTTTTAATCTTAATGTTTCCTAATTTGGTTTCTCCATTTGCTGTTTTTCTTACACGATTTCTTAAATTACCTCTGAGGAATAACTCCCCACAGAACGTTTAACCCATTAGGGTTAAACGTTATTGTACTGCACCCAGCTTCTGCATTTCGGTGGGCAAATCAACAGACCCGTGAAAAACACGCATACCTTTTAGCTGTAAAAAAGCACCAAAAAGACGCTATAAAAACACTATTTAAATACCTTTTTGGTACCAAAAAGGTGCAGCTTTAGCGCCTGTTACCCACGGCTTTAACTTGGCCTTCCCGGTGAAACATTGATTTCACCGGCAGGCGCAACTATGTTTAAAAGAAGGTGGGAGCAACAATCCCTGTTCTTTTTTCGGTTTATAAGGAGTGTAAATGTCAGATTCTAAATATATTCGTATCGAGATCTTCTCTGCCGATGAGAATACCGGCAAGACCTATAAAATCTTTACCTCCCCAACAGAGGAAAAAGGCGAGAAACGTCTCGAAGGCCAGTGCGCCTGGCAAAATACCCTGCCGAAAAATTACAGTGATGAAGAAGTCTTGCAGGAAGCCATCCAGCATTTGCGTTCGGAAGGGTTCACCAAAGAGGATATTCAGGATGTCACCTACCATTAAGTGACATTGATGCCCGGCCACCCGGTGCGGGCATACCTGGGCGGCAAAGGCTGATTTTCCCCGCTTTCCTGCCGCCACAAGGTGACACCGTCACTTCATTTCCCGCCCCCATAGTCTATGATTGTTCTGCGTATACGGTCTGAACCGGAACCGGCGGCATCGTTCCCCTTCCCTGATTCCGGCACAGCCCCGGCAATCCGTCACGGCATGCGGAACACGCACCGCGCGATGCCGTCCATTATTTTCTGGGTAAAAGAGGCAATTGAATGGAGTCCAAGTCATTTCATAAACGTTGGGGCGCTGAGTATGTGGCCGCCGACACAGTTCGCTTCCGTCTCTGGGCATCCGGGCAGGAAAACGTCACGCTCAGGCTTGCCGGCGAAGAAATTGCCATGCGCCCGGCCGGTGAGGGGTGGTTCGAACACCAGGCTACCGGCATCGCACCCGGCACCGAATACCAGTATCAGCTGGCCGACGGCCTGACGATACCCGACCCGGCCTCCCGCGCGCAGAAAGCCGATGTGAACGGCCCGTCACTGGTTATCGACCCCACCCGCTACCACTGGCAGCACAGCGGCTGGCAAGGCCGCCCGTGGGAAGAGACGGTGGTCTACGAGATGCACATCGGCACCTTTACGCCGGAAGGTACCTTCCGCGCCGCGATCGAGAAACTGCCCTACCTTGCCGAACTTGGCATCACCATGCTGGAAGTGCTGCCGGTGTCGCAGTTCGGCGGCAACCGGGGCTGGGGGTATGACGGCGTATTGCTTTACGCCCCGCACTCCGCCTACGGCACGCCGGACGATTTCAAAGCCTTTGTGGATGCCGCGCACGGCCACGGCCTGTCCGTGGTGCTCGACATCGTGCTGAACCATTTCGGGCCGGAGGGCAATTACCTGCCGGCCCTGTCACCCGATTTCTTCCATAAAGATCGCATGACGCCCTGGGGCGCGGGCATCGCTTATGATGTCGCCGCCACCCGTGACTACATTGTTGAGGCGCCGCTCTACTGGTTGCAGGAGTTCCACCTGGACGGCCTGCGGTTCGACGCCATCGACCAGATCGAAGACAGTGCGGACAAACATGTGCTGATCGAGATTGCGGAACGCATCCGCACTGAGATCACTGACCGGCCAATCCACCTCACCACCGAAGACAGCCGCAACGTGATTTTCCTGCACCCGCGCAATGAAGACGGCAGCACGCCGTTGTTCACCGGCGAATGGAATGATGATTTCCATAACGCGGTGCATGTGCTGGCAACCGGTGAAACCCACGCCTATTACCAGGATTTTGCCGACGAGCCGGAAAAACGCGTCGCGCGGGCGCTGGCCGAGGGCTTTGTCTATCAGGGCGAAGTCTCGCGGCAGAAAGGCGAGAAACGCGGCGTCGACAGCACCGGCCAGCCGCCGCAAGCCTTTGTGGATTTTATCCAGAACCATGACCAGATAGGCAACCGCGCCCAGGGCGAACGGCTGATTTCGCTGGCCGGGGCCGCGCGCACCAAAGTCCTGCTGGCAACACTGCTGCTGTCGCCGCATATCCCGCTGCTGTTTATGGGCGAAGAGTATGGCGAGACCAACCCGTTCCTGTTCTTTACCGATTTCCAGGGCGATCTCGCCAACGCGGTGCGCGAGGGGCGCGCCAGGGAGTTCGAGGGCCACGCCGGGCATGAGGGCGAGGATGTGCCCGACCCCAACGCCGAAAGCACCTTCACCCTGTCAAAACTCGACTGGGCAAAACCCGCCGGCGCAGAGGGCAGCGCCTGGCTGGATTTCACCCGGCAACTGCTGGCCCTACGCCGCGAGAAGGTGGTGCCGTTGCTGGCCACCGCAGGTGGCCGGTGCGGCAAGGTCATCACGACCGCAGAGGGCTTTGTGGCCGTGAGCTGGACGTTCCCGGCCGGCACGCTGTCGATGGCGCTGAACATCGGCGACAGTACCCGGCCCCTGCCGGACCAACCGGGCGAGACGATCTTTGCCTGGCCAAAGGCGGGCAATGACCTGCCGCAGCATTCTATTCTTGTCCGTTTTTCCCAGGGAGGTTCCCAGTGACGATACCCAGCGCGACGTACCGCATCCAGTTCCGTAACGGCATGACCTTTGACCGCGTGGCAGGGCTGGTGCCCTACCTGAAACGGCTCGGCATCAGCCACCTTTACGCTTCACCGATCTTTACCGCCACTGCCGGCTCCACCCACGGTTATGACGTGACCGACGCCAACGAGATCGACCCGGCGATTGGCGGCCGTGAGGGCTTCGACCGCATGGTCAAGGCGCTGAAAGCCGCCGATCTCGGCCTGATCCTCGACATCGTGCCGAACCATATGGCGGCCTCGCTGGAGAATGCCTGGTGGTATGACGTGATTGAGCACGGCGAAAAAAGCCGGTATGCGCGCCATTTTGACATCGACTGGTCGCGTCGTTTGACCCTGCCGTTCCTGGGCGACACTTTTGAGGCCGCGCTGGAGAACGGTGAAATCACGGTGAAACGTGACCCGGACACCGGCAAACCGGCGCTCGCTTATTACGAGAGTTTTTATCCGCTGAACCCGGAAACCTGGGCAGATCGCGAAGACGAGGTGCTGGCACTCACCGACCCTGCCGCGATTGCGGCGCTGCATGAGCGCCAGCCCTGGCGGCTGATGTCATGGCGTGATGCGCCGCGTGACCTCTCCTACCGCCGTTTCTTTGAGATAACCGGGCTGGTGGGCGTGCGGGTGGAAGAGGATACCGTCTTTGACGACACGCACCGGCTGATCCTGGAACTGGTGCGTTCCGGCGCGGTGGACGGGCTGCGGGTAGACCACGTGGACGGGCTGGCTGACCCGAAAGCCTATCTTGAGCGCCTGCGCCGGGAAACCGGGCCGGAATGCTACCTCACCGTGGAAAAAATCCTCGGCGAAGGCGAGCAGTTACCGGCGGACTGGCCGGTGTCCGGCACCACCGGCTATGAATTCGTGGCCGCGCTCTCAGATGCCCTGGTGGACGGCGGCAAGCTCGATACCCTGCGTGACGCCTATGACGAGGTAGTGGGCAAACCGGTGGACATGAAAGCCGAATTGCGCGCCGCCAAGCTGCTGATGGTGGACCGGAATTTCGAAGGGGAATTCACCACGCTGCTGCGCATTGCGCTGGAGATTGCCGGGGCACAAGGCAGCAAACAGGATGAGCAGGCAGTACGCGCCGCGCTGCGTGAGCTGCTGATCGCCTTCCCGGTCTACCGCACCTACGGCACCCAGGCCGGGCTGCCGCCGGAAGGCCGTCAGTTGCTGCAAAAAGTCGTGAGCAAAGTCAACGCCGGGGCACATGCGCCCGATCCGGCGGCGCTGGCGTTTATCAGCCAGATCCTGACCGGCGAGGTGTCAGATGCCGCAGCCGCGCAGGCGGCAACCTTCCGCACCCGCTTCCAGCAGCTTACCGGCCCGCTGATGGCAAAATCGGTGGAGGATACGCTGTTCTTCCGCCAGAACATGGAGCTGGCGCTGAATGAGGTAGGGGCAGAGCCGATCCCCGGCGACTTCTCGCTTAAACGCTTCCATGCGGAGATGAAGACCCGCCTTGATCATCAGCCGGATGCACTCTCCGGCACCTCGACGCACGACACCAAACGCGGCGAAGATGCCCGCGCGCGGCTCTACACGCTCACCGAAGCCCCGGCGCGCTGGGCAGAGTGCGTTGCCCGCTGGCGGCAGATGAACCAGTCGAAAGTCTCGATGCTCGACGATGGCGCGGCCCCCAAAGCCGCCGGTGCCTGGATGCTCTATCAGGCGCTGGCCGGTGTCTGGCCGGTCAGGCTGCAACCGGCTGATGCCGCGGGCCTGAAGGCGCTGGAGGAGCGGTTCCTGGCATTTGTGGAAAAAGCGTTGCGGGAGGCGAAACTGCGCACCGACTGGGCCGACAGCAATGATGCTTACGAAGAGGCGGTGCTCAACTATACCCGCCACCTGCTCTCCCCGGACAACCCGGCCTTTTTGCAGGATTTCGTCAGCACCCTGCAGCCGTTTATCCGTGCCGGGCTGGTCAACAGCCTGACGCAGACGGTGGTAAAACTCACCGCGCCGGGCGTGCCGGATATTTATCAGGGCAGTGAGGCGCTGAACTTCAGCCTGGTTGACCCGGACAACCGGCGCGAGCCGGATTTCGCAGCCCTGGAAAAGATGCTGGACGGCTTTGAGAAGCCCACGGCGGCCACGGAGCAGGACTGGCTGAGCGGCCGGGTGAACCAGCACGCGATTGCCAAAACCCTGCGGTTACGCCAGGAGAAACCGGCGCTGTTCCGCAAAGGTGATTACCTGCCGCTCACCGCCACCGGCACCTGGGCGCGCAACGTCATTACCTTTGCGCGGGTAAATGGCGACGATGCGCTGATCGTCATCACCCCGCGCCTGGTGCTGGGCCTGCTTCAGGAGAGCAACAGCCTGCCGCACAAGCAACGCTTCAGCGGGACGGCCATCGCCCTGCCGGACGCGCTGGCCAACCGCCGCTACCGTGACATCCTCAGCGGGGAGGAGATCGCCCTCACCGACCGCCTGACGCTCGAGTCAGTGGATTGCTGCTCCGCGGTGATCCTGGTCAGCCTGCCATAACGGCACCGGTAACCCACACAGGCTGAATACCGGACAGGGTATTCAGCTTTTTTTACGGCGCTTCCCGTCAATTTTCCCGCTGGGGAAGGCCCTCCCTTTTACGCTACACTGCTCACCCTGCCGTTTGCCCGGCGTGCAATACCGGGTAAACCAGGGCTGTGCGCCACTATGTATGCCATCGTGAAAGAGGGAACCTGCCGTGCTGAAAGAGAATTTTAATGAGTTGCTGACATTTCTGATGGTGGCGCGGGAAAAAAGCTTTACCAAAGCGGCCGCAAAACTCGGTGTGTCCCAGTCCTCCCTGAGCCATTCCATCAAAGCGCTGGAAGCACGCCTGAACACCCGGCTGCTGACCAGAACCACCCGCAGCGTAGCACCGACAGAGATCGGCGAACGGCTGATGGCCTGCCTGGAACCGCGCCTGGCCGATCTGGAACAGGCGCTGGCGTCGGTTATCCAGTTGAACGGCATTGCGGCCGGGAATATCCGCCTTTCTGCGGGTGAACACGCCGCACGCAGCCTGCTCTGGCCAAAACTGAAGCCGTTTCTGCTGGCGCATCCGCAAATCAATGTCGAGCTGGAAGTCAATAATGGGTTTGTCGATATCGTGGATGACCGCTTCGACGCGGGCGTCCGGCTGGGTGAGAGCATCCATAAAGATATGGTGGCCGTCAGGATCGGGCCGGATATGCGCATGGTGGTGGTCGGCTCGCCCGCCTATTTTGCGGCGCACGGCACCCCGCAGACGCCGCACGAGTTGCAGCAGCACCGCTGCATTAATATGCGGCTGCCGACGGCCGGGGGGCTGTACCATTGGGAGTTTGAGAAAGACGGTAAGCCGCTGCGCGTCAGGGTTGAGGGGCAACTGACCTTTAACCTGTTGTCTGAGCGAATCGACGCAGTACTCTGCGGGTTTGGGCTGGCCTTTGTGCCCGAAGACATGGTGCAGGACGCAATAAAATCCGGGGCGCTGGTGCAGGTACTGGAGGCATGGTGCCCGCTTTTTCCCGGCTATTACCTCTACTACCCCAGCCGAAAACAGCATCCGGCGGCGTTTGCCCTGATGATTGAGGCGCTGCGCTATACGGAATAATGTGGGGTACGCCGGTTAATCCAGGTGTACCAGCCTGATATTTTTTGCTTTAAACGCATCCAGTATTCCAGCTGGCAGCATTGGCTTAGCCCCCCTCCGCAATAGTCAACAGTCGACGCTTTCTGTTCTGACAAAGGAAAATATTCTTTCCTCACTTTTGAATACAGCTGCTCCCGGTCGCTTCTTTAGCCGGCGATACCGAATGCTGTCATGAGCCCCCTCCATTAATCGGGCAGCAAGGGCATTGCTGCCGCGATGCTGCTCAGTTCTGCATCGCTAGGCCTTTAAGACGTTTTAGTGCTGATTTACCTACACTATTTTGGCGATATTCCTAAAATTCAGCATGCCGGAATAATGGATGGCGGCGGCATCCTGCGGCATTTGATTTTCTCAACAGCGTCACCGATCAGAATGCCATCTCGTTGTGCCGCCTGCTTGCGCGGGATACCGGCCTCCTGCTGGGTGGCTCCTCAGGCGTGGTCATCTTCAGCGCATTGATGGCGCTGCAGCTTGACGATATTCAGTCAGTGATGGCGATAGCACCCGACTCCGGCATTAATTATCTGGAACAGTTCTACGACGATGAATGGCTGGCGGATAAAAAGATGCCGTTACTGTCATGCGAGCAACTGAGGCAGCAGCTGACGTTAAGCCTGAAGGCATTTGATGCCACCCTGGACGTCGTGAAATGATCGTTGAACTCAGCCGTAAAGCGCTGTTGCGGCTTGATCCCGAAACCGCGCATCACCTTGCCATCCTCGGCCTGCGCCGGTTTGCGCCGGCTCAAACTCTCCGCATTCCTGATGGGCTTTCCCTGAACGTATGGGGAAAACACTTTACCCACCCCGTGGGGATGGCCGCAGGCTTTGACAAAGATGCCGAGGCGTATCAAGCGCTTGCCCGCCTTGGGTTCAGTTTTGTGGAGGTAGGCTCAGTCACCCCTCAGCCTCAGCCGGGGAACCCCCGTCCCCGGTTGTTCCGCCTGAAAGATGACAGAGCCATTATCAATCGCTATGGGTTTAACTCAAAGGGTATGGCGTATGTGCAGCAACGTCTCATCAACCACAAAGGTGACCTCACGCTGGGAGTCAATCTGGGCAAGAATAAGACCTCTGCCAACGATATGGATGATTTTATCAAGGGAGCGGAAACGCTTATCTCATTTGCGGATTACCTGACCATTAACCTCTCTTCGCCCAACACACCGGGATTAAGAGATCTTCAGCAGGCGGCCTCGATAGATCCCTTGCTCAGGAGACTGGATACCTTAAGGCAGCAAAGGAAACCGGGGTGCCCTCTGCTGATTAAGCTCTCCCCGGATATGGCACCGGGTGAAGAATCCGAGCTGCTTGCCTATTTAGCGCGATCTGTGGTTGATGGGATTATCATCAGCAATACCACCACCAGCAGGGATAGCCTTAATAATCTGCCTTCACATCTGCAAACAGGGGGCTTGTCAGGGACACCGTTGCAGAAAAAATCGCGCGACATGCTGCAAAGGGCATATACGGCCATCGGGAACAGTAAACCTATTATCGCATCCGGGGGCATTAACAGCGGCGAAGAGGCCTACCTGCGAATTTGTATGGGGGCCACACTTTGCCAGATATATACGGCCTTTATTTATGATGGCCCCTCCCTGATACCGGCCATGCTTAAGCAAATGAAAGCGTGCATGCAGCGGGACGGGTTCAGCTCAATTGACCAAGCCAGAGGATCATATTATGTCAGACGCACAGCATGAATTTGCGGATTTCTTGATTAGCAGTGATGTGGTTGAATTCGGGGATTTTACGTTAAAGTCCGGCAGGAACAGTCCTTATTTCTTTAATTTCGGCAAACTCTCCAGTGCCCGTCTTCTTAATAAAGCCGCCTGGTTTTATGCGCGTTTTATTTCGGAGAATAACTTATCCCCTGAGGTAATTTTTGGGCCGGCTTATAAAGGGATACCCCTGGGCGTCGCCATTGCGCTTTCTCTTCAGCGTGATTTCCACACCGAGGTAAATTACGCCTTCAACCGTAAAGAGATAAAGAGCTATGGTGACGGCGGGTTAATGGTTGGCGCCGCTTTGCAACATAAAAGAATAGTCACTGTTGATGATGTCATTACGTCAGGGATGACCATTGACGACAGCATTAAGCTGATACGGGCTGAAGGCGGCCTCCCGGCGGCTTATCTCGTGGCGCTTGACCGGCAGGAGCGCGGGGCGGAGGGCTCCGGCTCTGCGCTGCAACGTGCGGCAGCGCGGCTTAATATTGATATCTATTCGATAACCACCATTGGTCATATTGTGTCGTGTTTAAGAGACGCGCCTGACGCACAGGGCAAAGTAAGAAAGATAGAAATTTACCTCAAGGAATTTGGCGCGGAGTAATAACATGCCTGAACACGTCGCGACAGAGACATCAGTGAATTACATTGTACAACTTGAGAAGATTACCTGTCTCCGGCAGTCAGAAGAGATCAGCAGCGAGGCGGTAAAGGGGTTGTCTGCGCGTATTCTCTGTGAAGGAATATGGACCACGGTTATCCCTGTTGAGTGGGCATCAGGCTGGGTGATGGACGGTAATCACAGATTAAACGTGGCCCGGCATCTGGGGTTAACACATCTTCCCGTGGTCAGACTGCGTTATGACGACCCGCGGGTAAGTGTGCTGAGATGGGATAATGAAACACCTTACCCAACGACTCAGATTAGTGCCGAGATAGCGCGCAGAGTACTGCTGCCTTTTAAAACAACGAAGCACCGATTTAGTCCCTTGCTGCCGGAGGTGCGGATTTCTTTGAATGAATTGCGTATAGGCTGATACTTATTTAAACCCAAGGCCGGGTATACGCTGAATTGGCTGTGGAAACAGGCAGGGTTATCGTTATTGGGCCCGCCGGGAATAATCAGCCTGCGCCTTGTTCAGGTGGCAGAGCGCGCTGCGCGTATTTGTTTCCGGCGGGCGCTGCCTGTCTTTTTCAGAAGAGCATTCCGCGCCGTTAATTCAGCAGCGTCATATTAACCCAGGGTTATTATCCGGGGCGGCATTAAAAAAGAACGTATCTGGTACGCCAGCCAGGCATTGCCATAATGAAGCCTCTTGTAGGAATTGTGTGGGGACTGGCTGGAATATTTTGTGATAATCTGAGCGGGAAATGTATATCGTGTTCTGCTTTTTGGAAAGGAAGAAATGAAGTATGCGCGCAGCTGTTTTCTGCGGATCGGCTCACGGAACTGATCCCGCTTTTATTAAAGAAACTGAGCGCCTGGTTCAGGCGATGGCTGACAGGAACGTCAGCCTGGTTTATGGCGGCGGCCACGTTGGCCTTATGGGAACGCTGGCGGATACGGCCATCGCGTCCGGTGTTCATGTTATTGGGGTTATGCCACACTCGCTGGTGAACCATGAGCTGGCGCATCGCGGTGTCAGCGAGCTGAAAGTCGTCAAAGATATGCATGAACGTAAGTCAACGATGGCTGAAAATGCAGATTTCTTTATTGCACTTCCCGGCGGTGCCGGTACGCTGGAAGAGATATTTGAAGCATGGACCTGGGCGCAACTGGGCCTGCATAATAAGGCCTGTGCCTTTTTCAACGTGAATGGCTATTTTGATTCCCTGTTTACCTTTTTTGAACGCATGATCGATGACGGATTCATGAAAAAAGCGTATTCAGAGATGCTTATTATCGCAGATGATCCTGATGAGCTGATTGAAAAGGCGCTGTCATACACGCCGCCACCACCGAAATGGGTGCGCTGATGGCAGTATCTCCTTTTCCGGAGATAATACCGGCCAGGAAAAAATAGCCGGGCTGGAGACCTTATTCCGCCTCACCCGGCCATGTCACAATAATAGTGGTATAACATCGGGCAGCCTGGCCATATTAAAGATGATATAGCGTACTCCAGTACGCAGGCCATAAAGATGTTGGCCTGCGTACTCTTTGTGTTTCCCGCCCCGCTTCTATTTCCCGACCCGCGCCTGCATCGCCGCCGGGTAACGCTCACCGACAATTTTTACCGTCTCAAGCGCCTGGGAAATCTGCCGCGTATCCTCCTGCGTCAGGGTGACGGCCGCCGCGCCCAGGTTCTCCTCCAGACGATGCAATTTGGTGGTGCCAGGGATCGGCACAATCCACGGTTTTTGCGCCAGCAGCCAGGCCAGTGCAATCTGTGCCGGGGTCACGCCTTTTTCAGCCGCCAGGCCGGTCAGCAATGCCACCAGCGCGTTATTGGCTTCACGCGCCTCCGCGGCAAAACGCGGCACTTTGCTGCGGAAATCATCGTCACCGAACGTTGTTCCGGCGTTAATCGCCCCGGTCAGAAAACCTTTCCCCAGCGGGCTGAACGGCACAAAGCCAATCCCCAGCTCTTCCAGCAGCGGTAAAATGGCCTGTTCCGGCTCACGCCACCACATGGAGTACTCACTTTGCAGCGCCGCCACCGGTTGCACGGCATGTGCCCGGCGGATGGTCTGCACGCCCGCTTCTGACAGGCCGAAGTGTTTGACCTTTCCTTCAGCAATCAGATCTTTGACGGTGCCCGCCACGTCTTCAATCGGCACCTCAGGATCGACCCGGTGCTGGTACAGCAAGTCGATGACGTCGGTTTTCAGCCGCTTCAGAGAGCCTTCCACTGCCTCGCGGATATGCGCCGGCCGGCTGTTTAAAATCTGCTGCTTGTTATCCTCACCAAAGGTGAACCCGAATTTAGTGGCGATCACCACCCGGTCGCGGAACGGCGCTAACGCCTCGCCCACCACCTCTTCATTCAGGTAAGGGCCGTAGACTTCGGCGGTATCAAAGAAGGTCACGCCCCGCTCAACGGCGGCGCGGATCAGTTCAATTGCCTGGCGGGTATCGGTGGCCGGGCCGTAGCCGTAGCTCAGCCCCATGCAGCCCAGCCCCAGGGCGGAGACTTCCAGGCCGGATTTTCCGAGATAACGTGTTTGCATTGTGGGTTCCTCACACTCTGTTGAAAGGGGGGGGTTATTACACATCGAGTTCGCGGCCGGTCAGCCACTCCACCATCGCCGGATCACGGTGGGAGAAGAAGGCGCTGGTGGCGGTGTCCAGCGCGGTGATGTGCATCATCTCGTTGTCACTGAGGGCAAAATCCAGAATATTGAAATTTTCTTCCATCCGCGCTTTGCGCACCGATTTCGCCAGCGACACAATCCCGCGCTGGTACAGCCAGCGCAGCACCACCTGCCCCACGCTTTTGCCGTGTTTCTCCCCGATGGCGGCCAGCAAAGGCTGCTGGAACAGTCCATTGCGCCCTTCGGCAAAGGGTGCCCATGCCTCCGGCTGGATGCCTTTGCTCATCATCCACGGCACGGCGTGAAGTTGCTGATGGAAAGGATTCACCTCAATTTGGTTCACGGCCGGGGCCACTTTATTGAACGCCATCAGGTCGGCCAGCCTGTCTGGATGGAAGTTACTGACGCCGATGGCACGGATTTTCCCGGCCTGCTGTAATTCTTCCATCGCCCGCCAGGCACCGTGCACGTCGCCGTAAGGCTGGTGGATCAGATAGAGATCGACATAGTCGAGCTGGAGCCGGTTCAGGGAGCGCTCAAACTGCGCTTTTGCACCTTCGTAATTTGTGTCCTGCAACCAGAGTTTGGTGGTGACAAACAGGTCACCCCGCGCGATGCCGCTCTGCCTGAGCGCGTTCCCGACCTGGGTTTCATTCTGGTAAGAGGCGGCGGTATCAATCAACCGGTAGCCGGTGTCAATCGCGTCGAGCACGGCGCGCTCGCATTGTGCGGCGTCCGTCATCTGGAAAACCCCAAAGCCCTGCAGGGGCATCTGAATCCCGTTATTCAGTGTGACTGTTTGCATGATGTTCTCCCTTCAGCGGTTGAGTAGGAAAAGCATAACGCAATGTGATTTATTCGATTAAATGGGGTAATTCGCTAGGGTTTATTAGATGTATTCATTAATTTAGGGGGAGAGCAGTCCGCTTTGTGCCAGAAGCGGACGTTCCCAACATCTGCACGCATAAATTCCTGGAAAACAGGCTTCCCTGCATAGCCATGCAGTGGCCAGAATTATCAGGAGCGTTTTCAGCGATGTGGGCAAGTTAAGAATTAGCTTGCTCTTCAAAAATCTTAAATCCATCTTCAATGGTTGGGATGATCTCTACCATCTCAAAATAAGGTTCCCATCCCAGCGGAGATAGATGGGTAAACCTTGCCGTTAAATAACGCCGTTAAAACGCATCACTTCGATAACGACTAATCCGGCGGCAAGAGCGCTAGTCGCAAACAGCAAGTAATCGCGCAGTCCTGCACGTTTTAATCGAGACGTCTTCTCTAATTCGCTGACCCGCGTTGCCATGCCTGTTGCGACGTTTTCCTGCAAGGTCAGCTTGTCCATCAGTAAGGCCAACTGTTGCTGGTACTGATCCGCCTGCTCTTCAAGGGCCAGAGCCAGCTTCCCTGACTGTTGCCATTGCTCCTGCTGCTGTCGCTCGAATTTTGGGACAACCTGCTTCAGGAGGGCAAGCTGTGTTGCGTGCTCATCCTGACTTGCCTGCAAACGTTGAAGCATCTCCTCCTGCTGCCAGCTCAATGACTGTAACCGGTTAATCTCCTCTTCATGTTCCTCGACACGCTGTGCCTGTTCCAGTTTGTCTTCCACCTGGGATTTCAGATGTTCAAGAATAGCCAGTGAGTTTTCACGGCTGCTGAGATCCAGCATCGTGTCGTTGTGTTTCAAGTCTCGAATCGTATTCATTAACGCCAAATGAAACTCTTTCAGCACGACATTTTTTTCTGACTGGATTTGTAATAAACACTCGATCACTTCCTGGGTGATATTCAGACTGCCACCCAGGCTTGCAATCATCGTCGCTAAGTCAGTGTCATTTCTCGAGGTGAGACTGCCACCCCAACGCTCCAAAAAACCCCGATTATTGAAGTCATCTGCCGCTTTTTGTATCCCTTCACTTCTCTCTTGTTCCTCTTTCAGCTTTTTGCCTAATTCGTGGAGATTTTTTTTGAAAATGGCGATGCTGGAGTCTTTGTTCTTCTCAACAATCGTGACAACCGTCATATTACTGCGCTCCCAGCTTTTTAATCTCTTCGGCAAGAGAGAAGCGAGTCAGTCTGATGACATCATTGTTCAGTTCTGCCGTATGCTCCCGGGTTTCACTCATCAGATTTACCGTGCTACCTGCATATTTTTGCAGCTCAGCCACCATACCCACACTGGTTTCATGGTTAGTAATCAACTGCTGGAAAGCCTCCCGTCCTTTTGCGGTATAGGCAGGTTCCGTTGAGAGTATCAGGCTGACGGCTTTAGGGACGATATCGGCTAAAAGGTAACTGCTCAGCCCAAATCCCATCGCGCACAGGGAGGCAGAAATATAAGGGGCAAAGGGAGCCAGTGGAGCAAAAAGAGCCACCATACCGGATTCAATCACCGGTTCTACCGCATCCCAGAACACCAGAGTCCCGCTGGTGATAATGACCTCAGAGACCTTATAGATGGTTTCTTCCCTGGTCATAGTTTTGCTCCCCTTCATCAGCGAGAGTGCCGCCATGCCCAGATCATAGATATTTTTTGCTAACTGATAAATTTTCCCGATTGCCTGAGACAGTGCATTTAACACGAACTCGAATAAACCTCTAAGCAGATTTAACGGGGCTTTTATCAGGCTAACGATAACCTGCCATATTTTATCAAAAAAGCGTTTTAGACGGATTTTCACCTGCGCTTTCTGGGTGATAAACAGATCAACAACTTCATCCTTCAATGCTTTAATCATCGTGGTACTGAGCGTTTCAAACGCATCCCACCCAACATTTTTTAATGCCTCTTTCCCTGCGCCAAAGGCTAGACCTCCCGCCTCGTTTGCCGCATCTTTCATTTTTTTTGCTTCGATATTAGAACGCGTACCCTGTTCTTTGCACAGCTCTTCTTTCTTATTTACCGGGGGTTTCTCATTTTTTAAAATGTTAGCCTCGACCGCTGCTGCCGTCTCTGCCGAATCCATGACCATAAATTTGACGGTGCAGCCCTCTTCAAACTCCGCCGTCATTTTGTATTTTGTGCCATTCTTTTCGGCGTTTTTATTTTCATTCAGATGTCCGGCATGCCACCGTTTCTGTAAATCCTTCGCATCGCCGATATACCGCACTTCACCGGCGCTGTCATAAACCACATAGACACCCGGGGAATTCGGCACATCTTTTAGGCCTTCCGGCACACCATTCTTGATCGTGAACTGGCCATCAAACTTCATGGTGGAAATAGAGGAAATGCCATGAGTGAAACTTTTGCTTATCATTTCCTTCCACTGAACACTCCGATTCGCCACGGCAAGCACACTCGCAGACGACGTGGCGTTAAGCGTATCATCCACCGTTGTACTAAGGTTGGGGGCCTTGGCATTCGGTTGAGAATTTCGTTTATTACGAAAACCGCCGATCAGTTTTCGTGCAACATTATCAACGGTTTTATCAACAATACTGTTCAGCAGGGGGTTAAGAGTATTGAGTTCCGGGTATTCCTGAACCATGGTAGGTGATGACATAATGGTGTGTCTCTCTGGCTGTGGTTGAAAGGCCTACTTCCCACTCGAAATGCAAAAAATAACGAAAGCACCGGAATGGCAGGCTCCGAGTGAACGTGTTCAGGTCCGTTACGGGTAATCAATCTGTTGATTTTATCTAGTTAGAGTTGATTCTACGTTGGAATCGTCAGCCATGCATCTATAGAAAGAGCCATTGAGTCATTGAAACGAAAAGGCACTGTTGCAAAGTTCGTGATGAGGTAGCCTTAATTCTTATTGGAAGAACTTACATCTCAAAGACTCTGCTCACCAGACGCATCTCGCCCAGAGGATGGCCGAAATAAAATGATTCGGCCTGGCCTTTGCGCAGTGCCCGCATCACTTCTATCTCCTTTATCGTGGCGTAGGCCGTCTTCATTGATTTAAACCCCAGCATGGCATTGATTATCCGTTTCAGCTTACCTTAGTCGCATTCAATGACGTTGTTCCGGTACTTAATCTGCCGGTGCTGCACATGCTGCAGACATCTACCCTCCTGCTTCAGCAATGCTAGTGCCCGCCCACACGTCGGGGCTTTATCCGTGTTGATCAACCGTGGAATTTGCCAGCGCTTCGTATTGTTCAGAAGTTTACCCATAAAACGATATGCGGCTTTGGTGTTACGATGTGAAGACAGGTAAAAGTCAATGGTGCAGCCCCTGCTGTCGACGGCGCGGTACAGATAAGCCCAGCGTTTGTTGACCTTCACGTAGGTTTCATCAAGATGCCATGAGCCAAAACCAGAAGGCTGACGCCAGTACCAGCGCAGCCGCTTTTCCATTTCAGGCGCATAACGCTGAACCCAGCGGTAAATAGTGGAGTGATCAACACTAACGCCGCGCTCAGCCAGCATCTCCTGCAGTTCACGATAGCTGATGCCATATTTGCAGTACCAGCGTACTGCCCAGAGGATGATATCTCGCTGAAAATGCCGACCTTTGAATGGGTTCATGTGCTGCTCCGTCAGCAAAAAGTTGACGATGAGTTTATCACTTTAGGATTTTTGCAACAGTGCCGAAAAAATGGGGTTTGGTCACGGACTGCTGCTCAGCCAGGAGTGGCTGGTTGAGGTTGGCTATCCGGCGCGTCCGGAAGCAGCTGAGAAGCTGGGGATCAGGACGCTGACCTTCCGTGAATGGGCGGAAATGCCTGCGACTGAGTTCCGCACCGGATGACTGTACAGTCATCAGAACTTCCTCACGGTCTGCATGGTCACATCCAGAATCTCTGACAGAGGTGTACGCCCCTGCTCTGCCGCCCAGGCGTCCATGGCCAAATCCAGACAGGCTATTCGCCGTGCTTTTTTCGGCCTGCTTGCGGCACAAATCGTGCCTTCTGTCTATGCCGGGCGCCTTCAGGAATGGGAGCTGCGGTCTGACTATACGGCTTACTGATACGGATCCGGGAGCCACTAGACGCTTAGTTATTCTCACCCCCCTAATGAGGCATTACAGGGATACGGATACTGCCTGTCACCCTACTTTCTGCCCCACTGTATGCCTGAATATAACGTCCGCTTTTCGCTCATAACGGACCTTGCCCTGCGCATGTCCGCTCTGTGCCAGAAGCGGACATTGTTATAAATGGCAGGGGATCAAACGCCAGAACGTTTATTTTATCTTACAGCACCTCAATCACCTCAAATTCTTCTGCGATCAGCTCCATATCGTCTGAAAAATGTCCTGTGCAGGTGAAAAACCTCTGATGCTCTTTCTGCCAGTATTCAAGGCTTAAATCGCCTTCACCTTCTTTACGTGCAAACGCCTCAGTAACATCACAAAAACGCACCAGTCGCATTGAAACCAGTCTGGTCACGCAGACCGGGACGTTCTGGCCATCAAGGATGATGTTATAGCTCCCAATCTTCGGGACAAACTCTTCCTGCTGGTAAGAGGTAAGAGATCCACAGGAGGCCGTTTTGATCCCTTTTTTAATCAGGTCAGCAAGCTTGCTGGCCAGTTCCGGACTGTCACCCATTTGCCAGGCATCTGCGCCTGGATACTTCACTTTTAATACCTCAACTGTAGCCATTAACAGCCCCTTTTAATCGTCGATGAAAAATGTCATACAGGGTTTTAGCATGAATTGTCCGGACATTAACAGTGATGCTTTCCCTCTGGTATTGTGGTCCGCTGTTCGCTGATAGCAGACCTTAACCATCAAGCCAGTCGTCATCCTCGACATGCTTAGTCCGAGTCAGAAAGCTTCTGCGCTATCCATCACTGAAATCTTCCGGTATCGCATAACCCATGTCTGAGACCAGGTTAATGTCTCTGTTTCTGTAGAACCTTTTACTGGGCGACCACGCATCTTGCCAATAAACTGCGTCGAATTCAGGCTCCTCTTTGACTTCAGACATTCAATGAAATGTGCCCGTTTGCTTTGTCTCAATCACGCACATTGTGGGAGTCTGAAAGTTCTTACCTGACTGGAAAGGATTAATACTTTTGGGATGTTTTTTCTTACAATGTTTGCTTAAAAGGGCTAAAAAAGTCAGGTGATCAATTGCATTCCAACATGATTGAATATCTAAATATTTTCATACAGGTTGTTGAGCAGGGTAGTTTCACAAAGGCCGCGGACATTCTTCAAATACATCGCCCAACTGTAAGCAAAGCGATACAAAAAATTGAAGACGATCTGGGTGTAAAACTCATTCATCGCACAACACGAAAGCTGAGTATTACAGCTGAAGGAGATGAATTCTATCATCATGCCAGACATGTTCTAGCCGACGTTAATGACATGATGGCCATTTTTTCACCTACTCTTCCACCACGAGGGCGCCTCAGGCTGGATGTTCCACTGGCGCTGGCTCATGCCATATTGATTCCAAATCTCAAAGATTTCCAGACACGGTACCCCGGCATTGAAGTCGTATTAGTTTCATCGGATAAAAAAAGTGATTTGATAACCGAAGGTGTAGATTGTCTTGTTCGGCTGGGTGCGCTTCATAATTCAAGTTTTATCTCCAGGCGCATTGGTGACATCAGGATGGTCACCTGTGCAGCTCCGTCTTATCTTCAACAGCACGGTCTGCCAGAGACACTGGCAGACCTGAAGCAACATCGGGCGGTTAACTTTTTTAGTGAACATAGTCGTGACGTTATGGAATGGAAGTTTATTGAGGACGGGAGCGTCGTGACATTGCACCCCGCCAGCAGCGTACTGGTAGATAACTCCGACATTCTGCTCTCCTGTGGTCTTGCCGGTCTGGGCATTATCCAGGCCACCTACGTTGCTCTTGCCCCTTATATAGCTTCAGGTGCTCTTGAAGAGGTTCTGACCCAATACCCTTCAGTATCAAAGCCCGTGGCAGTAATGTATCCGGACAGGCGTTACCTTTCTCCAAAAGTCCGGGTCTTTATTGACTGGTTTAGTGATGTTCTGTCCATGAAGCTCCACTGAGACAGCAGGATTGTTAATAAATAATTAAAACTGAAGTTCCACGGCTGCTATTTTTCGTGCATCCATAACAACGTAGATTGTTCTCAAACGATTCGGGCACGTCTTCAGCCTTAATACGGGGATGTGCCACTAACTGAAGAGATCTGAACATGTCTAAAGTTGTTACCTTTAACCGCACCGGCGGTCCGGAAGTACTGGAAGTTATTGATGTAGAGGTGCCCGCGCCAGCAGCGGGTGAAGTACAGATTCGTGTACATGCGGTTGGTCTTAACCGTGCAGAAATCATGTACCGTAACGGCCAGTATGTCATTGAGCCGGAATTCCCCGCACGTCTTGGTTATGAAGCGGCTGGCGTCGTGCAGGCTGTTGGCGAGAACGTTAAAGAATTTGCCAGTGGAGACATGGTGAGCGTGATTCCTTCATTCATGTTTAATGAATATGGCATGTACGGCGAACTGGTCAATGCACCGGTGCACGCTGTCGTAAAGCATCCTGAAAATCTTTCATTCGAGGAAGCTGCTGCAAGCTGGATGATGTATGTCACCGCCTATGGTGCGCTGGTTGAATATGGCAATCTTCAGGCCGGTCAGAACGTGGTGATCCGCGCAGCATCAAGCAGCGTTGGTCTGGCTGCCATACAGATAGCTAATATGCTGGGAGCAAAACCCATTGCGCTTACGCGTACCTCTGAAAAAAGCGAAATGCTCATGAAAGCCGGTGCCGCCAACGTCATTGCTACTGCGGAGCAGGATATGGTTGCTGAAATCAATCGTGCAACACATGGTGCGGGCGCTCATATTGTTTTTGATCCCGTCGGCGGCCCCGACGTGGCAAAACTGACTAAGGTGATGGCTCCGCAGGGCATGTTTTTCCAGTATGGCGCGCTCGACAGCCGTGACATGCTTGTGCCTGTATTTGATATTCTGGGTAAGCACCTGACTTTACGAGGATATGAGCTGTTTGAAATCACAATGAATCCTGAAAAAATGACTCGCGCAAAAGCTTTTGTCACTGAGGGCTTACGCTCAGGCAAACTGAAGCCGGTCATTGATAAAACGTTTCCGCTTGAAGAAATTGCTAACGCCCAGCGCTATATGGAAGCAAATGGTCAGGTAGGAAAAATTATCGTGGTTGTTGAATAATCTTAACCGCAACCTTTTAAACAATGAGTTTGGTGAAGCCTGGAAATCATCCGGGCTTTTATCATCCTTAATTTCGAACCAATAGTTCAATAACCGACCTGTTGTAAACCGTTATTATTTACTGCTTCATAAGCATATATACGTTTCTTGCTCATAGCGGACCTTACCTGAGGTCAGTCCGCTTTGTGCCAGGAGCGGACGTCGCCCGCTTCACTTTGTCTGCCGTAAAATTACCGCTGAAGTCAGTCAAAGTAAGGCCTTAAAATTTCTTCTGTCCAGTTCATAAAAGCCCTTACACGCCTGGATAAATTGCGCCGGTGCGCGACGACAAATGAGGCAGTGAGCGGCTGTGGGCGGAGATCGGGAAGCACCTCAACCAGGGCGCCGCGTTTAATATGTGGCAAGAGCGAGGAATACCCGCCCTGAATTAAGCCCAAACCCGCCAGCCCCGCATCATGATAAGCCGGCACGCTATTGACCCTTATTGCGCCCGGCAACATCAGCGACTGATAGCCCCCGGCTGCCGGATACTCCCATCCATCAGGCTTCGAGCCAAAATTTCGCATGTAGTGAACCATCCGGTGCCCCTGAGTGAGAAGATCATCGAGCGACGCCGGTACACCAAAGCGTTCAAAATAGGCCGGGCTTGCCGCATTGATCATGCGCAGATGCCCCAAAGGCCTGGCAATAAGCGTTTCATCCACAATGGGGCCCAGACGCACCACGCAGTCAAACCCTTCCAGCACCAAATCGACACGGCGGTCAGTACTTGAAAGCTCCAGCTCCAGTTCAGGGTGCGCGTCGAGTAACGCCGGCAGAGCCGGAATCACCACGCTCTGCGCCAACACAGCAGGCATATCCACACGCAGCCGCCCCCTCAAGGGCATACCGTCATCACTGAACATTGACCGGAGTTCTTCTGCTTCCGACAACAGATCACGCGCGCGCGAGTAAAAAGCCCGCCCATCTTCTGTCAGCTGCACGGTGCGTGTTGTCCGGTACAGAAGGGTTGCGCCGACATCATGTTCAAGCTCGCGGACCACCATTGAGGCTCGTCCTTTCTGGATGCCCAGGCTGTCGGCCGCCTGAGTAAAGCTCTTCATTTCTGCCACGCGCGCAAAAATGAGCAGTGCATCGAGATTCTTCATTGTTCATTCTCAGGGTAACAGTGTGTCATTTTTTGGGTGGTTTATGCAGATAGTAGTACTTAATAGACTGCTTTTACACCGCGTATCCCGCATAACATTCACTGAAGGCTATCAACATGTCTCATTCCCTGAAAATCATTAACGCCGTGGTTATCTATCACTCTGGCTACGGGCATACGGAACGGATGGCTGCCGCCGTGGCTGAAGGCGCCGGTGCCACGCTGATCGCTATCAACGCCGAAGGAAATATTGCTGAGGAGGGTTGGGCAAAACTCAGCGGGGCAGATGTCATTCTGTTCGGGTCACCCACCTATATGGGCGGGCCCAGCTGGCAGTTCAAAAAGTTTGCCGATGCCTCGTCAAAACCCTGGTTTGAGGGGAAGTGGGTGAACAAAATTTTCGGCGGCTTTACCAATAGCGCCAGCATCAATGGCGACAAGCTGAATACCCTGGCCTATTTCTTTCTGCTCGCCGGTCAGCACGGCGGTATCTGGGTCAACATGGACATCAAATCCTCGAATACCAAAGCGTCATTGCGTGATGACCTTAACCGGATGGGCTCCAATATCGGCCCAATGGCACAAACCCCCGCTGACGCCTCGCCCGAAGAGATGTCTTCCGGTGACCTCGAAACGGCGCGCCGTTATGGCGCCCGTGTCGCAAATATCGCCGCGCGGTTTCACCCCGTCAACGCATAACCCATGAAATAAAACAGGTCTAATCCATTGAAATATAATCAACTTGGCCGAACAGGCCTGTTCGTCTCTGAATTGTGTCTCGGCACCATGACCCTGGGCGGCAACGCAGATGCGGGCAGGTGGTCCGCCATCGGCGCGGTAGCCCAGGACGCAGCGAACCAGCTCATCGCGCAGGCATTGTCGGGCGGCATCAACTTTATTGATACGGCTGATATTTACTCTTTCGGCCAGTCTGAGCGCATCACGGGGGCAGCACTCAAAACGC
This sequence comes from Nissabacter archeti, assembly GCF_018257325.1. Taxonomy (NCBI): domain Bacteria; kingdom Pseudomonadati; phylum Pseudomonadota; class Gammaproteobacteria; order Enterobacterales; family Yersiniaceae; genus Nissabacter; species Nissabacter archeti. The sequence goes on from NZ_JAERKB010000007.1 coordinate 111,664, forward strand.
TTGGCGTGACACGCAGCGACATCATCCTCGCCACCAAAACCGGCGGGGTGATGGGCCCCGGCCCTAACGATAAGGGGGCGTCACGCGGGCATATTATGGATTCAGTGCAGCGGAGCCTGGAGCGATTGCAGGTCGATTATATTGATCTGTTTCAGATACACGCGAGCGATCCGGTGACGCCCCTTGAGGAAACACTGCGCGCGCTTGACGATCTCACCCGGCAGGGACTGGTCCGGTATGTTGGCGTATCGAACTGGGCCGCCGGCAAGCTGGGAAAATCGCTTGGTCTGAGTGAAGCGCTTCACGTTACACGGTTCGAGACGCTTCAGGCGTATTACTCCATTGCCGGGCGCGACGTAGAAAGGGAGTTAGTCCCGCTGGTGCGCGAAGAGAAGATGGGGCTCCTTGTCTGGTCGCCTCTCGCGGGCGGCTTACTTTCCGGGAAATTTGGCCCCGGTGCCTCAGCGGAAAGTGATGCCCGCCGTAGTCAATTCGATTTCCCGCCCGTCGATCGCGATCTGGCCTGGCGATGCGTCGCCGAAATGCGCGACATTGCCGGCAAACACGCGGTATCGGTAAGCAGGATCGCCCTCGCATGGCTACTCGCCAGGCCCGGTGTGACCAGCGTCATTATTGGCGTGAAGCGGAGCGACCAGCTTACGGAGAATCTCGGGGCGACAGACGTTGTCCTGACCACGGAAGAGCTGGCACATCTTGATGCGATAAGCGCACTGTCACCGCACTATCCGGGATGGATGATCGAACATCAGGATGCGGAACGCTATCCGCGACCTTTTCCCTCAACGGCACAGCATGCAACCCAACGTCTTTAAACTCTCCGGCGTAAGCGCGCGCCTGTTTATGTGTTTATGCGGGTCTACACTCCCCTTGATGAAGGATAAAAAGAGATGAATAAAGGTTATTTAATCGCTCATGTGACGGTCTCAGATCCTGTTGCCTATGCTGACTATGCCCGGGCCGCCGGGGAAGCCATGCAGGCTTTTAATCCAAAAATCATTGCCTGGTCCGGTCAGTATGAAAACCTTGAGGGAGAATCTCATGAACGACATGTCATTTTTGAATTTGCTTCTTTTGCCGAGGCCAAACGTTTTTATGAGAGTCCTGACTATCAGGCAGCCAGATTAATCCGGGCAGGCGCGGCGACCGGCACCTTTGTGTTGGTTGAAGGGGCCAACCTTTAACAGGATGAACGACCATGTCCGCTTCTCGCTCAACGCGGATATTGGCCTTTGCACAATCCGTTTTATGCCAGCTATGTTCATTAAATGAATCAGCCTGCGATCATAGCTTCAATTTCCGCTTTGCATTTCATCAGAGATCCGATGAGAAGTTCCTTTTTTTCCTCAAACCTCAGGGACGGCACGGCAACGGAAACAGCATACAACTCGCTCAGGGAAGACTGTATGTGGACGCTGAGGCCGCATACACCCTGCGCATGTTCTTGATAATCAACCGCATACCCTGCCTTCCGCACTTTGGCGACCTCGGCAAGAATATCCTCCACGCAGCTTAGTGATTTTTGCGTCCTGATTTCAGGCGAATGGCTATAAAACGATACTATCTGCTCGTCTTCCAGGCGGGCAAGCAGCGCTTTTCCCGGAGCGGTACAGTGACTGGGGAAGGCTGTTCCAACGGGTGAAATGACACGCAACTCCTGATCGGAAGCATACTGACTGATGAGCAGCACATGGGCACCACGCATAACGCTGAGATCGATGGTTTCCCGCGTCCGGCGTCCCAGCATCACCATAGGTGTATGCGCCATAGCAACTACATCCGTATGTGCTGAAGCCGCAAGCCTTGTCAGCGCAGGACCCAGTCGGATAAGCCCTGCCGCGTTCAGTAAAAGCTCTTCAGCCTCCAGAGAACTGACCAGCCGGTGTACCGTCGTACGCGGCATTCCGGTTTCACGCGACAAAGCGGCGATCGTCAGCCCGCGAGGATGTTCTTCAAGCGTACGCAGCAGCTGAGCTGCCCGAACGATAACACTTGTACCCGAATCATCAGATTTGGCCGGCATGGTAACTCCTTACTTTCAGTTTACATTTTGCGCATTGACATCAACAGAGATTAATCAGAATACTATATCCGAATATCGGATGACAATGTCCGCATATTGGTCACTGTGGAGCAGAATATGTTACAAATAAATAAGGTTGGAGAATTTACGCTTTTGGGCGTGGCCTGCCTGACAATAATGGTGGGGTGCGTGATCGTGCCAGGTTTGACCAGTATTTCTGATGCGCTGAACGTAAAAGGTGCAGAGAGCTGGCTTGTTACCCTGCCATCTCTGGGAGTCGTGGTATTTGGACCGCTTGCCGGGAAATTCATCGAACGGGCGGGGCTTTACAAGGCACTGTGCCTCGGACTTTTCCTTTACGGCCTGTTAGGTTCAGCCGGGGCATTTCTTTCCGGTTACATGGCTGTCTTTGCCGATCGCTTCATGCTGGGAGGGGCGACGGCGCTGATCATGACTGCAGGAACGGGTCTGATTTCAGTATTTTATAATGGGTCAGAACGTATGAAGATGATCGCGCGACAGGGTATGTCTATTGAGTTGGGCGGCGTCATATTCCTGTTTATCGGCGGATTACTTGCCGCCGCAGGATGGCGCTGGCCATTCGCGCTGTATTTATTTGCGTGGCTGATGCTGCTGATGGTACTGATTTTTGTTCCGCGACCTGTCAACCGAGCAGAGTCTGAACGGATTAAAACGGATGTCAGCCACGGTGCTACTTCACCAGCCGTTCTGATGACCTGGGCCGCCGCACTGATGTCCATGATCGTCTTCTTTACAGCCATTGTTGTCTTACCCCTGCACCTGCACAAAATGGGAAACACCGAGTCTCAGACGGGGTATTTTCTCTCATTTGTTTCTCTGGTTGCCGTCTGTGGAGCCTGGCTGATGCCGAAGCTGGTAAACCGCTACAGTGATTTTTCTACCTTATCCATTGCTTTTGGCTTTTACGCGCTTGCTCATCTGATATTTGCTTTTGCGTCTTCCATGCCTTTCCTGATCACCGGGGGAATCGCACTGGGACTGGGCTTCGGTTTTTCCGTTCCCCTTGTAAATCACCTTATTGTCGAGCTCAGCAGTAACGCTGTACGTGGAAGAAATCTGGCACGGCTTTCAATGGCTATCTTTTTTGGGCAGTTTTTATCCGCGTTCATGGCTTATGTTCCGGGCACCACTTCAACCGTGTTTTTGTCGGCTGCGGTAATCGGTGCGTTATTTTCATTGTTTATAAAAGTTCGCGCGCCGGTCAGAGTCGCACCCTATACATAACTCCCTGTCCGGGTTCATGTGTCTTCAATATGGTTACTGATCCAGTCGGTCAGCCTTTCAATATGCGCCGCCGCCTCACGCCCGGGCGCGGTGAGCGTATATTCAGTATGGGGCGGTAATACGGGATAAACCTTTCTGTGGATCAGGGACGCGCTTTCGAGTTCCTGCAGCGTTTTTATCAACATTCTGTCGGTAATTCCCCCCATTTTACGTTTCAGTTCTCCAAAGCGGTGGGTGCCATCCATGAGAGTTATCAACGTCAGAGTTCCCCACCGGCTTGTCAGGTGACTGAGCAGCCTTCTTGAAGGGCAGGTTGCATCAAATGTTTCTCCATTACGCAAACGGGTCGCCAGCACATTTTTCTTTACATCAGCAGGTTCAGAGAATACAGACATTTTTGTAGGTATTTATCCAGGAGGTTAAAGAGGGCTAAAGTCATAGTTTACTCTATCGGATATGGGAAAAACCTTCACGATGAAAGCTGTACTTCTTGGAAATGAAGCGGGCGTAGAAAATATCGTCTTTACTGACATTATCGATCCGGGTCAGCCCGGCAAAGGTGAAATACGTGTCCGCATTCACAATGTCTCGCTTAACTTTCACGATTACAACGTCGCTGCGGGTATCCTGCCCGCGCAGGCTGGTCGTATCCTGATGTCAGACGGCGCGGGTACTGTCGAAAGCGTCGGAGAGGACGTCACTGATTTTCTACCCGGGGATGCAGTGGTATCAACATTTTTTCCCGACTGGGATAAAGGAGAGTGCCCACTTGCTGGTTTCAGCCGAACGCCCGGAGACGGCATTGATGGATATGCCACGGAATACGTTGTCCGACCCGCCCGTTTCTTCACGCATGCTCCTTCTGGATGGACGCATGCTGAGGCATCAACGCTCCCTACCGCAGCACTGACGGCCTGGCGGGCTTTGATTACCGAAGGCGAGCTGCGCCCAGGAGAAGATGTTCTTATCCTGGGCACCGGGGGCGTATCTGTTTTTGCCCTGCAGCTGGCAAAAATGACCGGTGCCCGGATCTGGGGCACGTCATCCTCTGAAGAAAAAATGGCCTGGTTGCGTGATCAGGGTGTAGCCGGTGTAGTTAATTACCGCGAAGAGCCGCATTGGGGTAAAAAAATCTTCGAACTCACCGGTGGGCGGGGAGTTGATCATGTAATTGAAATTGGCGGCCCGGGTACGCTGGCTCAGTCAATTGCCGCAGCGCGCATAGGTGGCAGAATTACACTTATTGGCGTATTTACCGGCATTGCCGGAGAAGTCCCTACGGCGGCAATAATGGGCAAGCAGCTAACCGTCCAGGGCATCACCGTCGGAAGCCGTGAGCATCAGAAAGAGATGATCCGCGCTTTTGAAGCCTCTGATGCACGTCCCGTTATTGATAAAATTTTACCGCTAAGGGAGCTGCAGGACGCTTTCCGGCATCAGCTTGCTGGTAAGCACACAGGTAAAATTGTCATAGAGATTTAATAAGTCAGGCTTGCGGGAGTTGGCTTTTTTTTGCACAAAATGCGTTTCGATCGTGTTCCGGCAACAAGCATATTGACTTGTAAAACATCCTCTTTAAAATTAAATCATCAAGTGATGACTTAAGGATTGTGTGATGAATAAAGTTAAACCAGCTGGCCTGGAAATTTCCCGACGCTCTCTACTGGCGGGTGCAGTGGGAATGGCCGTTACACATATGATGATGCCGCGACTGGCATTTGCGCAGAGCGGCAGTACACACGGGAATCGAATCATGCAAAATACAAAGATTTATGGCGACAACGCTTATCCTGTCTGGTATCGGCGTCCGCTGCCTCTCAATGCTCCCCGCGCTCGCTATCCCGGGTTTGCTCCCGGCACCACTCTGCTCAAAAAAGGAACCATCCGGAGGGAAGGAGCAAAACCACTGCCCTGCGACATCATCTTTGAGCGGGACGTTGCTCTTAAAATGCGTGATGGAACGACCATTTATACGGACGTATTTCGGCCGGTAGCGGAAGGGAAATATCCGTCCCTGGTAGCATGGAGCCCCTATGGAAAAGAGATAGGCGGTCAGTGGCTGGATGATATACACGAGCGCTCCGGCGTGCCGCTGGAGTGGGTCTCAGAACTTCAGAAGTTTGAAGGCCCCGATCCAGCCTTCTGGGTCAATGAAGGCTACGTTATTCTGAATCCAGATCCACGTGGGGCTTATAAATCTGAAGGGGACATTTCTTACTGGGGACGGCAGCTGGCAGAAGACGGTTATGATTTTATTGAATGGGCCGCGCAGCAGTCTTGGTCAAACGGAAAAATAGGGATGGCGGGAAACTCCTGGCTTGCTGTTTCACAGTGGTTTATAGCAGCCGAGCAGCCGCCTCATCTCACGGCTATCGCGCCCTGGGAAGGATTTGTCGATCACTTCAGAGAGACGGGCAATCGTGGCGGAATACCCGCGCCAGCTTTTCCTGAAGTAATAATCAAATCTTTCGCTGGCGAGAACCTGGTCGAAGATCAGCCCCGGATGATTATGGAAAAGCAGCTGATGGATGCCTACTGGGAAGATAAAAAGGCAAGGCTTGAGCGTATCAGCATCCCGGCATACGTTGTCGCAAGCTACACCAATCACGCCCATACCCACGGCTCGTTTGCCGGGTACCGTCAGATAGCTTCAGAAGAAAAGTGGCTGCGGGTTAATAACACAAACGAATGGCTGGATTTTTATACGCCCGCCTATTCGCAGGAACTTCTGGCGTTTTTTGACCATTATCTCAAGGGCCATAAAAATGGCTGGGAGAACACCCCCCGCGTGCGTATTTGCGTCCTGGATGACGGCGGTACAGATATTGTTGACCGGACTGAAGAGAGCTGGCCACTGCCCCATACTCAGCTAAAAAAATTGTTTATTACTTCCGGCGCGCAGCTCAGCCCTTTGAGCCAGAACATACCAGCGTCTCTGTCCTATGAGGTTTCTGGTGAAGGAAAAACAGAGCTTCACTTCACTTTCACGCAGGATACAGAGCTCACAGGCTACATGAAACTGAAGCTCTGGGTTGAAGCCCAGGGTGCTGATGATATGGAGCTTGAGGTGGGCGTTCAGAAACGCAGCAAAGACGGAAAGCCGTTTGAACGGGTGCTGGGTGAAGGCGTAAAAGGCCCCGTAGTCGCATCAGGTTTATTAAGAGTTTCCCAACGCGCGCTTGATCCATCGCTGTCTACTGAAACAGAGCCATACCACATGCATACTCGTGAAGAGAAATTGCACCCTGGGGAGATTGTACCCGTAGAAATCGGTATCTGGCCGATGAGCATGCTTTATCATGCAGGTGAAAAACTGGTGCTGACCATTGCCGCACACCGCCCAACACCGACAACTATTGACATGGGATTTGGCTCTGCCGTCATTGAACTTCCAGCTTCGGGAGGAACCTTTATGCCAGGTGAGAAAATTAAAAGTATCTCCCTTGGAGGTCCGGCGTCAACGCTTCTGCCATTTGTCAGTGAACAGCAAGTAGCTACACCTGTCAGTCGGAATGCAGGCAGGCATGTCATTCATTTCGGCGGAAAATATGACAGTTACCTTCAGATCCCGGTTGTGAGTAAAATGGGCATGGTATTTTGATCATAAAAAAGCACCGGCCTGTTCCGGTGCTATCAAAGACGGAATCACATGAGCTCACAAGACAGTAGACCCTCAGTTCGGGGTCGCCGCCCCGGCGGGGCAGTATCAGGGCGGGATGCGCTTCTGCCCGTAGCCACACGTTTTTTTTCCCGAAACGGTTATGACGGCACATCATTACGAAAAATCGCAGCTGAAGCCGGTGTGGATATGGCTCTTGTGGCGCGCCTTTTCGGTTCAAAATCTGCTCTCTGGAATGCAGTTCTTGAACACTTACTGGATAAGCAACGGCATCATCTTGCAGAAATCAGGGCAATTGAATACTCGTTCAGTATCAATCCTGCTGAAGGATTTCGCCGGTTTGTCCGCCACCTGACCGCTATCAGCGTGGAAATTCCAGAGTTTCCGTCGCTATTGCTTAACGAGGCGGCGAGAGGCGACGAACGGCTTGAACACCTTCTCCTGCATCTGGTTGCGCCCTTTCGTGACAGCTGTCTGCCTGTCATCAGACTGGCAATGGAAAAAGGCATCATCAGAAGTAATCACCCTTCGCTGACTTTTGCATTGATAATTTCAGCAATTTCGTTGCCTTTGATCACTCCCGGTCTGATCGATGCAGATGCTCCTCAATCCACCTCTCTTGCCTCTGATATTGCTGATGAGGCTATACGTCTGTTCGTCGTCTCTGAACATTCCTGAACCACTGACCTGTCGCATAAGTGCGCCATGCTTTTAGCAGGTGGCATCTCAAAGAGACCGGCTATGTATGCAGGCAAACCCGTAAAAAAACAAAACGCCCACGCAATATATCATCGGTTGATGATATATTGCTGCTATACGTGATGCCCGTTCCGGTTTTACTCGTCGGGACATCATAAAATTTTTATTAGCCCGATTATGTCAAAAGAGGAGTAAGCGATGAAAAACGGAATGCTGGCGTTAGGTATGACTGCAGTAATGAACATGGCCATTGCAGCTGACGTTCCTGATAATTTTCTGTGGGGGGCGGCTTCAGCTGCCTATCAGGTTGAGGGAGCAACAAATAAAGACGGTAAAGGCCGGTCTGTATGGGATTACTATCTTGATGAGAAGCACCTGGCCGGCCCCGGCATATCGGGGAGCGTTGCCATAAACTTTTACGACCGTGATCAGTACCTAAAAGATATCCAGCTGTTCAAAGAGCTCGGGCTGAACAGCTACCGCTTCTCTATCGCCTGGACACGTATTATCCCGGACGGGCAGGGGCCCGTAAATTTGGGGGCAGTTGCGCACTATCGGCAGTTTATTACCGACTTAAAGGCTGCTGGAATAAAGCCTCTGGTAACTCTGTACCACTGGGATATGCCTGAGTCGCTGTCTGCTGCGGGGGGATGGGAAAACCGGGAGTCGGTGGAATGGTTTCAACGTTATGCTGAGGTTATATTTGCTAACTTTTCCGATCAGGTTGACCAGTTTGTACTGATTAATGAACCAACCGTTGAAGTTGCAACAAAAATCATGGCCGAGAAACGGCTGAAAGGTGAGGAGCTTACACTCCCTCCTATTGTTCCTGCTGGTCCCTATCTCGAAACTTCTCTGAAGTCCTATAACCATATTCTGCTGGCCTCCGCAGCAGCAGCGGAGAGTTTTAAAGCTAAAGGCTACAAAGGCAGGCTGGGAATTGCTCTGCCATTTTTCCCGGTATTGACAACAGAGAACGCATCGGATGAAGATAAAGCTGATGCCCGTCTTGTTGACGGCATTCTTAATCGCTGGTTCCTTGATGCCATGTACAAAGGAAGCTATCCGGCCGATGTACTTAAGCTGGCAGCAGACCGACACCTGAATATTGACGTCCAGCCTGGAGATGCAAAACGCATTCATGAAGCGGGCCTGGGTTTTCTGGGCATTAATTACTATGCCCCTTTCTTTATTCGCCATCAGAAAAATGCTTCAGAAGTCTATTCGCCCGAAATAATCTTCCCGAAAAATGAAAAGCTCGCCTTCAATGGCGCAGTAAGACCCGATCAGTTTTCCGCCCTGCTTGAGCGCGTGCGTGATGAGTACGGCAATCCACCGGTCATCATTACAGAAAATGGTGCAGGGTTTGAGGGTGAAGATCAGTTGACGAATGGAAAAGTGAACGATGTAAACCGCTGCCTGTATCTGGTAGACCACATCCATGCAATGAGGGAGTCGATTGCAAGGGGGGCTAATGTACAGGGTTATCACGTCTGGTCCAGTCATGACAATCTGGAATGGTTGAGTGGCTATAAAAGCCGCTTTGGCATGATATTCGTGGACTATGATACCCAGAAGCGTACACCAAAACTCAGTGCGGAAATCTATGGAAAAATCATCCGCGGTGAAAATATCCGCGATGCTGACTGTAAAGCGGCAAATTAACTTCTGAATCGAAAGCATTCTGTTAGCCTGGCTTGGTCAGCCAGGCATTAATTAAAATTAACTGAATCTGATGAGCTGTAGCTTATTGTGAGCAGTTTCTGATGAAGGTCCGCTCATCGCTCAAAGCAGACCATCACGTTCCCATTTTATTTTTTGATAAAGCCGATGCTTATAGTGAGCCTTTACTCATGAAGGCTCACTACTACCGTTTTCTATTGCAAATCCTTTTCCTTCAAAAACTGACTCACCAAATCAGCAATCTGCACATTATTCAGGTCAGAGAACGGGAAGTGGGTATTCCCTTTGATTCCTATCTCGGGCAGGTGCGTAACCGTTACATCCCCGCCATGCTTGTTCACCACGTCACGCCACTCACGAGCCATCGCCAGCCGTACCCGCCAACTGTCCTGTGCGGGCATGGCAACAGGCTTATCCGGGATGTTATCGCCGTAAATAATCAGAATCGGGATGTTAGTCAGCGCCATAAACTGTTCCATCGGCACAGGCTCACCTTTCAGCGTGTCGAACGCACTTGGCATAGGGGCTGGGAGTTCTTTTTCCGGGAAGACAAAGCTGCTGCCAGGCTCGAAGGCGACAATGGCTTTGACCTTGTCGTTTTTCATCGCCGTGTACCAGCCTGGCCCGCCCCCCTGAGAGTGGGTGAAGAGGATAGCCGGGCCGGATTTGTCCACGACGGCGGACATCGCACCGGAGATAACCTTGATATCAAACGGCCCGGTATTCGGGGTCATCTGACGGAAGTACTGGTTCAGGGCTTCTTTGTCGTGAGAGAACTGGACGCCTTTAAAATACTCAGGCCACACGCCAACGCGGAACTGGTTAAACCACATCTGCTCATCCGGTTTTGGCGTAACAGTCCCTTCCACAGTCGTGCGCCCGGCGCTGCCCCGACGCGGCTGATCGACAAGATAAGTTGAGAAGCCACAACGCAGGAAGATGTTCTGGAACCCTTCGCGGCCATCCGGGGTGCTTTCCCAGGTACGGGAGAACTGACCTGCACCATGCAACATGACAATAGGGTATTTATGCGGATTCTCCGGGATTTGGTAGAACACAGACGCATGATCGCCATGATAAGTTTGACCGGCAGAGTCCAGCGGCTTTTTCGCGTCAAACGTCCCCGGTGCAGTGATGATGGTACCACCAGCAGAAAAGCTTCCCTGTTCCTGAATAACCAATGGCGCGGCATATACCGACTGAGCCACCAGGCCACCCGCCATCACGCAGATGGCCAGCGTTTTTAAAAGTGTCTTCAATGTAATTTCCTCTTATAAAAAATCAGCCGCGTATCGTCTCTAACCAACTGGTGACCGTTTCTGTGGTTCTCCGCTCCTGGTCGCATTCAATGACCAGCGGTTTTTCCCGGCGGGCAGTTGGGGCGAGACGGGCAAGGATATCGCCGCTGGTACACCACCCGGCCATCAGCTGTTTGCGGCGTCCCGGCATCGGTGGGGAGGTATCAGGGGAAAGCGGGTTTGGTTGACGGCTCATGATGGCTCCCTTTTCCTTAACCCATGGAAGGTGAACAGAGGCAACAGCACGGATGCTGTTCATAAAAAAGAAAACGAAAATCGGCGTTAGAAAGAGGGGTATCCTAAGGGGAACCGGCCGGGAGATAATCCCTTGCGCGCGCATAGCCGCTATGAAAGCGGCTCATCAGTCTGATTCTGGTTCTCAGTGGGGCGGCTATCCACTAAGCTGGGCAGGACAATTCACTCTTAGGCGAACGCGATGAAAGATAAAAAGATGATTTCAATCGATCAGTTTACGGCTGACGAGCGGCTGGCCGTGGATGAGATGGTCAGGGAACGGGTACAAAAATATCAGTTACGCACCGGCAAAGCGCCGGACAGCAAGAAAGAGAAAGAGCTGATTGCCGAGGCCAGGGAAACGGTGATGGCTGAGAAACTGGCGAAAGAGAAAGCGAAAGCGGCCAAAAAGCCGGTACGGAAAAAGAAACCCTCAGCGCTGACGGCAAGTGAAGTCAGTGATTTTAACTGGTCAGCCTCGGTGGAGCGCGGCAAACGGTAACCGGCAGCAGCATGAAGCCCGGCGAACCGGGCTTCATGAGCACAACAGGCTGGCTTGACCTGTCAGCCCTGCGCTTTGCCGCCCGCAATCGGGGTCAGCGCGATGACTTCAGAACTGGTCAGGTATTGCGGCAGCGCCTCAAACAGGGCAGCAATGTGCGGTGCTTCAATGTGTTTTTGCAGCAGCTCGCGGCTGGCCCACTCTTCCGTCCACACAAAACGGCGCGGGTTTTCTGCGTCACGGTTTAACTGATAGCTGATGCACCCTTCTTCCGTCAGCGTGGTCTCAATCACGCCACGGAACAGCGCTTCTACCGTCTCTTCTGCACCTACGTTCACTTCAAAAATGGCAACGACGGGGACTGTCATGGGGTTCTCCTCTGGTTAACAATATGACCAAAATCAATAACAATGCCCATACAGTAAAGCAGCATCCGGCGGCCGGCGCTTATCTTATTGAGCTTGCCGGACGTATTGCGCCTGCCGGGCTTATTGCGCCCCAAGCGTGACGCTGTCACTTTTTAGTGGCCGGCATCCGGCTGCGTGAACCCGATCAGCTGTTTCCCGATAACCGCGCCGGGCATCATCTGTTGCAGCCCGGTGACCAGCATCTCACCGGCGGCGTTCAGCGCCTCCAGCGGCATCTCCGGCAGGCTTTCCAGGATAAACCACATCTGCGTTGCGTTGGCGTCCAGGCGGGTCCGCACGCCCTGCCGCCAGTTCCAGCGGCGGCAGGTCACGCCGGTGTCATCCCGCCAGATAACTTCCCCCGGCTCCGGGGACTCGTGCGCCGGTTCGCCCTCTTTCACGGTATCAAACAGCTCCGTGCCGTCAGCCAGCGTCAGGCGCGGTGCGCCGTGGTAAGCCGCAATATTCTCACCGCCGACCGGGATGGCAAAACGGATGCTCACCGCGTTATAGAGATCCACCACCGGGTCGATGCCCGGCACGTTGCCGTCGCGCGCGACGCGCTTGCGCAGTGCCTCGGCAGAACAGGGCGTGCGTTTCGGTTTGGCACCAAAGCGTTTAAACACCTCCGCCCAGGCGGCGAGGTGGGCCTCTGCCCAGGGGGCTTCCCCGGCGGTGACAGCGCGGCACGCATCGGCCAGGGCGGCGTCTGCCACCTCCGGATGCCGCAGCGGCGCGGCCTCCACCGTAATGCTCAGGGCGCGGAAGCCGGGCGCAATGGCAGCGAGTGCGGGATCGATTGACGGCTGAACGGTAAACATCGGATAATCCTGTAGTGACTAATTTATTACATGATAATGACCGATGACCAAAAAAGTCAATAAACCGACCGGGCCGGGCGCTGATGTCCAGCAGGTCAGCGAGGCGGTTTCCCGCCGGATAAAAACCTGCCGCACCGGCCGGAAACTCTCGCTGGATGAGCTGTCGCGCCGCGCCGGCGTCAGTAAAGGCATGCTGGTGGAGATCGAAAAAGGCACCGCCAACCCCAGCATCGCCATTCTGTGTAAGATCGCCGCGGCCCTGGGGCTGTCGGTGGCGGACATCGTCAACGTGGCGGATACCCCCGTCGCGCACCTGATCACCCAAGAGGAGATGCCGGTGCTGTGGCGCGGCCCGGCAGGCGGCTCGGCGCGGTTGCTGGCGGGCACCCAGGGGCCGGACATGATCGAGCTATGGCGCTGGGAGCTGTTCCCCGGCGAGGTCTTCTCCTCGCCCGGCCACCCGCCCGGCACGGTAGAGCTGTTCCACGTTGAGCAAGGCGTGCTGGCGTTCCAGGTAGGCGACACGCCGCTGACCATCGCGGCCGGCAACGCCGCAGTGGCCAAAACTGACCTGCCGCACCAGTACGCCAACCACGGCGATGAGCCGCTGGTGTTCACGCTGAGCGTGACGGAACTACACGCCTAACTTGAGAGTTTCATCATCACCAGACCGGCGATAATCAGCACCGCTGCCGCAATGCGCATCGGGCTGGCCGGTTCCCCCAGAAACAGCAGGCCCGCCACAAACGCGCCCACCGCACCAATGCCCGTCCACAGGGTGTACGCGGTGCCGAGCGGCAGCGATCTCATGGCAATGGCCAGCAAGGCGAAGCTGATCAGCATTGCCACCAGCGTCACTACGGACGGGCCAAGCCGGGTAAAGCCGTGTGACTGCTTCATGGCAAACGACCAGACGACTTCAAACAATCCCGCAATGATTAACAGAATCCAGGCCATAACGGCGCCCTCTGTAAGCGCCGGGCCGTCCCGGACGTGAAAGACAGGAAACCGGGGTCGTCCCCGGCTCAGATGCAGGCGATCACTATAATCATTTTTTCAGCGGGTTTCATGCCCGTTGGCTGATAAGAGGCGGCCGATGTCACGCCGGGGCGGCGCGCCAAACAGGCGGGCATACTCGCGGCTGAATTGTGACGCGCTGGCGTAGCCCACTGAAAAAGCGGCGGATTCGGCGGAGATATTGCCGGCCATCATCAGCCGCCGCGCTTCCATCAGGCGGAGCTGTTTCTGGAAGTTCAGCGGGGTCATCCCGGTCAGCGCGCGGAAATGGCGATGGAACGCCGACGGGCTAAGGCCGGCGATGGCCGCCAAATCGTTGATGCGTACCGGCTCGCTAAACTGCGCCCGCAGGGCGTGCAGCACCCCGGCCATCCGGCGCTGCATCCCGGTGCCGGTGATCCGCTGCGCCAGCATGCCGCCCTGCGGCCCGGTCAGCAGCCAGTAACCGATCTCCCGCATGATGCCCGGATAAAGCAGCGGTATGGCGTCGGGGGTCTCCAGCAGGCTCACCGCGCGGGCCGCGCACGCCAGCAGCGGCGCATCAAGATCGACCACAAAGGCACCGGTGTCCTGCGGTGGCGGGGGCAGCGCAGGCAGGGTTTCACAGACCTCGCGCATGATGGCCTGATCCAGCGTCAGCACCAGGCTTAAATAGGGCGTTCCGGCATCGCCCTCCACCACCTGGCTCATGCCCGGCATCTCCAGGCTCACCACCATCGCCTGCCCGGCGCGGTACGTCAGTTTCCGCTCACCAAACGCCGTCCACTTTTCCCCCTGCACCACTATGCACAGCGCCGGTTTGTGGATCAGGTGCGTGGGGTGCCGTTCGGTTTTTGCCTGCAACATGATCATCCCCTCAACGGCGGTATAAAACGGGCTGGCGCCGCCCAGCCGGGCAATCTGTTTGCACACCCTTGCCCGTAACTCATCCAGTGCCTGCATTCTCACTCCTGTTGCGGTGCCGTAAAACGCCTGTTGCGCTGTCCTGACAGGAAGTACCACGCCGGGCAGGATCAGGCAAGAACCAGGCAGGTTCAGGTATTACGCCGCCCGGCAGCCGGGCATAGAGTAAGCCTTCCCCCTGATTCGGAGAACAATCATGCACAAAACCCCCCATTCCCCTATCGCACTGGTCACCGGCGGCAGCCGGGGCCTCGGCCGCAGCACCGTACTGGCGCTGGCTGCCCGTGGCGTATCGAGCCTTTTCACCTACCACACCCGGTATGATGAGGCGCGCCACGTCATTGACGCCGCCCGGCAGGCGGGTGCCGACGCCCTCGCCCTGCCGCTGGACACCGGGGCCTGTGACACCTTCGGCGCGTTTGCCGTCTCGGTGCAACAGGCGCTTACCGGCTGGGGCGCGGATCGCCTTGATTATCTGGTGAACAATGCCGGTATTGCGCACCACTCTACGCTGGCACAGACCACGGAACAGGCGCTGGACCGGCTGTTTGCAGTGAATTTCAAAGGCGTGTTTTTCCTGACGCAAACCCTGCTGCCGCTTCTCAACGACGGCGGGCGGATTGTGAACATTTCCAGCGGCCTGACGCGTTTCTGCGTGCCGCAAAGCGGCCCCTATGCCGCGTTGAAAGGCGCACTTGAGGTGTTGACGCGTTATCAGGCGCAAGAGCTGGGGCCGAGGCGCATCACGGTAAACACGGTGGCACCGGGCGCAATCCAGACCGATTTCAGTAACGGGCGGGTACGCGACAACCCGGAGGTTAACGCGTTTGTGGCCGGGGCCACCGCGCTGGGCCGGGCGGGCGTGCCTGAGGACATCGGGCCGCTGATCGCCGCCCTGCTCTCTGAGGCAGGCCGCTGGGTCAATGCCCAGCGCATCGAGGCATCCGGCGGTATGTTTTTATAATCCCGGCAAAAAGGCACGGCCAGGTTGCCCTGTGGCCGTGCCTGGCTTTGTACCTGCTGATGACGCTATTGCTGAAATGGAATAATGAGCAGGCTAAAGTATGTTGTAATTAATAATAGGCTAAGCAACCATTTCGCGGCGGCAGGCAGCCAGATTTACGCCATTTCAGCGCGTAAGGTTAACGAAGCCCACTATCATAAACAGGTGGCCTGAAAAGCGAGGGTCAGCAGAACCTGAAACCGGAAGGAGCGTACATGATCGTATCACTTGAAAAACAGGTGGCGTTAGTCACCGGGGCCAGTTCCGGCCTGGGTTACGCCTGCGCTGAGGCGTTGGCACAGGCCGGGGCGGCGGTGGTGATTAACTACCACAGCCAGCAGGAACCCGCAGAGTCACTGGCTGCCCGCCTTCGCGAGCGCGGTGGGCAGGCCATCGCCGTAGGGGGCGACGTCTCCCGCGAGGCGGACGTGGAGGCGCTCTTTGACCAGACGATTAATGCCTTCGGCAGGCTGGATATTCTGGTGGCCAACTCCGGGCTGCAAAAAGATGCGCCTGTCGGTGAGATGACGCTGGCGGACTGGAATAAGGTGATTGACGTCAACCTGACCGGGCAATTTCTCTGCGCGCGCGCCGCGCTGCGCCAGTTCCGCCGACAGGAGGCCAATGCTGCGCTGAGCCGTGCCAGGGGGAAAATCATCCACATGAGCTCAGTGCATCAGGTGATCCCCTGGGCGGGGCATGTCAATTATGCCGCGTCGAAAGGCGGCATTGATTTGCTGATGAGAAGCATCGCGCAGGAAGTGGGCGAGGAGCACATCCGGGTGAACGCCGTCGCCCCCGGCGCGATCAAAACAGCGATCAATGAAGAGACGCTGCAAGGCGAGGCCGGGGAGAAAGTGCTGGAGCTGATCCCTTACGGCCGCGTCGGCGCGCCGGAGGATGTGGCGAATGCGGTGGTCTGGCTGGCGAGCGATCTGTCAGATTATGTGCACGGCACCACCCTGTTTGTGGATGGCGGCATGAGCCTTTACCCGGCCTTCCGGGATAACGGCTGAGGAAAGCACAGGCAATAAAGGGAAATGGCTGCTTTAAGCAGCTGTGTAAAAATCCCCGTGCAGGCGGCACGCGTGTTTGCCTGCATCCAGTTCCAGGCACAGCGCGACATCCTCTTCAAAGCCCCGTTGCCGAAGCTCGGCAGCGGATGCACACGCCTGCAACAGGGCAGGCCCCTGTTTCCGGTAATGCTGGTAAGCCACTGCCGCCGCCTGCGCTTCCGGCGAGGTCTGTTCGCGCCCCAATGCGGTAATAATGCCGCCGGCGGCCACGTAGTCCTCCACCGAGGGGCGCAGGCTGCCGTCCGGCCAGCGCTCCCCGCACGGGATCAGCAGGATGCGTTTATAGTGGCCGCAGGCCTCCGCCGTCGCAACGAGGTTCCTGAAGCAGCCGCTGAACACCGCGATCCCCTTGTCCCTTGCCCTGAATGAAATGGCCGACCCATTCGGAGAAGGGAGGATCAGGCTTTCACCGGCGCTTATCGAGCGGATCGACGCCGGTGACAGGCTATACCCTTTGCCGCTGAACCGCCGGTCAACGCCGGCGGTATTCACCCCGATCTTCAGCCCATACTCCCGCGCAGAAGCGTCTTTCCACGGGTAAGGGTAAATCCGGGCACCGTTATCCACCGCCAGGCTGACGCAGGTTGAAAATGACATCACATCCACAATGACGACGCAGTCCACCTCACCGGCGAGATACTCCACCGCCGGTAAGCCCCACTCCAGACGCACCTCAAACCCCTGCTGACTGAACCATGTCATGACATTTTTTCCGCATTAAGTGGAGATGTTGGCGCTATGTTCAACTTCAAGCCGGGGTGCCTTGTAACCTAAGTGTGCCGGATAGCCCCGGTTATCCCTGCCCGGCACATTGACAAACCTGCTCAACGCTTTGATATTAAATCATTACTCTCAGAAAAAGGCATAAAGCATGAAACTGACCGTCGTCCCTGAGGTCACAGACACCGACAGGGAAGCACTTTTTAGCGGGCTACGGGGCTACAACCGCCAATTCATTGACACCCGCGATTGGGGGCAATTTGGTGTTTATGCCAGGAATAACGCCGGTGACATGACGGGCGGCCTGATTGCGTCAAGAAAAGGGGTCTGGCTCTGTATCGATTACCTCTGGGTGAGCGAACACCTCAGAGGCACCGGCCTGGGCAGTCAGCTGGTCGCGCTGGCGGAACAGGAAGGCGTGCGCACAGGGTGCCGCCATGCGCTGGTGGATACCTTCAGCTTTCAGGCCCTGCCCTTCTATGTGAAACAGGGTTATCTGCTGCAGATGTCTTTGCCCGATTTCCCTGAACCGGGCATCCAGCGGCACTACCTGACCAAGCCGGAATTGCTATAACGCGCCGCCCGGCGCAGCGTCCAGCAGGGATGTCCCGTAAGAGTTATCGATTGTGCATAGCCAGCGGCCGTCATGCTCCTGCCGGAAGACGTAGGTCGCACGCCGGGTGGTTTCCACCGTGCCGCCCTGCCCGTCTGGAAAGCGCAGCAGGGTTTCCATAATCACCAGGGCATTGTCCGCGCCCTCAATGACCTGCATCCCGCCCTGTTCCACCACCAGCTGCCCCTGAAAGTAGTCTGAGATAGCGATAAACGCGTTCCGGATGTTCTCTTTCCCCCGTACGACCATGCCCGGCTTCACCACCAGCGCGGCGTCTTCTGCGTAGTGCGCCATCAGCGCATCAAACGCTTTCGCAGAGATCGCCTGGTCACAGGCTTCGATGATCTGCCGTATCGGATGTGAATGCATCGCTCTCTCCCTTCGTGCTGGTGCCAGTAATGACTACCCTATTCAGCGCGTGAATGCCAGCATGGGGTGCGTTTTAGTGAGGCGATCGTAAAAGGGGCAAAGCGGGGAAATAAAAAAAGCGGTGGGATCGCCACCGCTTTTTGATTGATACGCAGAAAGTCGCTTTATACGCGGAAGGTCTCCACCATGCCGCGCAGGGCGTGCACCTGCTCCGCCAGGGACTGGGAGGCCGTTGTGGACTCTTCCACCAGCGTGGCGTTGCTCTGCGTGACGCCGTCCATCTGGCTGACCGCCACGTTAACCTGAGAGATGCCCTGCATCTGCTCGTTCGACGCCAGCGCGATCTCATCCATCGAGTCAGCCAGCTCGTTCACCCGGCCTACCACGTTCATGATGCTGGTGGCGGTGCCGTCAGCGACGTTCACCCCCTCCTGCACCAACACGGTGGCTTCCTCAATCAGCCCTTTGATGTCACGGGCGGCAGTGGCGCTGCGTTGTGCCAGCGTGCGTACCTCGCCTGCCACCACCGCAAAGCCGCGGCCCTGCTCACCGGCACGGGCCGCTTCCACCGCGGCGTTCAGCGCCAGGATGTTGGTCTGGAAGGCGATGCCCTCGATAGTGCTGGTGATGTCCTGCACTTTCGCGGCGCTGAGGGAGATGTCCGCCATCGTCTGGGTCATCTTGCGCACACTCTCCTCGCCGTGGCTCGCCAGGGAGGCGGTTTCACGCGCGGCACCGGCGGTGTGGGTGGCACCGGCAGTATTGCTTTTCACCGTCGCGGTGAGCTGCTCCATGCTGGCGGCCGTCTCCTGCAAGGCGGCGGCCTGCTGCTCGGTACGGGCAGAAAGCTCGGTGTTCCCGCGGGCAATTTCATCTGAGGCCAGCGCCACTGAGGCGGAGGTCTCTTTAATCTGCGACACAATCTCACCCAGCCGGGTCTGCATCAGGGCCAGCGAAGCCAGCATACTGCTGCTGTCATCGGGGCGCAGCACGACGGCGGAGGTCAGGTCGCCGTCGGCAATCGCGGCGGCCAGCGCCTGTGCCTGCGCCGGTTCACCGCCCAGCTGGCGCGTCAGCACCCGCACGGTCATGTACCCGACACCGGCAGCCAGCAGTAACGAGACCACGGCCATCACCGCCAGGAAGAGACTGGCCTGGCGGCTCTCATCACTGCTCTCTGCCACGGCACGCTGGGCGTTTTTCAGCTGGACTTCCGTCATGGCGTTAAGCGCATTTTGCAGCGTCCGCTGCGCCGGGCGGGAAACGTTCATCAGGTAGGTGGTGGTTTCCTCCTGCAGGTTTTGCAGCCCAAGCTGCCCCGCTTTCTCAAAGCCGGCCATCGCCGGGCCTTCGGCTTCCAGGATCTTGCGGAAGGCTTCGCGCCCGGCGGGCACGGAGTCAATTTCCATCATCCGGGCCATCTCCTCCCGGTTTTTGATAAACAGGCGCTTCTGGGTCTGCACCCGTTCCCATTCCGGCGCCATCTCTTTCGGGTCGGTCAGCAGCGCCAGGTTACGCACGGCAATCGAGATGTCCCGCACGCTGTCCCGCATATCCAGCGCCAGTTTGTACTTTTTCATTTTGACGTTAACCACGTCGTTCATGCCGTCCTGGGCGTGGTTCAGGGCGTTGACAGCTACCCCGGCGCAGAGCACCAGCAGCAGGGCCAACAGGCCGAATCCAGCCGCAAGGCGTGTTGAGATTTTCATGGTGATTTACCGGTGTGATTAATGATCGAGGTTAATATCGGCCCGGCGTGAAAAAGCTACAGACGATTTTGCTGATCGGGTTAAGAAACTGCGGGGAAGGCGGCATTGCTCAAAAAAAGCGCGCAGGGCGCGCGCTTTTGGTATTCCCCGGCAGGCACCGGGGAACAGGCATCAGAAGTCGTAGCGCAGGCGCACCACGTTCATGTCGCCGAGGTTGTCGGTGCTGGACGTGAAGACGTGCTCGTAATCCACGCGGAAGCCGTAGTCGAGCTGGAAGGTGATCCCCACGCCGTTGTCGATGCGCTGGTAATCACGGCCGTTCACGTACTCCAGACGGTCACCCATCGCGTACGGCATCACAGACTTCAGCCCGTACTGCGCCACCGGGAAGGTGTAACCCGCCAGGTATTCGATACCCCAGGCATCACCGGCGAAGTAGTTGTCCACGTCCACCTGTTTGGTGGTCAGGAAGTTCTGGTAGTAACCGCCGCCGAACACGAAGGTCCAGTTGTCCGGTTTCCAGCTCAGGGAGGTGCCGTAGATGTTCTGGTCGTAAGTTTTCGACTCGCCGGTGCCGTGGTCACGCATGTCGGCACGGGTGTAGTTCCAGGCCGCGCCCCAGCTCAGGTCTTTGGTGAAGTGGTATTCCGCCCCCAGTGAGCCGCCGCCTTTGCGCTTGTAGCGCAGGCCGTTGCCCGGCAGGTATTCGTCATCTTCAAACAGGTAGGAAGCATACACATCGGTGCTGCCGAAGGTGTTTTTGTATTTCAGCATCTGGCGTGAACGGTAGGAGCCGTCGTAGTCACCGTTGATGCCGTTGCCCGGTGCCTGGGCCAGCATGTCATAGTCCCAGATATCGGTCTTAGAGCCGACCACATCGTAATAAACGCTGTTTTGCTGACCAAAGGTGAGTTTACCCCAGGTTTTGCTCTGGAAACCGGTGTAAAGCATACGGCGGCTGGTGTCATGCGCGTTGTCAGCGTAGTGGTTTTCCCAGTCGAACAGTTTAGGGATGTTCACGCCCAGTTCGTAATAACCGACCCAGCTGACATCATCAAACAGATAGTAATCTGCCAGGAAACGGAAACGGGTGCCGCCGTCAAAGCCGTTACGCTTGTAGGAGCCGTTATCGCCGCCGCCGGTCATGTTATTGAATTGCGGACGGATACTGCCGCCCACGGTGAAGTTCAGGCGGCTTAATGGGTCACCGGCCTGTGGGTCTTGTTTGATTAAGGTGACTTCAGCGTGCGTCACAAAAGAAGTACTGCCCATCAACAGCCCCAGGCCAACGGCCAGGGAGAGTTTGCGCTTAGTTGTTAACATTATGATATAGCCCTGTTTAAAATTGCTCTGTGTTTTGCGGGCAGATAATACCGTGAGAATTGTGACAGTAAATCGATCTACTCAGCCTGAAGTGGATGTTTTGATGATTTAAAAGTTAACTAAATATGTATTTGGAATTACTTTAACACAAAGATGCTCATTTATTGTCATATTTGGCTTAAGTTGTGCACCCTGCGTGACTATTTTTCACTAACGCAAATTTTTCTGTCAGCCGGCGGCTGGGTGATGCCGGGGGCTGATTGTTACATCATGGGTTGCTCTTTCTGCTGGATCAGAGTCTTCCACACGCCCCACGCAGAGAGCAAAGTAATCACCGACAGGCCATAAAACAACAGGCTATAGGCGTGGTTATACGTGGCCATCAGTACCTGCCGGGGCACCGCCGGCAGCAGCCGGGCAGCCTGTTCAACATTGCCGCCGCCCAGCCAGGTGGCCGCGTGTTTGATGGCCCCCGGCGGATAGCCGGTGACGTCCCCCATCAGCTCCCGCTGATTAACCATCGCCAGAAATGCCATGACGACGGCCAGCGCAATGCCCTCCCCCGCGACCCGCACCGTATTAAATAACCCCGCAGCCATGCCGGCCTTCTCAACAGGCACGGCAGAGACGGCCAGCCCATCCATCAGCCCCCAGGGCAGCGCCGCGCCTGCACCGGTGATAAACATCGCCAGAATAAGCATGGCGCTGTTATCGCTTTGCATGACCTGGCTCAGCAACAGCAGCCCCGCCGTGGAGACCCCCAACCCGATGACAGAAATAACGCCGGGCGTATGCCACCGGGTCAGAAACGCAGCCAATGAAGGCAAGACCAGCATCGGCCCCGTCAGCGCCAGCAGAAAGAGCGCACTTTTTGTTTCACTGAAGGCCTCACCGCCCATGAAACGCAGGGGAAGAATAATCAGCAGCACCACGTAGCAGTAGCAGGTGGCCACCGGCAGCAGCAACACCCCGGCAAAACGTGGATGGCGTAAAAGGGAAAGCTCAAACACAGGATGCTCTGCGCGTTGGCAGCGTATAACAAACCCTGCGGTAAATAGCATAAACGCGGTAAACACGCCGATCACTCCAGGGGAGAAAAGCCCCTGATCCGGGATAAGCATGATCCCCAGGGTGAACAGGATCAGGGCCGTACTAAACAGGACAATCCCGGCGATGTCGGTTTTTTGCCGGGGCGGTTTTGCCGAACCCGGCAGAAAAAGCGCCCCGGTCAGCAAAGCGATTCCTGACAGCAGCGCCAGCATCAGGTATACCCCGCGCCAGCCAGACAGATCGGTGATGGTGCCGGTGACCAGCGGCCCGAAGGCCAGCCCCGCCCCGAACAGGGTGCCGAGCAGACTGAACGCCTGGGCCCGGGCGGGGCCGTCATACAGCCGGGCCAGTGCCGCACTGCCGCCGGCCAAGGTCATGGCGGCCGCCATACCCTGCACCGCCCTGAGCGCACCGGCCACGGGGGTGCTGCCCGCCGGATAAATCAGCAGGCAGCTCAGGGTAAACAGGGCCAGCCCGCCGATCAGCACCCGTTTTCTGCCGGTGAGATCGGCCGCCACACCGGCCGCCAGCAGGAAACTGCCGAACGTCAGCATAAACCCATTGGTCAGCCACGCCAGAGAAGCGGGGCTTCCTCCCAGTTCATGGCCGATTGCAGGGGTCGTGACCACCCCACCGGTAAAGCTCAGCGGTAACAGCATTGCCGCTAAAAATACCGGGGCGGCGGCAATGTGCGGGGAAGAAAAGCGAAATCGTATCATGGGGGTGCCTTTGCCTGAAAAAGGGAGCAGATAGCGGCCATGCTATTGCAGAGGTCAGGCGGGATAAATAGACTGGGGCTCCCTTCTTTAAAGACAAAAAGTTTATAATCCATGGACAGCTTCACTTCACTGACTTCCTTTGTCCGCACCGCAGAAACGCTCAGCTTTGTTCAGGCTGCGCGGACATTAGGTATTTCAGCCTCTGCGGTTGGGAAAAATGTGGCGAGGCTTGAGAAAAAACTCGGCGTGCGGCTCTTTAACCGCAGCACCCGCAGCGTCAGCCTGACGGCGGAAGGGGCGACGCTCCTGGCTCGCTGCCAGTCTATCCTTGAGCAGTTGCGTGAGGCTGAAGCGGAACTCACCACCGCCGTGAGCCACCCCACCGGCACCCTCAGGGTCTCATTTCCGGTGATCGGCTATCGCTTAATGCTGCCGCTGCTGCCGGCGTTTACGCAGCGTTACCCAGGGATTGACCTGGATCTGGATTTCAGCGACCGGCTGGTCAATGTGATTGATGAAGGGTTTGATGTGGCCATCCGCAGCGGGGAGATCGGTGATTCACGGCTCACGGCAAAAACGCTGGGGCATTTCCGTTTTGTGCTTTGTGCCAGCCCCACGTACCTTCAGGCGTATGGGGAACCCCGCACCCCGCACGATTTACCCTCACACAAATGCATTCTGTTCCGCTTTCCCTCCACCGGTCTGATCCAGGCATGGGATCTGAACGCGTACCGCGTCACCGGCGAGTTCAGCGCCCTCTCCCTGCTGACGCTGAACAATATTGAAGCCATGGTGGGGGCCGCCCTTTCTGGGCTGGGCATCTGTTATGTGCCGGATTTCGTTGTCAGGGAGGCATTGAAGCAAGGGCAACTGATCCAGATTCTGCCGGGCTATTGCGACCGCCGGAGCCACTTTTCGGCATTGTGGCCGGCCAGCCGGTACCTTTCCCCCCGCATTCGCTGCTTCATCGATTTTCTGTCTGAACACTGGCAATAACCCCCCTGCCGTGCGGCACGGGGGCGATATTGTCAGCGCAACCCGCCGGAGGCCACCAGCCGCTCGCCGGTCAGCCAGCGGGCATCATCCGAGGCCAGGAACACGGCGATATCCGCGATATCTTCCGGCTTCCCGCCGCGGCCGAGCGGGGTCAGCGTCACCAGGTTTTTTTCCATGTCGGAACCGGTGATCCCTGCGGTGTGGGTGCCCTCAGTTTCGGTGTAACCGGGGTTAAGCGAGTTCACCCGGATGCCGCGCGGCCCCAGTTCACGCGCCAGCACGCCGGTGATGGCATCCAGCGCGCCCTTGGTGCCGCTGTAGACGGCCGTCATCGGCGGCGTCAGCTCCGTGGTGCCGGAGCCAATATTAATGATGCTGGCCCCTTCTTTCAGATGCGGCACCGCCGCCTGCGTCACCAGCAGCACCCCCAGCACGTTGATGTTGAACTGGTAATGGAAATCCTCTTCGGTAATCTCTTCAATCGGCGCGAAGGCGTAGACCCCCGAATTGTTCACCAGAATGTCGAGGTGCCCAAACGCGTCGATCGTGGCATCGACCAATGCGGCGGCGGCCGCCGCCTGGGAGACATCGCCGCCCACCGCCACCGCCTTCCCGCCGGCGGCGTGGATCGAAGCCACCACTGCGTCTGCCGCGTCCCGGCTGTTGGCATAGGCCACCGCCACGGCCGCCCCCTGTGCCGCCAGCGCTTTCGCGATCGCAGCCCCGATGCCTTTTGATGCGCCGGTAACCAGTGCCACTTTTCCTTCCAGCTTCGCCATAACGACCTCGTCTGTGTGGTTATTTCTGTTTAGGGTGGAATGAACATCGCGCCGCGTTCAGCGGCAACCCATTGAACATGGGCCTGTGGCAATACTATGAGCGTAATAAACAGCGCTCAGGTGGTCAATTTTTCACCGAATGGCGGCGAGCTACCTTCCTCAGTTAGGGAGCCAGTCAGGAGACGGTTACATCTCAAAAAGTGGATAGGGTCATTGAAAAACACCGTACTAAGTACTATATTTTGTACCCGTATACGGGAGTTAAAGATCAAGGAATGGCATAATAATAATATGGAATGAAAGATGAAAATTTATACGACCTTTTTGTTTGATAAGAGCTTAAAAAAACAAAAAATTAAGGATGAAACCCTGTGCGAGATTGCAGGTGAAATTAAAAATGGATTGGTGGATGCCCAATTGGGTGGGCATGTTTATAAAAAACGTATTCCACTTGGCAATAGCGGTAAGCGGGGCGGCGCACGTACAGTTATTGCTTTTCACCATGAAAGCCATTTGTTCTTTATAGATGGATGGACAAAAGCGGACGTGCCAGATGATGGAACAAAGGAAATCCCGGATGATGAGCTGGAAGTCTACCGGCGCTTAGCGCGGGATTTGTTGGCAGCGTCTGATGAAAGTATCAGCAAAGATATTGCTGAAAAGAGATTGAGAGAGGTTAAATGTCATGAGCAGACTGAAACAACTACATGAAATGGCGCAAGCATTCAACAAGTCAGGCACTGTCTCTGATGAAACCGTTGAATTTATTGGTTCCCGCTTAAAAGCGCAGCAATTGCGTGAAAAAATGCCCAAGCCGGAAGAAATGGACGGCACAGCAATCCGTGCGTTGCGTGACCAGCTTCATATTAGCCAGTCCATGCTGGCTTATACCTTGAATATGTCTGTTGAGAGCGTTTCAAAGTGGGAGCGTGGTGAGAAAAAGCCCAATGGCGCAGCCCTGCGAATGCTGGACATTCTCCGCCGCAAAGGCCTCAGCGTTTTTGCACAATAACCGGACAGAACAAAAAGCCCCTTTACGGGGCTTTTCCTTTCTAAAACAGTTATCTCGTTTCTTTTCCCTGTTCGCATTAAAAACGCGATTACCCCCCATAGTCCGGCAGGGCGGGGACGGGCATCTGCGCCATAATCCCTTTCAGGTGATCGCTGAGGCATTGGTGCAGTTGCCGTATGGCGGGGGAGAACTGCTTGCGGTGCGGGCAGATCAGGTGCAGCGGCGTGATTTCGCCGGGGTGGTCCGGCAGCAGCACCTTTAAACGCCCGGCCAGCACGTCATCACTGAGATCAATCCAGGATTTATAGACAATCCCCATGCCATCCACCGCCCAGCGGCGGGCGATGTCGGCATCGTCACACAGCATCCGGCTGTTCACCGTCAGCTGGCGCGGCGCGCCCTGCCCCGGAAACAGCCATTTGTCATACGCCTGGCCGTTCAGGGTGTAGAGCAGGCAGGCGTGGCGGGGAATGTCATCCAACTGTTGCGGCTCGCCATGCTGTTGCAGGTAACCCGGTGAGGCAGCCAGCACCCGCCGGTTATCCGCCGCCAGCGGCAGCGCAACGTAGCGGCTGTTGTCCAGCGCGCCGTAGCGGACAGCCACATCCACCGGATCGCGGAACATATCACTGCGCTGGTCAGACAGCGACAGCCGCAGGGAGAGGCCGGGGTGCGCCTTGAAAAAGGCCGTCATTACCGGCAACAGGATATTGCGGCCGATATCAGAAGGCAGCGCGACTTTAAGCTCGCCCTGCAACGCCTCCTCATTGCCTTGCAGGCTCTCTGCGCCCGCCTGCACCAGTGCCAGCAACTCCTGGGCATAGGGCAAATAGGTTTCGCCTTCGGCCGTCAGCCGCAGGCTGCGCGTGGAGCGCACAAACAAGCGCTTATCCAGATCGCGCTCCAGCCGCTGCACCGCGGCACTGACCTGCCCCGGCAGCAGATCCCCTTCACGGGCCGCGCGGGAAAAGCTGCCGAGCGCGGCAGACCGGACAAACAGCGCCACATCGTCAAGCCGGATCATACGTTCTCCTTGCTGACCAGGCTCATGGCGCGATCCAGGCGGCGATGCACTCTTTCATCACCCGCAGCCGTTCATCCAGCGCAGCTTTTTCGCTGAGATCTTTCTGGTAGAGAATCGACAGCGTGGACTGGTTAATCAGGTAGAAGAAGCCGAGGGCGGAAATGTTGATGTTGAGTTGCATCACGTCGATGCCGCTCCGTACCGTGCCTTCAGCCCGGCCGCGCGCCAGCAGCGCCTCGGTGATGGTGATCCAGCTTTGGTTTACCTCCACCGCCACCCCGGAGGTTTTGAGGTGGCGTGCTTTCAGCTGGTTTTCACTGTTGAGCAGGCGGATAAACTCCGGGTTTTTCAGGTAATAGTGCCAGGTGAACTCCACCAGCATCAAAATCGCCTCGTTGGCGGGCAATGCCTCCAGTGAGAGCGCCGCCTCCTGTTCGCGGATGTCGCGGTAAGCCGCTTCCAGCACATGGGTAAACAGCACATCTTTATTGGTGAAATAGTAATAGATCAGCTGCTTATTGGCGCAGGCCCTGGCGGCGATGCTGTCAACCCGCGCGCCGTCAAACCCTTTCTCGGCAAACTCCGCGCGGGCCGCCTGAAGGATGCGCTGCTGCTTGTCTGCCGCATCATATTTCTCCGTAACGCGCCTGATAACCACTCCGTTTCCCTCACTCTTCTCGACAGGTTTCAGCATTATAGTGCCCTATTTCCCCGTTAAAACAAGCCTGCGCTCTTTTTCAACCAACTGGTTGGTTATGTGAAACGGATCACCACGGCGCGGTTTGCCAGCTTCTATAGTGTGGTTGTCAACCGGTTGGTTGAATGAGTATGGCGTATCCCCCGCCGCCGGCACGGGCGAACACAGCGTGATGACGCCTGCATCACACCCCGCGCAGTGGCCTGACATCTTCTACCCCGAGGTGAATGAATGGCGCAGATCCCCGTTGGCATCATCATGCATGGCGTAACCGGACGGATGGGCAAAAACCAGCACCTGATCCGGTCGATCGTGCAAATCCGTGAACAGGGCGGCGTGCTGCTGGCAAACGGCGATCGCCTGATGCCCGACCCGATTCTGATTGGCCGCAATGAAGAGAAAATCGCCGCACTGGCGCAGGCGCACGGCATTGCCCGCTGGGGCACCAACGTCGATGAGGCGCTGGCCAACCCTGATGACATCCTCTTCTTTGATGCAGCCACCACCCAGGCGCGCCCTGCCCTGCTGAAAAAAGCGATCGCCCTGGGCAAACACGTTTACAGCGAAAAACCGGTCGCGCTGGGGCTGGAAGACGCGCTCGATCTCTACCGCGCCGCGCGCGAAAAAGGGGTCTGCCACGGCGTGGTGCAGGACAAACTCTGGTTGCCCGGCCTGCAAAAGCTGCGCCTGCTGAATGAGGCGGGCTTCTTCGGCAAGGTGCTGTCGGTGCGCGGTGAATTCGGCTACTGGGTGTTTGAGGGCAACCTGCAACCGACCCAGCGCCCCTCCTGGAACTACCGCAGCGAAGAGGGCGGCGGCATCATCCTCGACATGATCTGCCACTGGCGCTATGTCATCGACAACCTGTTTGGCGAGATCAAAAGCCTGAGCTGCATCGGCGCAACGCATATCCCGACGCGCTGGGATGAACAGCAAAAACCCTATCAGGCCACGGCGGATGATGCGGTGTACGCCACCTTTGAACTGCATAACGGCGCGATCGTGCAGATCAACAGCTCCTGGTGCGTGCGCGTGCGGCGTGACGATCTGGTGACCTTCCAGGTGGATGGCGTCAACGGGTCGGCCGTCGCCGGGCTGACCGACTGCTACACCCAGGCGGCGGTCAATACCCCGAAACCGGTCTGGAACCCGGATGTGCGCCAGACCCACAACTTCTTCAATGACTGGGCCACCGTGCCCGACACCCAGGTGTATGACAACGCCTTTAAAGTGCAGTGGGAACTCTTTTTGCGCCATGTCTGGGGCGAAGGCGACTACCGCTGGAACCTGCTGGAAGGGGCGAAGGGCCTGCAACTGGTGGATCTGGCGCTGAAAAGCTGGCAAGAGCGCCGCTGGGTCGATGTGCCCGCGCTGGAAGGGTGAGGAGGCGAAAATGCACACACCCGACCCCGGAAAACTCTCGTTAAATACCGCCACGGTGCGCCGCCAGTGGGATCTGCGCCAGATCATTGAAGGCTGCGCGCGCCATGACATCCGCGGTATCTCGCCGTGGCGCGATCAGGTCGCCGCGCTCGGGTTGCAGGAAACCGCCCGGCTGATCCGCCTGCATAACCTGGCGGTGACCGGCTACTGCCGCGGCGGCATGTTCCCGGCCGCCGGCCCGGAGGCACGCCGGAAAGCCCTGGAGGACAACTACCGCGCCGTGGAGGAGGCGCTGACCCTCGGCGCGTCCTGCCTGGTGCTGGTGGTCGGCGGGCTGCCCGACGGCTCAAAAGATCTGGCCGGTGCACGCCAACAGGTACGCGACGGGCTGGGCGCGCTGCTGGACTACGCCCGGCCGCGTGGGATGCCGCTGGCGATTGAGCCGCTGCACCCGATGTATGCCGCCGACCGCGCCTGCGTCAACAGCCTGAAACAGGCCAACGATCTCTGTGATGAACTGGGCGATAACGGGCTGGGCATCGCGGTTGACCTCTACCACACCTGGTGGGACGCCGATTTCCACCGCGAAATTGCCCGCGCCGGGCCTCATAGGCTGCTGGCGTTCCATATCTGTGACTGGCTTAACCCCACGCAGGACATGCTGGAAGACCGCGGCATGATGGGCGACGGGGTGATTGATATCCGCGGTTTCCGGCAGGCGGTAGAGGCGCAGGGCTACCGCGGCTATCACGAAGTGGAGATTTTTTCCCGCCTCACCTGGTGGGAGAAAGATCCTGATGAGGTGTTACGCACCTGCAAAATGCGGCATTTGCAGCACGGTTAACATTCCAATGAGTCTCTGACAGCGCTGAACAGCGGTTTTCGTCGGTCAACAGGCATGGCGAGGAAAATATGACTACCGATACCCGGAAAATGGTTCTGGTTACCGTCCTGTGCGGACTGGGCTACATGATGTATTCGGTTGATCGCATGACGGTGTCGTCGGCGATTGGGCTGATTGCCACGGAATTTGGCCTCGGCAAAGGCGAAAGCGGCATCCTGCTCTCCTCTTTCTTCTTTGGTTTTATCCTGTTCCTGTTTGCGGCCGGCATCATCGCCGACAAACTCAGCGGCAAACCGGTGCTGATCCTCGGGTTGATGATGTTCTCGCTGGCGACCCTGTTTACCGGGTTTGCAGGCAGCCTGACCAGCCTGATCTTCTACCGGGTAATGACCGGCATCGGCGAAGGGATTTTCTGGCCGGCCGCCTCGCTGGAGGTGGCGAACGTCACCAGCGAGAAACAGCGCACCACGGTGATGTCCCTTTACTGGATGGGCTACCCGATTGGCGGCTTCCTCGGCACCTGGATGGGTGCGGTGCTCGGCCCGGTGTTTGGCTGGCGGGTGGTGTTCTACGTCGCCGGGGCGCTGGGGATTGTGGTGGCGCTGCTGTATGCGGTGCTGGTGAAAAATGACCGCAAACCCGCTGACCTGATCGCCCGGCAGGCGGCGGAGAAAGTGCCGTTGCGCACGCTGTTCCGCCATGCGCCGGTGATGATGATGGCGCTCTATTACTTTGTGCTGCTGGCGGGCTGGTGGATTGTGCTGCTGTGGGCGCCGAGCTACCTGATGCAGGTGAAAAACCTGACGATCGGCACCGCCGGGACGATAGCCAGCCTGCTGGGGCTGACCGGCGCACTCGGCGGTTTCCTGCTCGGCCGCTACTGCGACAAAGGTGATTTCCTGCGCCGCCGCACCATTCTGATGGCAATTACCGTGGTCAGCGCGCTGTTAATGGCCGCGATGGTGCTGACGCTGTCGGTGCCGGTGGTGATTATGCTGGTGATGCTGCTGGGGTTCCTGGGTTACCCCATCACGCCGATTGTGCTGTCCATCACCGCTGAGCTGGTGCCGCCCTCGCTGCGCGGCTCGGCCATCGGCTTTGTGATGAACATGGGCATGGCAGCGGGCGGCATCTCCCCGATTATCGCCGGCTATTTCGCCCAGCATTACACCCTGCAACCGGTCTGGCTGGCGGCGGCGCTGGTTATCCTGGTCAGCAGCCTGGTGCTGTTCGGCGTGCGTAAATTGCCCGTGGCCACCCCGCACCCGGCAGAGCGTGACCCGCGTGCGCATCTGGCCCGGCATTAACCCGCAGATCCCCAAGGAGCCTGTCATGACCCTCAGCAATCACGTGCATTTACTGGACAGCCAGGGCCACGTTTACCGTTACGACGTCAAGGGCGCGCCGCACTGGCAGGTACCGCCCCAGCCCCGCTTCAACCGTGAGGTGTTTGCCGCGGCCCATGTGGTCGCAGACCCACGGCAGATGCAGCACCCGACGCGCGATATGGCGCTCGACTGGGAGGCCACGCTGGCCTATCGCCGCCACCTGATGTCACTGGGTTTCGGCGTGGCGGAAGCGATGGATACCGCCCAGCGCGGCATGGGGCTGGACTGGCCCACCAGCCTGTTGCTGATCCAGCGCAGCGTGGCCCAGGCGAAAGATTTTCCGGGGGTGGCCATCGCCTGCGGCACAGGCACCGATCACCTGACCGGCTTCACCGGGCTGACCCTGACGGCGGTGATTGACGCCTATGAGCAGCAGGTAGCAGCGATTGAAGCCTGCGGCGGGCGCATTATCCTGATGGCCAGCCGGGCGCTGGCGGCCATCGCCAGGGGGCCGGAGGATTACCTTCAGGTCTATGACGCCATCCTGCGGCAGGTGCGGGAGCCGGTGATTTTGCACTGGCTCGGTGACATGTTCGACCCGGCGCTGCACGGCTACTGGGGCACCGACAGGCTCAACGACGCGATGGAGATTTGCCTGTCGGTGATTGAACGCCATGAGGCACGCATCGACGGCATCAAGATTTCGCTGCTGGATAAAGATCGCGAGATCGCGATGCGCCGCCGCCTGCCCGGCCGGGTAAAAATGTATACCGGTGACGATTTCAACTACCCCGAATTGATCGCCGGGGACAGCCGGGGCTACTCCCATGCGCTGTTGGGGGTTCTGGACGCGATTGCCCCGGCGGCGGCCGGGGCGTTGCACGCGCTGGCGCAGGGTGATCGGGAGACCTACCAGCAGATCCTCGCGCCGACGCTGCCGCTGGCCCGCCATATGTTCGCCGCGCCCACCCAGTATTACAAAGCCGGGATTGTCTTCCTCGCCTGGCTGAACGGGCATCAGAACCACTTCACGATGCTGGCTGGTATGCAGAGCGCCCGCAGCCTGGCGCACTACAGCGCGCTGTTCCGGCTGGCGGATGAGGCCGGGTTGCTGGTGAACCCTGACCTGGCCGCGGAGCGAATGGGGCTGCTGGGCAGGCTGCACGGGATGTAGCCCATTAAAAACCACATCGGGCTGTCATCAGGTAATTGATGACAGCCCGCATCAGACACTTATATCGGCACACACATTATTGTATGGCGAGATCAAACGCGATATCACAGCCATAATCATCAATCATTACCCACTGCTGGGTTTGATACGCAGCAGAAATCATAGGCGGGAGCGTCGCATATAACGCTTGATCAGCCGGTGACGGATCGGAAGAGAATGACAGCGTTGACCATTTTTTGACGCCATTCTCATCAACCCATCCATAGCTAAATCCTGAGTAATACAGGTGCATTGAGGTGATTTTTGCTTTTACCGCACTCATGGCAGATCCTTTTTCCAAAAGTTATTATAACAATCTCATTAAAATGACATGGTGATTCAGACATCACCTGCTCGCCGCCTGAAAATTAATTTATTCAGCCAAACAGGGGGTTAATACCAGCGCTGACCCTGTCAAAGTGTGATAATTATCTCACCCTAATAAAAAGTTACATAATGGCAATAATTTCATGCCCTATTGCATTAGTTTTAAATGATCCAGAAACAGACACACCCTATTATTTTTTCACCCATCCCTGACGAATTAATATCAAAGGCCGTACTTTCCTTTTATTGTGCCTCTTTGCCTCCTCTGCCAGCTATTTAACGGCGTAACACTATGAGCACGTCATCTCTCTGAATTCCCCACCAATCCGCCACTCAATTACTGACCACCGCCCCCGCCACCCTGCGGGGGCGCGTCGCCCATACTAACGCCCCGACAATCAGCAGGCCGCCCAACAGATCGTCGAGGTATTGCCGCAATGGGATTACCAGACCTCGTACTACGGCATGTCATGGATCCTCTACCACCCGAACCGTTTCCTGCCGCCGAAATGCCGGGTGCTGATCGATTTCCTGGCGGAGAAAATTGCCGATAACGATGTGAATCGCCGCGCCGGCCGTTAAGCAAAAGGTGATGCGTTTCAGGTTCACGCTCATCGGTTGATTGCCTCGCCAACGGGCCAGAGAGTGTCATGAGGCGCAGCGGGTGTTTAACAAGCTGTTTTAATCAGACAGGGAGACAGGCATGTTTTTAATCCGATCAGCCGGGATACAGGATATCGGGAGGTTACAGACGCTGTTCTTACAGCTGGGCTATCACACGAAACGGGAAACCGTTGAAGCCCGTCTGAAGGAGGCCGAGGGGCGCGATGACATTCTGGTGGCGGAATCAGGAAGCGTAGTGCGCGGTGTGGTGGTTATCCATTTTATAACACCCGTGCATGAAGAGGGGCGCTGGGCTGTGATTTCTGCGCTGGTCATTGATGAGGCCTGCCGGGGTGAAGGCCTCGGCCAGGCCTTGCTGGCAGAGGCGGAACGGCTGTCGCGCCAGCAGGGGTGCACGCAGATAGAACTCTCCAGCAGCGAACGCCGGACCCGCGCCCATAAATTCTATGAGGACAATGGCTATCACGAGGTCAGGAAACGGTTTGTTAAGCCGCTGGCTGCCCCCTGAAAACGGGCCTGCACTGCACCAGATGATAAGACAAACCCTGTCCGCCACAGCCTGATATCTGATAGCCGCAGGCTGTGGCGAAAGATAAACCGTCAGCGGCTGATGCTCGCCTTCAGGGCATCAATAGACGTCTGCAACCCTGCCTCCACGCTCATGGTCAAATCCTCCATCTCCAGCGAGACATCACCGTCATAACCGGTCATACGCAGCACGGAGAAAAATTCCTTCCACCACTGCAAATCCTGGCCGCAGCCGACGGCGACATAGTTCCAGGTACGCGTTTTGGTGTTCGTTACCGGCTGGTATTCCAGCAGCCCGTCAATCTCCGCCAGGCCACGTTCAATGCGCGCATCCTTGCCATGCACGTGATACACCGCGCCCTCCAGTTTGCGCGCTGCCGCAATCGGGTCAGCGCCCATGACGATAAGATGGGAAGGGTCAAGGTTCATCCCGATCATCTCATCAACGCTGTTGCGCAGCCGCAGCAAAGTGCCGGCGTTGTACACCAACTGGCTGGGGAACGCTTCAAGCGCAATCTGTTCAACGCCGTGCTGCCGGGCGTGCTGCGTGAAGGCTTTCCACCAGGGGATCGCCACCTCGTGCCATTGGTAGTCGATAACACCCGGCATGTAATCCGGCCAGGAAACCGTAGAAGTGATCCAGTTCGGGACGCTGTCCCCCGGGCCGCCGCCGGGCAGGCCGCTCATCATAACGATTTTCTTCACGCCCAGTTTGCCGGCCAGTTCTACGGTTTTATAGCTGCTCAGCGTATGTTTTTCCCCCAGCTCGCCCGGCGCGAGCGGGTTACCCGAACAGTTCAACGCCACAATGTTCATCCCGCGCGTTTGCAGTTCCTGGCGGAAAGCGGTGAGTTTTTCAGGTGACGCCAGCAGTTCTTCCGTTTTCACGTGCGGACAGGGCGACCAGCCCCCGGCGGTCATTTCTACGCCGGTAATGCCGTAGCTTTTCACTTTATCCAGCATGTCAGGAAACGATAAGTTCGCCAGCACATCAGTACAGATCGCAAGTTTCATGTGTCATCCTTTATCAGTCATGTCTACATTGTTAAACAGCCTGGGTAACGCCGCTGGCGTCACTGTTTTTCAAACTGTTCAATAAAGTCATTTTTACGGGTTGCCTGCGCCAGGAGCGTCGTTTTTAATTCATCACCCAATAAATCTGCGATATCCGCTAACACCTGAAGGTGCTCGTTATGTTTTGCCGCGACCGCCACCACCACGAATGCGACTTTCCCGGCTCCCCAGCTCACGCCCTGAGGAAATTGGAATAGATGGAAGCCGGTTTTAATGACCAGATCGATGTTCTCTTTCGCACAGTGAGGTAATGCAACGCCTGCCCCTAAATAGGTCGATACACTCTTTTCACGTGCCATCATCGCCTCGAAAAAGCCTGTTTTCGCAAAACCGCTCTGAATGAGCGCGTCAGCAGCGATTTTTATGGCTTCTTTTTTAGACGGTGCCCGGCAATTAAGAAAAATATTTTCTTCAGACAAATTCAGCATATTCCGCTCCTGTGCAATGCCACGCCGCGGGCGAACCCTCGCGACGTGCCAGCCCTGCTCCGTGAGTGAAACGATTAACTCTCTGAGAGTGGCTGGTATAACGCCGGGCGCGCCGGGATGGTGACATCATGTTTTAATCCATCGTTCAGCGAGGCGATGCCGGCATCACACACCAGCGCCACCAGGTAACCATCCCACGACGAGGGGCCGGTCATGCCGCTGCCGCTCTTTACACGATCAACAAAATTCTGTACTTCGCGATCGTAAGCGGTGGCAAAGCGTTCCATGCAACTTTGAGCGATATGCCGCCCCACCCCATTGGCTGAACGGGTCACGGTCAGGGCTTGTTCTGTCAGGCTCGCGATGGCATTTTCGCCAATCACTTCACAGCGGATGTCATACCCATAGTGGCAGTTAACGAATAGCTCATCATCGATACGGACACCCGACTCGGTTTCAAAAATAACAATGAGCGGGTCTTGCAAATGGCCTAAAGCCCGGCTGGTTTTTTTGCGCGGCTTATCTACCCGGACAGAGACAATATTTTCATTCAGCAGATAATGGATAATGTCTATTTCATGGGTCGCTGAGTCGTTTATTGCCATCTCAAGGGTGTAGCTTTCCGGCACCGACGGGTTCCGGTGCGCGCAATGCATCAGTAAAATCTCGCCTAACTCCCCCGTCCCGATGCTCTGTTTCAGTGCCTGGTAACCTGGGTCAAAACGTCGCATAAAGCCAAGTTGCAGCAACCGCTTACCATAGCTGACTTCGGCTTCAATAATTTCCCTGGCGTCAATCGCGGTGGGGGTGAGCGGTTTTTCACAAAAGACAGGTTTCCCGGCTTTAATGGCCGCCAGGATTTGCTCTTTATGCACCGGGCCGATGGAACAGATAAATACCGCATCAACCAACTCTGAATTGATCATCTCAATGGCATCATAAAAAGGGGTGACGTTATATTCCTGCGCCAGCGCATTGGCGACACCGCTGTTGATATCGCAGATGGCAGTGACATTGGCATTGTTGATGACCTGTTTGAAACGTTGCAAATGATCGCGGCCAATCATGCCTAAACCAATTAATCCGATATTTACCGACATGGTTATTTACCTCATTATCATGGATCAGAAACGGAATTTATTTTCAATTTGTTCTAATGAAAGCCCACGAGTCTCGGGCAGGAATTTAAACAGCAGAATAAGCATAATGACGTTTGTTGCCGCAAAGAACCCGAAGGTCATACCGCCGCCATAATGATTCAACAGAATGGGGAAAACAGACTGAATAATAAAGTCGAATATCCACAGGCCGAAAACGGCGATCCCCATGCCCAGGCCACGCATACGCAGAGGGTATATCTCCGCCAACATCAACCAGAATACCGGGGCGATCCACCCCTGCATAAACACCAGGAACACCAGCATTAACCCGAGAATGATATAACTTGCCCCGGCGAAATTAGCGTGCACACTTTCGATGCCGTTTAGTGTTTCGGAATGGAAAAAGACCTTAAAAGAAACGCCAATCAGGATCAGGCTGAGGGTCACCCCGATCTGCCCGGTAAAGAACATTTTCCTGCGCGAGTGCTTTCCGATTAACAGCATACCCATCAGCGTGGCCAGAATAGAGACCACCCCGTTAGCGACCGCCCCGGTGACTGCGGCGGCATCGCCTAAGCCCGTGGATTTCAGTACGGTCGGCGCGTAATACATAATGGTATTCACCCCCGTAACACGCGTCGCCAACACAATCATCAGGCCGATCAGGATAAGTTGGATCACCCAGGGTTTTTTAAGCTCTTCAAACAGACTCACCTTGACGGAATCAATCTGGATGATTTTCTGAATCTCTTTGATTTCCTTCTGCACTTCGCCGGGCGAGCGCAGCGTTTCCAGAACCTTCACCGCTTTTTCCGTTTCTCCGTGCCGCATAAAGAAGCGGGGTGACTCCGGCATCATCAGCATACCCACCCATAACAGCGCACCGGGCAGCGCGGGGATTGCCAGCATAATCCGCCAGTTATGGGACATTTCAGGATAGAGATTGACGATAGCGGCATTCACCGTATAGGCCAGAAACTGGCCGGTGACGATCATCAGCTCATTGACGGTGACCAGACGTTCGCGCTGTTCAGGCCTGGCCAGTTCGGAAATGTAAATAGGGACGGTGACTGACGCACAGCCTACGGCCAGCCCCAGTACAAAGCGCGCCACGATCATCGAGGGGACATCCCACGCGAAGGCCGTGCCGAGGGCACCAAAGATAAAGATAGCGGCGACCCACAGCAGGTTTTTGCGACGCCCCTGTTTATCAGACAAATAGCCGCCAAATAAGGAACCTAATGCCGCACCAAATAAAAGAAAGGAGGTAATGAACCCTTCCTGAACCGGCGTCAGACCCAGATCATCTTTCATGAAAATAAGCGCGCCGGATATTACGCCGGTATCATAGCCAAAGCAGAGCCCGCCGATCGTTGACACCAGCGTAATAAACTTCATTCGGTCAGGGTTTTTCAGGGTGGTTCTATTAAGCAGGTCAGTTTTATTATACATGTTACTACCCCATCTGGTTTTTAAGGTGTTAACCGGCATAGGCATGATAAATGTGGCCAGGGTGACGCCTGTGGGCTTTTCCTTTCACAAGGTAATAAAGCAATACCCTACTGTTCATCTCATGATAAATAACCCACCCTTAAGGTAATGCATTAACATCCAGGCCAACCTTTTGCGGGGGAAAACGCCTGTCTGGCTTCTCTGTGGTTAATCCCGTTTTTATTCGGCTCCGGCAATGGATGAAACAAGATTACCCCCAATTGAAAATAAAAAACCATTCTCATTGAGATCGAAATTTTCATACCGTGCAGGAGATCAATTTTTTGTATTAAGAAAGCAGGTTTCAGTGATGTGGGTCACAAGCGCAAAGTTAATCATTGATTTAGCAAGAATGAAGATATTTCCCGTGACTGCGCCCTCTTTACCCTGTCCCGCTTTTATGGGTCACAGGCCTGAGCATATAAAATAATGACTCCTGCTTTATCAGGGGGATTTATCAAATATCACTATCAGGAGCGCTCCCCTGCCTGGAATAGAAAGTCTCTTATTCCACGGTAACGCTAACAGGCCCCTTTATGCTGTTTTGAAGAGAAACCGCCTTTTCCCACTTCATTAACCCTGCGATTAATGCGCCTTTTTTTCCCGGTGTTGCCCCCTATTTTTGACGTGGTTTTTCTCAGGCAAGAGAGGGCAAAAGCGGAAAGGTTTTTTCATAGCAGTAAAAATGTGACCCAGATCATAAATAAGCGGCAGCAAGATTTTCGCAAAGCAAAAATCATCCTTTTTGGTATAAATAAATTCACCAAGTTGTTATAAATCAGTTAATTAAATTTTAGTAAAAAGCAAATTTGATGACTACTGCCCGGCGTGGCAGTGCAAGAATAGCGCTGAACGTTAAGGGAGAAACCATGCTGACATTCTGCGTGAATGAACATCCTGTGTCGGGCGGATATGAGAATGGCTTCAGACCCAGGCTGATGTTTATCTGTAAAGCGGAAGGCCGTGAGGCCGCAACCCCGAGGGTGATGCATAAACATGACGAGCGTTTTGAACTGCTGTTTATTACGCAGGGCAGCGGGATGTATAACATCGATGGGCAGAGCTATCCGGTAAAACAGGGGGATTTACTGCTGTTTAATGCTGGTATTTTGCATGATGAAAACCCTTATCCTTCCGATGATTTACTGATATTCAGCTGCGGTGTCGAACAGCTGAAATTTGAGGGGTTACCCTTAAATACGCTGACACCACGCGGCCAGATGGCTGTGATGCCGGGCGGGGAACATTGTGATGAAATCCGGCATATTTTTTATCAGATGTGGCATCACGCCGGCAGTAATAAACCTTACTCCAGTGATATAGCAAACAGCCTGTTGAGTGCATTACTTCTTATGTGCCGGGGACTCTGGATTGAACACCACCAGACGTATGAAAGCCCCACCCTGGCATTAGGCCAGAAAATTAAAAACTTTATTGATGAGCATTACAAGGATGAGCTCTCTTTCACGGCAATGACCTCCGCCCTGGAGATGAACCGGTTTTATCTTGCCCATGTGTTTAAGGCCTTTTCCGGTTATTCGCCGAAACAGTACCAGACCCGCCGCCGTATTGGCGAAGCACAATCGCTGTTATTGAGCACGGATTTAGGCGTGACGGAAGTGGCGAATGCCGTCGGCTACGATAACGTCAATAATTTCCACCGGATATTTCATAACCTGGTGGGCATTCCCCCGGCACGGTATAAAAAGTTCTGGTTAACCGGCCAGGTAAAACGTTAAATGCCCCGCTTCCCCCTGCCCCTCTGGGCAGCGGGGGAAACGGTGACGCCCGCGGGCGTCAGTCGTGATCTTTTCCATTCGCCAGGCAGCCGACCCTGATGGCGCCCGGCTGAGAGTCATCGCCGCCCATGCAGGCTGCCGAGACGGTATGGGACGCGCAGATCACCGAGAGATGGCTCAGCCCCTGCGGCATATTCCCGCAGCATTTCTGTTTATGGACGTTATACATCTCGCTCATGATCCCGGCGTTTTTCCCCTGGCTCAGCGTCTCCAGCACCACCTGCATGGCGTGTTCCCCCTCGTCATGCCGCCCCAGCACCGCCAGCGCCTCCGCCATCCAGAACGCACAGGCAATAAAGGTGTTTTCCTCTTTTTGCACATCGGAGTAGCGGTAGATCATCATATTGTCCGCCCCCAGCTCCTCGCGCAGGGCGTCCAGCGTGCTGAGCATCCGGCTTTCGGACACCTGCTTGCCGTACTGGTGCATCAGCGCCACGGAGGCATCCAGCCGCGTGGTGCCGGGCCAGAAGGTGTACGCCTGGCGTTCGTCTGACCAGCAATGGGTTTCGATCCAGTCGCGGATGCGATCGCGCTCCCGCTCCCAGCGTTTTACCCAGGTGGGTTCGATATAACCGCCGTCAGCCAGGCGCACCGCCTGATTCAGCGCCACCCAGCAGGCCATTTTGGACTGGGTATAGTGCTGCATCTCCGGCAGCTCCCAGATGCCGCAATCCTTTTGCAGCCAGGTATCCGCACAGCGGTTTGCCAGATGCCCCAGCAGCCGCGAGGTGTGCAGGTCCAGCACGTGGCCCGCCTCGGTAAAGCGGGCGGCGGTGTCCAGCACATCGCCGTAGTTGCACAGCTGAAGCTGATCGGCAGCATTGTTCCCCAGCCGCACCGGTTGCGCACCGCGATACCCCTGCACCGGCACAAACCGCTCCTCCGGCACGCTGGTGCCGTCCAGCCGGAAACAGGTACGCAGCTCGCCGCCGTTGGCGTTCAGCGCGGCAGCCAGCCAGGAGAAAGCGGCCTTACAGTCCTCCAGTGCGCCGATATAGATAAACGATTTAATGATCATGCAGGAATCACGCACCCAGGCGTAGCGGTAGTCGTAATTCTTGTCATTGCCCTCGCCCTCGGGCAGGCCCAGGGTCGCGGCCGCCGCCAGCGCCCCGGTCGGGGAGTACCAGAGGAATTTCAGCGCCAGCGCTGAACGCCGCACCGCGTCCTGGTATTTCCCCTCATAGCACAAGCCGCCGACCCAGCTCCGCCAGGCGAGATCGCTGGTGTCGATGCGCTCATCAATCCGCTCCAGACAGGGCACCGCCAGCGGCTCATCTTTCGTGACCAGCAGCGCCGCCAGGTAACGATCGCCTGCGGCCACCGTGAACACCGCACGCGTCCCTTCATCGTCGCAATCGGCATGGTGCCTGATCTCCTCACTGGCGCGCAGCATCAGCAGCAGCGCGCCGACATTCCAGACGGTGCCCTGGGAGGTGTGGTGCGCCCACGGCCTGCGGGTGTCGGCGGCGGTGCCGATTTTCAGCCGCAATGACACCGGGACGCGCCCTTCCAGCCCCTCAATACGGCGGGCCAGCTCATTCCACGGCAGCGGGCCGGCCAGGGTGCTGTTGATGGATTCGGTGATTTTTATCCGCCCGCTCGCGGTTTCATACAGGGTTTCGAGCACGTTGCTGTTTTCGCGGTAGTGCCGGGTCATGCGGTACGGCTCATCCGGCGTAATCTGAAAATAGCCGCCGTGCCCGCTGTCCAGCAGCCGGTCGAACAGCGGCGGTGAATCCAGATCGGGCACACACCACCAGTCTACCGAGCCATCCGGTGCCAGCAGCGCCACCGTGCGCCCCTCGCCTACGGCGGCGTAGTCACCCAGATCGCAGAACCCCTCATTGTCCCGGAAGGTCTCCATATCGTGATGCATCAACATACGTACATCCTTAAAAAGTCAGGCAAAAGACCTGGTTTCCGGCCTCTGTCACACAGTACGTCTGTACTGCCCTCACTGCCTGTTCCGGCCTGAACGGCAGCCCTTCAGCCACACTGTCTGGGCGGCGCGGGGTGACAGCGTCACCGCACTTCTTACAGCATGGTCTATGATTGATTGGCATACGCAGCATCCCGACGCAGAATCAACCACTTGCCGGCCTACCTACAGCATAGTCAAGGATTGGTGACACCGAAATTTCATGCCGCTCATGCCGTCGTGTAAAAACGCTGACGTACTCATCATTGCAGTGCAGAAAAGTCCGTACTTTTGAGAACGAGGAAAGCATGTCGAACAATAAGCCTTTTGAAATCACAACAGGGTCTGGCCAGGTGCTTGGCGCCAACTTTGATGGTCAGGGTGTTAATTTTGCGCTCTTCTCAGCCCATGCGGAGCGCGTTGAGCTTTGCCTTTACGATCCCAGCGGAAAAACCGAAATCGCCCGGCTGGAGCTGCCGGAATATACGCATGAAGTCTGGCACGGCTATGTGCCGGGCCTGAAACCGGGCGCACTTTACGGTTACCGCGTGTATGGCCCTTACGATCCGGAGAACGGCCACCGCTTCAACCCCAACAAGCTGTTGATTGACCCCTACGCGCGCGAGCTGGCCGGGGACATTGAATGGAATGAAGCGCATTTTGCCTATGATTTGTTGCATGAAGATAAAGACCTGACCTTTGATGCCCGTGACAGCGCCCCTTTTACGCCGAAGTGCCGGGTGATTGACCCCGGCAACGCCCGGCAGGAGACGCAGCGCCCGGCGATCCCGTGGTCAGACACGGTGATTTACGAGACCCATGTCAAAGGGTTTACGCAGCGTAACGGCGCGCTGCCGCGCGAGCTGCGCGGCACCTTTGAGGGCATGGGCCATAAGGCCTCGGTGGAGTACATCAAAAGCCTCGGCATCACCTCGGTGGAGCTGCTGCCGGTGCACTGGTTCCCGGATGACCAGCACCTGCTCGACCGCGGGCTGAAGAATTTCTGGGGCTATAACACCCTGGGCTTCTTCGCCCCTGCCTCGCGCTATTACGGGCCGAACGGCATCCAGGGGTTCCGCGATATGGTGCGTGCCTACCATGACGCCAATATCGAGGTGATCCTCGACGTGGTGTACAACCACACGGCGGAGGGCAACGAACTTGGCCCGACGCTGTCGTTCAAAGGCATCGACAACTTCTCCTATTACCGCACCCTGCCCGACCAGCACCGTTACTACATCAACGACACCGGTACCGGGAACACCGTGAACACCTCGCACCCGCGCGTGTTGCAGATGATCATGGATTCGCTGCGTTACTGGGCGGAAACGATGCACATTGACGGCTTCCGCTTCGACCTCGGCACCATTCTGGGCCGTGAGCCGGAAGGCTTCGACCAGCGCAGCGGCTTTTTCGATGCGATGATGCAAGACCCGGTATTGTCCAAACTCAAGCTGATTGGCGAGCCGTGGGACATCGGCCCCGGCGGTTATCAGGTCGGCGGCTTCCCGCCGGGCTGGGCCGAGTGGAATGACAAATACCGCGACACGGTGCGTGAATACTGGAAAGGCGATAACGTCACGACCGATTTCGCCGCCCGCCTGCTCGGCTCCGGTGACCTCTACGACCAGCGCGGCCGCCGCCCGTGGGCAAGCGTCAACTTCATCACCGCCCATGACGGCTTTACGCTGAACGATCTGGTGTCATACAACGACAAGCACAACGAGGATAACGGCGAAGAGAACAACGACGGCCATAACCATAACCGCTCGTACAACTACGGTGAGGAAGGGCCGACCCGCGACCAGGGCATCACCACGGTGCGCGAGCGCCAGAAACGCAACTTCCTCGCCACGCTGTTCTTCTCCCACGGCACGCCGATGCTGCTGGCCGGGGACGAGTTCGGCCGCAGCCAGCAAGGCAACAACAACGGCTATTGTCAGGACAGCGACATCTCCTGGATCCACTGGGATGACCTGTCAGACAACGATCAGGCACTGCGCGAGTTCACCCGCCGGGTCATCAGCCTGCGCGCCCAACAGCCGCTGCTGCGCCGCGAGAACTGGCGCGACGGCATGGACATCAAATGGTTCAACGCCGGGGGCGGTTTCCAGCGCGAGGAGCAGTGGGATGAAGGCTCAACCATTGGCGTGTATATCAACCGGCCTGACCTTGAGTCGCAAGAGGGCATCTGGCACGACATGCTGATGCTGTTCAACCCGTTTGAAGGCAATGTGCCGTTCCGCATTCCCCAATTCGGTGAAGGCGGCTGGGTGCTGGAGCTGTCCACCTCAGACACCGCAAAACCGGGGATTGTGATCACCAAAGAGAAGGATTTCGAGCTGGAAGGGCGCAGCATTGCGCTGTTCAG
This sequence comes from Nissabacter archeti, assembly GCF_018257325.1. Classification (NCBI taxonomy): domain Bacteria; kingdom Pseudomonadati; phylum Pseudomonadota; class Gammaproteobacteria; order Enterobacterales; family Yersiniaceae; genus Nissabacter; species Nissabacter archeti. The sequence goes on from NZ_JAERKB010000007.1 coordinate 155,675, forward strand.
GCGCCCGTAACCGGTAACACAGCGGGCCGCGCCGGTGGCGTGGCCCGCTGCACCGCCATCTTCTGGGCGCCAGGGTCAGGATGAGGTGCCAGAGGCGGAACCCGGCTCAGAGATAATACGGTGACGCTGGGCTTTCTGCGGTTCGCTCTGCATCCGGTTAAGGATGTCGCCTTCCCATTCGGTTTTGTCATCCCCGTACACATACTCATGGCCGCTCATCAGGGCATACCAGGCGCGTTCTGCCACGTCCGCAGGTGAGGCTTTCTCAGTTGCCCCTACGGTAGTGTCCGCTTGCCCGGCATTCTTGAAGAAATTGGTTTCGGTGGCGCCCGGCATCAGCAGCGTCATCTGTAACCCGGTGCCCTTCAGTTCATTGCGGATCGCCCAGAAGAAGGAGTTCACAAAGGCTTTGGTCGCGCCGTAAATCGCCTCAAAGGGGATCGGTGCCGTGCCGGAAACAGACGATGTCATCAGCACTTTACCTTCGCCGCGGCTGATCATGTCCGGCAGGAAAATTTTGGCGATGTGCACATAGGCATCCACATTCAGCCGGATTAACTGCAACTCTTTCGCCAGGTCAGTCCCGCCGATAAACCGCCCGCCCAGCCCTTGCCCGGCGTTGATCACCAGCGCATCCAGCGCGAACCCGGCGTCATCAATCTGGCGTTTCAGGCGCTCAATCTCGTCGTACTCACTTAAATCAGCAGAAAAGGCGTGCACCTGGCCGCCATATTGGCGCAACGTCTCACAGGCGTCCTCCAGCTTTTCCGGATTCCTGGCGACCGCAATCACATCGTAATGATGTTTAGCAAACAGTCTGGCGATTTCAAACCCAATGCCGTTTGACGCCCCGGTGATTAATGCAAGTTTGTTGGTCATTGTGTTCTCCCTGTAGGTGAATGCATGCCGTTTAACGATAGCAGCCATTTCGCCGGCCGTACCGATGAAGCAGGGGCCAGGCCGCCTGGTCATCAGGGAATGCCAAATTGCACAGTGGTTAATTTGATTAATATCAACCCTTCCACTCATGGCGATTGTTTACGGTTTGTCAGCGCCCTATTTTAATTTCTGCATTGACTGTGCGCAGGATGATGCGAATTTTCTGCTATAGGGAGAGATAAATGGGGGCATCTGATTACCTGAGGGCCAGGTTCCAACACGATAGGCATTTAGCCCTGAGTTTACAGCATGGGTTTGAGCGTGTTATGCAATCCGCTGAAGACGTCTCCTCCGCCCTCTATTCCGGCCTGGAGCGCATCAGTTGGTATTCATCCTGTTTTATTCCTGGTTACGATGCTGTGTGTGACGAATTACTTTCCGAAGAATTAAGGACATTCTATTCTATTCAATCTCTTTTTAAGCATCATGATGTCATCCGACAGATGCTTTTCCTCTATTTTAAATCAGTCTGTGATGATATAAAAGAAGGCAACCCAGAGGGCGCAGCCCGTAAATTCGTCGCAAACGGGACTTACCTTGCCGGCAGCACATTTACCGCGAAAATGACACGCCATGCGTTTGCTTATTCAATCTCCTCTGCGCTGGCGCAATCAGAGATAATACAAAAAACGGTAATCCAGAGGCTGGCTGCTAAAACCCACGCAGCAGCCTATACCTTTTATTTCTTTGGAATTGAACAAAAAGCGGCATTATCGGCCAGAAGGTTGAAAGCGCTTGACCCAGACTATTACTGGATGCTTTACCAGGCAAAAATGGAAATGCTTTATTACTTTATCGAGCCTGTTCTTTCTGAAATTATCAGGGAAGTCAAACAAAACCCCTTTGGGAACCTCGATGATCTGGCTTCTTTTATTGGGGACAAACACGGTGTTTAATAGCATTATTATAATATTAATTGAATACTTGTTTATACCCTTTTTAGTGTTTGCTTTCGGATCGCTATGGTTGCATTTCTTTCCTCAATACTGGGGACGGCTAATGCTCGCCTCTGTTTTTTTTGTACTTTGGCTATATTGTAAAATCATTGGGAAGTTCGAAAAATACTAGGATTACACATCACACCAAAAGGAGTTATCAATGTCCAACCCCTCTTATTTATGGTTAACGGATGAAAACGGCTCCCCGATTGTTGGGGCCTCGGAAGTTATTGGAAGAGAAGGCGCTATCGAACTGAAATTTTTTACGCACAATCTGACTATTCCTGTCGATGGGAACACCGGCCGCCTGACGGGAACCCGTATCCATTCGCCCATCATGATTCAAAAAGAAGCGGACAGGACGACACCGTTCCTGTATAAAGCATTAACCAATAATCTCACCCTTAAATCCGCGGTCATAAAAAAATATTCTGTCAGTGAGGCCGGCAGGGAAGTCGAGTATTTTAACACCCTGCTGGAAAATGTTAAGATTACCTCTATCACCCCTGATCTCTATCCCGACGCCTCCACGAAAACCCATCTTGAAACCGTTCTCCTGCGTTATGGGAAAATAACCTGGAAGTATTATGACGGTAACATTATCCATACAGACCAGTGGAACGACCTGGCTCGTTTTTAATGGCGCCATAAAACGGGGCAGCGCTCCGCCTCCCCGTTTTCTTTCTGTATTGCGACATCAGGCTGCTATACTTCCAGGCAATAATACCTTGCCGGCGCCCCATTAACGGGTGGCGAGAATCTCAAAGGTCTCCGCATACTTTTCTTTTACTTCCTTGAATATTTCTTTCCACTCTTTATGAAATGAAAAGGCCACCGCTTTCACCACAATGTGTTTATCCTGCCCGCGCCAGGTTAAGTTCCCTTCGGCAATCTCTTTTACCGTAGAAAACATGGGTTGATAGGTGATACCTGATGCGCCACGGTATTCCCCGGATGCCAGTTCCGTTTTTAGCCAGTGAAGACGGGTTTCAAAAAATGCGTCCGGTGAAATAGCATAATGTTGCGTCCAGACCAGATAAACCCACCCTTCCAGCCGGTACTCAGCATCAAGCGAGGGTGTAAGTTTTTCGCGCAAATTTCTTATGGAATCCAGGAACTTTGATTTCTCTACCGGGTAAGCCACTTTCACTTCAATATGTTTTTTTATTTCTGGGGTAGCTGTTCTTCCTGCGGTATATAAGGTTAAATCACGTTTTGCGTCTTCATTATAGAGGAACACGTCCCCGTCTGACATCTGCTGCACACCATTTTCCCCGGCATTAACCAGATGGCAAATTTCATTGCACAACCAAAGCTCACAGGCTGCGTAATTAAAACGCGGGAAATAGTGCGCGGAGTGCGCCTTTAACCGATCAGACGAGGTATTAAAGAGAGAAAAGGCGGCGCAGGCATCTTGTAACATCTTTATCTTGCTCCTTGCAGTGAAAAATCAATCCTGTTCATACAGGCATTGATCTCTGGGTGCTCAGCCTGTGCGCACTCTCCGGCACTTATCACCATGACAATAGGTTCATTCCCCGTTGCCTCGTTAATACCTTCAATCACAGCAAGCAGGGAAGACACAAAGGCATCGAGTTCATCCGCCTTGATTGTCATGTCATGAAACGTGATATAGCCAATACCACGCTGAGAAAGGGTAAATGCCACGCCGCTATGCGGGTATTTTTCATGGAAACGTGTTATCCAGTTTTCCGTCGGAAAATAGTAAGGCTTTATCTGGACACTCAGCCGGTGAAACCGGCCGTTATCAAAACCACTGTAAGCCTTATCAAACCCCGTCAACGTGACAGACGTGGTCAGGAAGATATCGGCAGATGCCGGTTTTTCTTTAGCATTTTTTTTCATCGGGAAAACAATCGCAACCAACTGTTTTAAAAGAATTTATATTCCAACATGGTATAGCAGGTTTTTTTACAGATCAATGCCGGCAGGCATGAGATAGGGCCTTAAAACGGGAGAGGCCCCCGCCTCCCCCCGTGTTCCCTTCAACGTTTATATACCGGGCCATAGTGTTGGCAGGCGCGGTCATCCTGTGCTTCGGGGTCCATGCCGAAGGCGGCCCAGGCGCTGGGGCGGTAAATTTGCGCATCGGGCACGTTATGCATACAGACCGGGATGCGCAGCATCGCCGCCAGGGTAATGAAATCCGCCCCGACGTGCCCGGCGGTAAGCACCGCGTGGTTGGCCCCCCAGTTCGCCATCACGTTATACACCTCACTGAACGGGCCGCTGCCGGTGAGGCGCGGCACAAACCAGGTGGTCGGCCAGGTCGGGTCGGTACGCTGGTTCAGGGTGTCATGCACCTCCGGCGGCAGATCCACACTCCAGCCTTCGGCGATTTGCAGCACCGGCCCACGCCCTTTGATCAGGTTAATGCGCGTCATGGTGAAAGGAATACCGCCACGCGTCAGGAAGCAGGAGGAGAAGCCGCCGCCACGGAAATAGTCATGCAGCGCCGGGTGCCAGGTGGTGGCCGCCAGGCAGGCGTCCGCCTCCTGCGGCGTGATGTCCCAATGCGGCTTGATGGCCGGCCGGCCGTCGCTTGCCTGCTGGCAGCCAGTACCGTCCAGCGCCGCCGAGCCGGAGTTAATCAGGTGGATCACGCCCTGCGCGGCGCGGCCGGTAAGCGTATGGCCGGTGACCCGCTGCACCGAGGCCGGTGACCAGTAGGTGCGGACATCGGCAAAAATCTGCGCGGTGCCGGTGAGGTGCTTGCCGAACAGCATCGCCACCGCATTCAGGCTGTCATTTTCTGTTGCCAGCACGCCGGGTTCACCTACGCCGTGCCAGTCAAACGCGCTGTTGAGCAAGGCTTCCGCCGTGTCGCCGTTCGGGTAGTGATCGGTCCAGTGGCGTTGGCCCTGAAAACCGGCGGCAATGGCGTTGTACCCCAGCGCCTCCTCGCCCCAGCCTTTCTCCGCCAGTAACGGGTTACCTGTCATCATGTCGCGGATGCAGATCGCCATCAGCAGAGATTCGCGCAGCATCGCCTGTTTCCCGGCGGCGCTGCGCTGATGGTGCGCGGCGTTGCGGTCTTCCCCAAAGCGGAAATGCTGCCCCGCCCACGCCAGCGCAAGGCCAAGCTCCTCTTCATCATAAATGGCGTGGTTCATCCGGCGGCGCAGCTCGGTCATGTCCACGCACTGCACCGCCATCCCCAGCCAGGACTCGAAAAAGTCATGGTCGACAATCGACCCGGCGATCCCCATCGATACCCCGCCCAGCGACAGGTAACTTTTGCCGCGCAATGTCGCCACCACCAGCCCGGCACGGGCGAAGCGCAGCAGCTTCTCCTGCACGTCAGGCGGAATGCGCTCGTCCCCGGCGTCCTGCACCTCGTGGCTGTAAATCGAAAACGCCGGCAGCCCTTTCTGGTTATGCGCCGCCAGCGCTGCCGCCAGATAGACCGCCCCCGGCCGCTCGGTGCCGTTGAAGCCCCAGATCGCTTTCGGCCGCTGCGGGTCCATGTCGATGGTTTCACTGCCGTAGCACCAGCAGGGCGTCACCGTAATGGTCAGGCCAACATGTTGGGTGCTGAAGGCCGCTTCACAGGCGGCGGCCTCTGCCCGCCCGGCAATGCACTGTTCGGCAATCACACACTCTACGCGCTCGCCGTTCGCATGGCGCAAGGTGCCGCTGAGCAGGCGTGCGGTGGCGCAGGCCATCGCCATGGTCTGCGCCTCTAACGATTCCCGGATGCCCATGCGCCGCCCGTCGATCACCGGGCGGATGCCGATACGGGGTAATGGGTTGCTGTGAGTCATAACGTTCCCCTGTAAAAAGAATCACGCGGTGCGCCGCATTTCCGGCGCAGATTATTGCTAACTCGACGTAGCTTAGGGCGAACAGCAAAAAGTCGGCAACCCCTTTCGGAACGTTCTGTGAGGGTTTTCACGCCTGCGCACAAAAGCGCGGCTGACCTGCGCCCGTTCACAAACTTCTGCCAAACTGTTTGAGGGAAAATGCCGGGTGAATTATGGTCTGCCCAACGCTACGTCGAATCAGCAATGACTCATCGCATCACCGCAGGAGGGAAAATGGCACAGGATTACTTTTTAGGGGTGGATGTCGGCTCAGCCAGCGTACGGGCCGGCGTGTATGACGCGCAAGGTACGCGGCTGGCGTTTGCGGTAGAACCCATTACCCAGTTCCGCCCCGGCGGCGAGCGGGTGGAACACGCCTCGTCAGAGATCTGGCAGCAGGTCTGCGCGGTGGTCAATACCGCGCTGGACAAAGCCGGTATTGACCGCCGGGCGGTGCGCTCGCTGGGGTTTGACGCCACCTGTTCGCTGGTGGCGGTGGATGCGGCGGGCCACGGCGTGGCGGTGTCGCCCGAGGGAAACGCGGCGCACGACACCATCATGTGGATGGATCACCGCGCCGGGGCAGAGGCCGCCTGCATCAACCAGACCGGTGATGAGGCGTTGCAGTATGTCGGCGGTGAAGTCAGCCTCGAGATGCAACTGCCCAAGGTGCTGTGGCTGAAAACCCATTTGCCGGAACGCTACCGGCAGGTGCACCGTTTCTTCGACCTGGCGGATTTTCTGGTATGGAAAGCCACCGGCCAGGACGCCGCCAGCCTCTGTACCCTGACCTGCAAGTGGAATTACCTGGCGCATGAGCAGCGCTTCAGCGAAAGTCTGTTAGCGGCGGTGGGCCTCGGCGATCTGCCGGAAAAACTCCCGGCGACGGTGCTGGAGGTCGGCGCACGTGCCGGGACACTCACCCCGCAGGCAGCCGACGCACTGGGGCTGTCGCCGCAGGTGGTGGTGGCCGCCGGGATGATCGATGCCCATGCGGGCGGGCTGGCGCTGCTGGGTGCCCAACCGGACGCCACGCTGGCGCTGATCAGCGGCACCTCCAACTGCCATATGCTGGCGAACCGCGACAAGGTGATGACGCCGGGGGTCTGGGGGCCGTACTGGTCAGCGATGCTGCCGGGCTGGTGGCTGACGGAGGGCGGGCAGAGCGCGGCGGGCGCGCTGGTGGACTGGACGTTGCACCAGCAGGGCGGCAGTGTGCACCTCACGGAGCAGGCCGCCGCGCAGCAGTGCCACCCGGTGGAACTGGTCAACCGTTGGGTGGCACAACTGGAACAGCGCGAGCCGTTCCCGACCCGCCACCTGCATGTGCTGGCGGATCACCACGGCAACCGCTCACCCCGTGCCCAACCGGACGCACGCGGCAGCGTCAGCGGCCTGACGCTGGAACGCGGCGAACCGGCACTGGCACGGCTTTACCTCGCCACGCTACAGGCGATCGCCTACGGCACCCGGCACATCATGGAGGTAATGGCGGCCTCCGGCCACCGGGTCACGCGGCTGGTGATGTGCGGCGGGGCGACGCGTAACCCGCTGTGGCTGCGCGAATACGCCGACATTACCGGCTGTGATATCCAGCTGGTGAGTGACGATGACCCGGTCACGCTCGGCGCGGCGATTACCGGCGCGGCGGCAGGCGGTTACTGGCCGGGCATCACCGCCGCCTGTGCGGCGATGGTGCGCCCTGACCGTGTGATCGCGGCCAATGTGACGAAAAAAGCGTTCCACGATCAGAAATACCGCGCCTATCTGGCGATGTACGATCAGCAACAGGCGCTCAATACGCTGATGCGCTGATGCGCTGATGCGCTGAGGCTATCTTGCTGTTCCGGCGCAGGTTATCGCAGCCCCCGCCTGTTTAGGGGGGCGCTGCACGCGCTTTGCCTTTATACTACCGGCCAGTCACGGCGTGAAGGGAGCGGTATGGCATGGCGAAAACGGTAGAACAGATAGCGAATGACCTGAACCTGTCGGTGACCACCGTCCGGCTGGTATTGGGGAACAAAGCAGCACAGTACCGCATCAGCGCGAAAACCCAGACGCGGGTCATGGAGTATGTCGGCCACCACGGCTATACCCTCAACCACTCCGCCCGCAGCCTGAAACTCAATAAAACCTACACCCTCGGGCTGATCCTGCCCTGCCTCTCCAACGTCTTTTTTGCCACGCTGGCCGAAAAGCTGGAGCTGTACTGCCGTAAATTCGGCTACCAGTTGATGATCAGCTGCACCTACGATGACCCGGAGTATGAGAATAAGCGGGTGGAGGCGATGATTGCGCGCAACACCGACGGGCTGTTTATTGTGCCCTCCAGCCGTGAGAACCAGCAGCACCACCTGAAGCGGGTAAAAAAACCGCTGGTGTTTCTCGACCGTGATTTCCTCGGGATGAACCATTCGCTGGTCGAGAGCAACAACATTGACGGGGGCGAGACGCTGACGCAGGCGATGTTGCAGGCGGGCGCGCCGCCGTTGTGGTTCCTGGCCGGTGACCCGGAGCTGCCCTCCATCCGCCAACGGCTGGCGGGCTACCGGCGCGCACTGACGGCGCACGGCCTTAACCCGGCAGCCTGGGTGGCGACCGGCCGCGGCAACAGCGCCGAAAGCGGCAACGCGATGATGGCGCAGGTCATCAATACGCACGGGCTGCCCGCCGCCTTTATCGCCTCCTCCCTGCCGGTGCTGGAAGGGGCGATTGAGGCCGTGCGCGCCCACGCCGGGGCGCTGCCGGGCGCTATCAACCTCGGCACCTTTGACGAGCACCCGATGCTGAGTTTCCTGGCGAATAATGTCTGGTCGATGCAGCAGAACGAGGATGCCTGGGCGCAGCAGGCGTTTGAGATGATGCAGCAGCGGATAGACGGCGCGCCCCCGCTGGGCGCGCTGAATGTGGACATGACGTTAATCACCCGGCACCGCTGACTGCCGTCCCGTCAGCCCGCCCATTGGTGCTCTTTGATTGCGGCGGCGGGCAGGCTGTTTTCCGCCATCATGGCGTTGTAGTAGCTGTTGTTGATGATGTATTTGCGCATCACCAGCCCGACCACAATATAGAAGAAGGCGGGCACCAGCGTCATGATCCCCTCTATCCCGCTGATGGCCTCCGGCTGTAGCGCAGTACCGGCGCGGTAACCGACCCAGGTCATCAGGTATCCGGTGATCGGGCCGGATAATCCCATCCCGAATTTCTGGCAAAACGAGATCATCCCAATCGACAGCCCGCCCGCGTCGATGCCGGTTTTAATCCGGCCGTAATCCGAGGCTTCAGTAATTGATGACCAGAGGATCGGGGTGTTGATCTGCGAGACGATCGAACAGAGCAGGTAAAAGGCGGTCGCCAGGTAGAAATCGTTCTGCCCCACCAGCAGCCAGGCCAGCGCCGACACCAGCGCCGAGCCATACATCGACCAGCGGAACACCGCGACTTTGCAGTAGCGTTTCGTGAGCCAAAGCGAGACAAACGGGCCGACGATGCCGCCCACCGATCCCATGCCCATGAAAAACGCGATGCCCCAGCCATCGGTGGCCCCGGCGAACTCCTTGCCGTAGATGATGGCGATGCTGCCGTTCACCAGCAAGCCGATAAACAGCAGTACCATCGCCAGGCTCAGCGCCAGCCATTGATCGTTTTTCACCAGCCCGGAAATCTGCCGCGCCAGCGGTTCGGGCGGTGCCTCCGGTTTGACGCGCTCTTTGACGTTAAAGGCGCAGAACATCACCAGCGCGACGCTGACCAGCCCAATCACCAGAAACGCATTCGCATAACTGCTGCGCGCATCCCCGCCGCTGGTGACCCAATACGGCACAAAGGTGGAGACAATCAGCGTGGCGACTTTCGCCATCGGGAAGCGGTACGCGTTCGCCAGCAGCCGCTCCTGCGGGTCACGCGTCATCACGCCGATCAGCGAGATATAAGGAATGGCCAGCACGGTAAATGCCAGGCTGTTAAAGATATAAACCCCGGTTGACCAGGCCATTTTCTCGCCGTAGCTCTGGCCGAACGTGGTAAACAGCAGGTAAAGGGAGATGCCGAACGGCAGCGCGCCAATCAGCAACCAATGGCGGTAACGGCCGAGGCGCGTGCGCACTTTGCCGGTCAGCCAGCCCATCATCGGGTCGGAGATGGCATCAATGGTGCGCACCGCCATCAGGATCCAGCCGGCGTCCACGGGCGTTAACCCGACCACCTGGATCAGGAAAGCGTAAATCAAAATAGAGGCTGAAATTATGGAGATGGTGAGCGCCATGTCACCCGAGCCATAGGCACTTTTTTCCAGCACAGATAATCGGTTATCCATCACTGTACCTCGGTTCACGTCAACGGGTTCAGGGCAGGCTGGCCCTGCCCTGACAGGGGGAAGGGTTATTTTGTCCGGCGGTTCAGCGCGGATTTTTGCCGCGTGGCCGCCAGTTTCTGGTCAATACCCTCCTGGCGCAGGCGCATCATCGCCGCGAAACGCTGCTGCGCCTGCGCTTTTTGCTGCTGCATTTCCGGGGTTAACGCCACCTGCGGTTCCCCCGTGCGTTGCCCCGGCAGCCGTTCCTCTACCGGCTGGATGGTGACCGGTTGGGAGGGCAAGGTCTGATACCAGTAGGCGGTGGTGGCCCAGTCATCCGCCAGGTGGTTGGCGTGGCCGTGTTCCATGGTGACGCGGATACGTTTTTTGAAATGCACCGGATCGGTGAGGTGGAAGCGGTAGCAGGTCTGGTGCCCCGGCACATGCGCGTCATGCAGCGAGCAGCCGTTCATCAGCGAGGCGTTCTCCTGCATCCCCCACGCATGGTTGAAATAGTCTTCGCTGCCGGTGCCCACCAGCGTCGGCGGCCAGGTGTCATCGTCCACGAAGATCATGTCATCCCCTTCGCCCCACCAGGTGCCCTGCGCGTGGGCCACCGACAGGTTGCAACCGATGTAATGCCCCTCGCCTTCGATGTCGAGGATCACATAGTTATTGGCGCCGTCCAGGTTCGCGATATTCACCTCGGGGCTGTTGACCTGCAACTCCGGCGCCCAGCCGGCACAAGGCGCTTCACGCCGCCAGCTGGCGTGGAAATAGGCGGTATCGGTGCCCAGCGCCTGCGGGTACTGCTCGTAATCGATGTGGAAATATTGCCCGTAAGGCACGTCGTTCTGGTTTTCGACTTCGATGATCGCCCGGCGGTTAAACGGCATCGGCAGGTAGCAGTTAAGCGCCGCCGTGCCGCCGGGGCGGTACTGCTCTTCCGGCCGGACAGAGACGGTAAACGGCAGGCTGGTGAAGGTGGCCGGGATGCCGTGGCCGACGCAGAAGAAATCCCCCAGCGGCACCAGCACCGAGGGCGTGGTCTGGTCATCCCAGTAGATTTTCAGCAGCACCTTGCGGTAGTAGTCCGGGTCGTGGATTTCCCAGCTGACGCCGAGCGCGTTATTGATCTCATTGATGGGCGCGACATATTGCCCGGCGGCCGGGTCAATCAGCCCCGGCCCGAGCACGCGGCGGCAGAACTGCGTCATCCACAGATGGGTAATACAGCCCGGCCCCTGGATGTCCGCCAGCCGCACAGTGTCCCCTGCGCCGATCATCCAGTAATCCTGATTTTTCCCGCTGGTGTCGTGGCTGGAAAAGCGCCCGCTGGTGGCCTGGCTGGTTTTGGTCAGATGCCCCAGTAGCCCTGATGTCATGTGATGCATGGTCTGGCTCCTCATCGCGAAAGCCTGCTTGTCCCAGGCTGAACATGCGGCCCCGCCCATACCGGCAGGCTGCACACTGTGCCGTGTCTGCCCGGCCACTGCGAAGAGGAGACCTATTGCCCGCGCCCCACGCGGCCTATCCTCACCCTCTTCCGCCAAGCTAACTCGAGTTAGCAATCTACAGAAGAAAAAACACCAGACAATACCCTTATCAGGAAAGTGTGATTACGCGCCGGATAATTGTGAATGAGGTTTCAGCGGGGGTGGGATGCAGGGTGGAAACACGGGGGAAATTGACGGTACATGCAATGATACCTGTCAGAGGCTTTATTCATTAGCAGAAACAGCCGATTGTAATAACTTACGATTAACCCCAACTCATAAAAGGGGCTGCCTTCAGGCTGCGAGAAAACCCCGTTCTTCAGATATATTCTTCGGGATATTCATCCATAAGATCATCACGATAATCTGAAAGCAATTTCAGAGAAAAGGCTGTTTCAAGCAGATTTTCATCATCTTCAGCGGCTAACACCGTGAGTTTAACCAGCCTGAAAGAGGTACTCAATTCATAGCCATTCATCATCAGGAAGATAGAAGCTGCCTGGAATGCAGTGCGCTTATTGGCATCGTTACCTGTTCTGTTGTCAAAAACTGAATAGCCATTATTTATCTTCCAGGGCTTTAATAATATGTGCGTGTTTCATTTGCGTTTTTGCTTTGGCTTGTTCAAACGTCATCCCTTCTGACATTTTTTTTGTCAGCGAGGTGATGAGCTGTTTTGGTTGGTTTTCCCCAGCCGTTCTCCAGCTTCCTGCTTTGATAGCAGGCTCGGCCTCTGCATTTAACACAATGTCCGGCTCGCCGCGTTGAGTAACCGTCACGGGTTCACCACTTCTCAGCATTTCAAGCACATTCGCCAGATCATCACGCATTTTGGTATAGCTTATCGTTTTCATAAGTCACCTCATCACTGTACATGTACAGGCTAGCTGAGCGCAGTATCTGAGGCAATCGTGCGTGCTCGCCATTATCTATAGCACCAGCTTGTCGAGACCATGCCGGCAGGGTAACCCCGGCGAAGGGCGCTTACCCCTCCGCGTGCGCCCGGTTGCGGCCAAGGCGTTTGGCCTCATAAAGCATCGCGTCTGCCCGTTCCCGGAACTCGGTGGCCTCGCCCTCATGCCCATCCGCAATAATCGTGCAGCACCCGGCGCTGATCGTGACCACTTTATGGGGCAGCAGCGTGGCCCCGTGTACCATGCCCGCCCCATTGACCGCCCTCACCGCCCGGTCAGCTAACTGTTTCGCGTCGGCTGCATTCGCGAAAGGCAGAATAATCGCAAACTCCTCCCCGCCGTAACGGGCCACCAGGTCAGTATGGCGATATGTAATGTTGCTGAGCAGGCCACCTACCTTTTTCAGGCACATGTCCCCCGCGACGTGCCCGTAGGTGTCGTTATAGTGTTTGAAAAAGTCGATATCCATCATGATAAGCGAGATCGGCTCACCGGATTTCTGAGACCGCGCCAGGCCCTGCGCAAGCAGCGCGTCAAAATGCCGGCGGTTTGCCAGGCCGGTCAGGCTGTCCACCAGTGCCAGCGACTGTAAAGTGCGGTTGAGGGTGGTGAGTTCGTCTTTGGTCTGGGTCAGCTCGAGCTGATTCCTGATGCTGGTTCTGACCTGCCTCAGCACAACCAGCCCCATTCCCATCAGCACCGCCAACAGCACCACATTCAGCGTGACGGAGGTCAGGTTGGCGGCCAGCCATTCCGATCGCAATCTGTCCCGGTCATAGCCCACCAGCACGATCAGCGGGTATCTCCCGAAGCGGGCATGGCCGAAGATGCGGTTTACGCCATCCAGCGAGGAGCGCCACGTCTCGTTGCCGCTGTTCAGCGCTTTTGGCGGCGTTTTGAACAGCGGGCTGGCGGTCAGCCTTCTGTCAATATAGGTATCCGGAAACGGGCGCATGTAGAGGATGGAGGTATCCGCCAGGATCAGCCCCAGTTCATCCCGCTCGCCCAGGGTGTAATAGCTGTAAAAATGTTTGAAGTAATCCACCTTCACCGCCGCCAGCGCGATCCCGGCAAAGTTGCCTTCGCTGTCATTGAGGCGCACGGATACCGGAATAAACAGATCCGCGGTAGAGCGGCTGTAAGTGACATGGCTGATATGCACGTTGGTGTCCGCGTGGGTGCGGTGCCAGATAAAATACTCCCGGTCGGCGTTGTTGGATGTGGCCGGTACGTAACGCCCCGAGGAAGCTACCCGGTTTCCGTGGGCATCAAAAACCGACAAAGAGTGCAGTTGCGTCAGTTTGCCCTGCTGCTCCTGCAACTGGCGGGTAAAAGCGGGCGTGGCGGCATAGTCCGGGCCGTTCTGCCGGAGGTGCCTGACCACTTCGCCAAGCGAGATATCCACCTGGAGAAAGGTGTCCTCGGCCTGACGGGCCAGCGACACCGAGAGGTTCCGGGCATCATCTTCTTTCTCTTTCAGCCTGTGCTGCCAGGCGCTCCACAGGGACCACCCATTAATCACGATGACGGCGAGTGCCGTCAGCAGCAGAAACGCCATCATGCTTTTGCCCAGCGGGGTATGCGTGAGTGACAAGGTGGCCGTGCCGGATTTGGCGTTCACAATCGGGTGTCCTGTTGCGCTGAAAAATGAAGAAAGCAGTGAAAATGTCTCCCCGGCACTGTGCCATGCGAATACGCCTCTGTGCACCCTGCATTCTGCTCACAGACAGGGGCGAGGGAAGCGTTCACAGAAGGTGACTCGTGGGTATTACTATCGGCAGGCGCAGGAGAAACCCCAGTTGCTTAGTTGCAAATAAACCTTCTGTGGGAAATAAAATGTAACGCAAAGGTGAATATCCGCCGGGTTAAGGGGGTATTTCAGCTGCTGTCACGCGTTTACTGCAACCGGCGGTCTTTAAGCGGCGTATAGGAGGAGGAGCAAAAGAGGTGACGTCGTGGCCGCGCTGATATCCTCGCCCCGAAAGGGCGAGGTGTTATACGTCCGTAGATAACCTACAGGCAGGCCGCACTAACATTTACAGGGGGTTACTCAAAATTGGTTCTGACCACCACTTTTCCAGGGTAATCTTTTTCCCCGGACGCTACCTGCATGACCAGCTTTGAAAAATCTCCAAAATCAATCTCTTTGGAGACAATTTTCTCGAGAGGAAACTGCTCAGGGTACGCATTATGCAGCCTGAAGCTTTCTTCATAATCGTCTTTATAACAGCCATAGGCACCCGAAATTCTCAGATGCTTTCCTGCATACTCGGTGGCGTGGATAAGCTCCTGCCTGCGGATAAGATCGATATCCGCTGACGTTGTCAGAAATTTATCGTTTTCACGCGTGCCGCCGTAAATATGCAAGATTGCCTTATCAGCCGCTAAATCGGCAGCAATGCGTAAAATATCCTGCGTTACCCTTGTCGATACCACAATGACAACGTCAAAAGCATTGCTGTGGGCGTGTGTCTTGGTAAGGGAACAGACTTCATCCGCCTGTAATAGTTGTTCCTCTAAAGCAAAGTTGCGCCGCATTTCGCCGCGGTTAAACAAACACACCGATGCCCCAAGATGCTTCGCATACATGGCAAACATAATCCCTGAGCATCCGGCACCGATAATGCCGACTCGCTTACCTTCCAACGTAGTAAGTTTCGAGAGTTCCAAGAGTTTACGGGTAGCATGGACAATGCAGGCCATGGGTTCCGGCATCCAGATGTTATGGATAATGTCATATTCAGGTACCCGGATAATGGCCTGATCCAGTTCAACGTCAGAGCCATGTATGAACATATATTCAGCAAAACCCGTGGTGCGGTTTGGCGTAATATTGGGATTGAAAGTGACCAGTTCACCTTCCTGAAAACCGGTGCCTGTGCCTGCAAACACCACCGGCCCCACTAATTCATGGCCAAATAAGGGGCCGCGGTCTGTAGGGATATCTCTGGAGCCGATAATCTCTTTTATATCCGCGCGACAAATGCCCATATAATCTGGCCGAATCACCACCGTGTTTTCATTAAGGAGATGGCGTGGGAAACTTTTTTCAATGGTAGAGACGGTTCCTTTGGTCAGTTCAGCCGTTTTATACGTGCAGGGTAAGTAGGACATAGTTCTTCCTGAATTTAATATGATTAATCTTGCCTGAATGCATGCCACCGTTTAGTGGCATGCGGCTCACACCTTGCTGATGCTGTTGGTCATGATACGCGTTAAGACCCTACGATCTGAGGCATCTGTTGGCGGCTTTGACGCCAGGCAAACAGGGTAATGAGCAGGCTGATGGCGGCCAGCGCAGCCGCCGCTAACGGCACAGCACGAATGCCGAAGCCCAGATCCAGCACCGAGCCTCCCGCCCAGGCCCCTAACCCGTTCCCCAGGTTAAATGCGGATACGTTAACCGATAGCGCCAGCGTCGGTGCGGCGACAGCCAGAGACTGAATACGTGCCTGCAACGAAGGAATAATTGAGAAGCCGATCGCGCCAAACAGGAACAATGTAATGGCAGAAAGCACAGGGATAATGCTAGTTGCCCAGAATATGACGAGCACAATCACCAGGCTACTCAATACCGTCGTGACGCCGCGCATAACATGTTTATCGGCAAGCCGGCCACCTGCGAAGTTACCCATAATGGCACCGATGCCGAACACAATAAGCAGGCCTGAAACCGCGGAAGGGCTAAAGTGACTGACGTCCATTAACAGCGGCACAATGTAGGTAGAGGCGGTGAATACCGCGCCCTGTGCCAGTACCGTGGTGATTATCGCAAACACAAGCGTTGGGTTAGTCAGGGCATTCAGCTCGCGGCGCATCGCACCAGGTTTTGATTGCCCGGTTTGTGGTAATTTTGCAGGCATGAACATGGCAATCAATGCGACGGAAATAACGGCAATCATCACAATCGCCACGAAGGTCGCACGCCATCCCAGATTTTGGCCGATGAAGGTTCCCAGCGGCCCGCCCAACGCATTCGCCAGATTAAAACCCAGCGCAATTTTAGCCATGGCGGAGCCTTGTTTATCCGGCGGAGACAACGTCACGGCAAGACTAAAGGCAACCGCGACAAAGGTTCCGTGGCTGATTGACGTTAAAATACGTGCGGCCATCAGCATCTGATAATCAGAGGCCAGCACTGCCCAGACATTGCCGAGAATGAACGGTAACATCAGCCCTAGCACCAGAGTCTTGCGGGGTACACGTGAGGTCAGCAGTGTGACGAATGGGCCAATAATCGTGACACCCAGCGCATACCCGGTAACAAGCAGCCCCGCATCCGGCAGCGATACCGACAGGTCAGACGCCACGACAGGCAGCAATCCAGAAATAACAATCTCGGCAGTGCCCAGGCAAAAAACACCCAGCATCAGCGCAAATAACGTGATAGGCATACATCTCTCCTTAATAAGGTAAACGCGTTAAATAAAAAAATTATTACGGCGTTTATTCATTTCAATTTACTGCTTGTCGATTAAAAAAGCGGGGTAACATGCGTAAGCGGCCGCGCATTAACATCAGGAGCATCCCAATATTTTGCCACATGGTTTTTCAACCATAATAAATCGGCCTTGAGCCTTTCTATTCCGTCATCCCGATAATCGTTCTCCAGTACCAGGGCTTTGACAGGGAATTTCCTTTGGTATAATTCATTAAGCGTATCCACGATAACTGACTCGTTATTACTCAGTGCATTCTTGTCATCAACTCCTTTGATATGTACCTGGTTTGCTAAAACCGGTATGGCTGCCTGCAACACAGCGCAGGGCGAAATGCCTGCGGTTAATGGGTTACCCGTATCCAGTACCACCCTCAACTCAGAAGAACTCACTGCGTTAATCAGCCGTTGTAATTGCTCCGGACACAGCACATTTTCGGTACCCAGCAAAAGCCTCCTCGCCTTCGCCTCTGAACACGCCCAGTGCAGCACGTCTGCCGTTCTGGCGAAGGCGGCAGCACTGTCGATAGCGCTGGCGCGGAAACTGGGCAGGAAAACCAGGTGAGCGCCTATAGTCGCAGCAGCATCTAACGCGCGCCTGATAACACGCTGCGTCTGCTCTGCCGCAGGCGTGCCTTTTCCCGCTGTTATCCCGATATCGTTAAGCACATTGGCAGAGACCGCTAATGGCGTAATGCCTGTCTCAGCCAACGCATCACACATTGCGCGCAGCCTTGCTTTACTGTCCAGCCAGGGCGCCCTGCCCGGCCCCCCTAAATCCAGCTGAATACTCTCTGCGCCCAATTGGCAGGCTAATCTCACGGCATCGGGCCCCTTTACAGGCAGCCGCCAATCAACCAAACCAATAGCGACTGGCTTCACAGTCTGCTCCGATCGCTTTGTGATGCTGGTTGGCTGTTGCGTACGGACTGCCAGCTGCCATCACTGTTCACGATCAAACTGTCCCCATTGCGGGAAACCTCTTTATTGGCCACTAACTCAACGGCAATCGGGGCAAAGCTTTCCGAACGCATATACGTTGAATAGTCGAAATCAGCAGGCCGACGACGGCGAATCCCCGCGGAATCCACCATGCCGGCGGGAAGCACGGAGACAAACTGGACATCTTCAGCATTCTCTTCCTGATAAAGAGAGTTGATCAATGAGGCGCAGGCAGCCTTAGTCGCTGCATAGCCTGAACGACCCGGCCCGCCGTTATAAACAACTTCGGAAGAAACATTTAGGAATAGACCCGGCCGGGACTTTCGCAACGCGGGCAGCGTGGCGTTTAACGTCAGCCATAACCCATTGAGATTGACTTCAAGCTGTTGACGCCACTCAGATAACAGCGTTTCAGAGAACAGTGAACGCCGGTCACCATAATGCACCGCCGCGAAACACACCGCGTGTAAAGGCTCTCCAGAGACTTCAACCAACGCAGCATGTGCTGAGGGGGTGTCAGTCAGATCTACGGGCATCCAGCGTAAATTACCCGGGTCAGCCGGTTTTGAACGGCTCAGGACAGTGACGTCCATACCGGCCTGGGACCAGGCCTCCGCAATTGCCCGGCCAATACCGGTTGAACCACCTACCACAAGGGCCTTACGACCAATCAGTGACATACGTTTTTACTCCTGAGTCAGGTTATCGGGGCTGATGTGCACCGCAAGTTTGATGAGTCTGCGACCGGCAACGAGGCGTTCACGGGAGCCCGCCAACTGGTTCATGACAGCCGCAGCGTCATTCATGGGTAAGACATGGGTAACCAGGTCGCTGTAACGCAGAGGATGGCGGGCCAGCTCGGCGGCGGCATGGCGTAAATGCCGGTGAGCCACCCCCCGGTGCCCTGTCAGCTGCACTGATTTACCCGTGCTGGTTTGCACCGTGAAAGAGACCCCGGGGTTAGGTGCCCCGCCACAATTGGCTGCCCGGATAGAGGCGAGATCCACGCTGGGCAAGAGAGGGGCAGAGGCGTCGGAAGGCAGCCCCCCTAACAAGTCAATCGTCGTGTCCCCGCGCAGGCAGCAAAGCGCGGTATTCAGGCAGGCTAATGTTGCATCACGCGGCGTGGCAAGCAGTACCCCTACCCGCTCATCCTCAGGCAGTGAGGAGAGCAGTGCAGCACCTGCGGCATTGTTCAGCACCGGTCGTACGGCGGCTACGCGGTGTTGTTTACTCCAGGCTACTCCTTGCTCTGTATGATGCAGATGCACAATACGAATATCCGATCCCAACAAGGCGGCAGCCGCACGGATCGCGAGATGCCCGATCACGCCGTCACCGAAGACAACCAGTGTCCTGGGGTGATGATCTGCAAGCAAACTGAACGCATAATGCACCGCGGCTAAAGGTTCCAGCAGTGTTGAGAGCACCGAGTTATGGTGCTCGCCCAGCGGGATAACCAGGCCATCGCGCACGGCAGATTCCTGGATAAGCACGCGCTCCTGCAGCAGCCCTTTAACGTTGTGCCCCAGCAAAAAAGAAGGATCGTTACGGTGGGTAGGGTTAATGCAGACGAGCGTTCCTACGCCCACTTCATCGGGCACACGTTCCCCGGCCGCTATCACGCGGGCGATGCCTTCATGCCCGATGATCGGGCTGGGATCGGCACGCAGGCCACGCAGCATTTGTATATCGGTGCCACACAACCCGGCGTAGAGAGGCTTGACCAGAAGCTCATAGCCTGCCGGAGAAGGGGTGGCCTGCGTCAGAACGGACACCGTGCCGTGTTGCCGTACCATCGCTTTATGCGTCGCCGTCATTGCCGGGCCTCCATAGTTGCAGCGATACCTGCCCCAATAAGGCAATCAGCTTCATACACAACAATACGGTCTTCAGCCCAGCGCGGATGAAGTTTTCCTGTGAGGTAAAGCCCTTGCCTGTTGAGATGCGAGATCACCGACGTTCTGTAATGTTCACCAAGCGACACGGCGACACCGCCGGTCAGGATGATTCTGTCCAGATCGGGGTCGAGGCAGAGGGCAGTTCGTAAAACGTCAGCAACCGGGGCGGTAACGGCGTTGAGCAGCATGATTGCCATACTGTCGTGAGCGCAGACACCGGCTTTAAAGGCCTCTTCAAGAGAATAACCTTCTGCCATCCGGCGGCCGGGCATTGATGCGGCCCACTCACAGGGTTGCCTTTCCCGCAAAACCTGCGCCATTTTTGCAATGCCCCGTCCCGAGGCATAGGCGGAGAGGTGCTCCGGTGCGCCACAGTCACAATTCAACACCACAGGTTCACCCGCTAACGCAGCGGCGGCAGGAAGATGGCCTATTTCACCTTGCAATCCTCCTGCATCGAACGGCATGTGCCCGGTTATGCGATCGATAGTACGGGCAGCAATGCCTGTACTGACAGTGACCAGCATGACTTTTCGATCCTGTGCACATAACGGTGTCGATATCACATGCAGCAGGGCGGCTGTGACATCGTTGACGACCCGCCAATCCACATCACTTCTTTGGCGATTAAGCGCACTTAACAGATCAAAAGGAACCTCATGGTCTGCCCACAACGGCGCGGACGCATATACCGTGCCGGTGAGATGGTTCATCGCTGCGCCGAAAGAGATGCCGGCAACGGCATCTTTACCTTGCGGCGGCATTTCACAGATGGCATCAACCAGGAGCGCCTGTAACCGGGACACAGGAAAATCGGGGTGGCGATAAAAACTGGGTGTCGGCATACGGCCACGCTCACCCAGCCCCCTTTCAAGTGACCAGTCAGCCCAACGCATATGCGTCCCGCCGATGTCTATGACTGTGGTGGTGCGGGTCATGCAGCGACATCCCCGCCGAATGCTTTCTCATGTTTCTCAAGAAAGTTAAGTGCGTTGGCGAGTTCATTCAGTGTCAGATCATTGACGAACACAACATTGCCGATGCCGTCAGACAAGGGGATACGTTGTAAACCGTCGCGGTGTTTAATCGTGTCGCTCAAGGCTTTTTCAAGTAAATGCAGATTGAAGACAGGATGCGAAAGAGGTAGCCCTGATTTTTGGATAAGAGAAAGCGCGCGATCGGTTTCTTCAGGCGTGAGCAACCCGCGGCCATTCGCTAACGCCACACACAATGCCATGTCAACGGCGACCGCTTCACCATGAAGTAACCCAGGATTAGCCAATAACTCTAATGACGGGCTGAATGTATGACCATAATCGACGCAGCGAGCCAGTTCAGCTTCCCAGAGATTGGGTTCAAGCTCTGCCAGCATGCCGGCAATGGAACGGGTGATGATTTCTTTCATCACATCATCGTCTGAAGAAAAAGATTCCGGGGTCAGATGGGATGACATGGCCTCAAGCAGTTCAAACAGGGTTCTGTCTTTAATCAGGGCCATTTTAATAATTTCGGCAACACCGTTAGCAATATGGCGTTGGTCGAGGCTTTGTAAAAACATCGGGTCAATGAGTGCGGACGAGGGGGCAAAATAGGTGCCCAGGCGATTTTTATAATCACCATGATTAATCCCTGTTTTTACACCAATACCCGCATCAATCTGCCCCATGAGGGTGGTAGGGATCCTGATATAGGGAATGCCGCGACGATAAAGGCTGGAAGCAAAACCCACGACATCCAGTAAGACACCGCCGCCAATGCCGATCACCACTTCACCACGGCGTAATAATTCAGCGTCTGCCATGGCTTCAGCCACCTGAATGGTTGACTCCACATTCTTATTAATTTCGTCACCCGAGAGGATTTTCCAGCGAATGTCAAAATTCCAGAGGGCGAAATATTCTCTGAACTTATCGCCGTAAATCTCATCAACTCTCTTATCGATGACAACCAGTCTTTTTGTTTTGGTTTTCATATTCCGGTCAGCCAGCTTTGAGCAGGTGCGTGCTAACGTCGGATTTTTCGGATTAAGGATATCTTTAACCACAGAAACCTGATAATCAATCTCCTGAATGGCGTGCATATTCCAGGTCAAATCAGTATTTTTAGCCAGCGGGGAGCGCGAGTAAACCGATTTTGTAGAAGGATAATTAATAGTCATATTATTCCTTTTTAATCTTAGATAAAGAGAATGGATATAACGCCGGCGATCGTCACCATGTGTTATTGGTTTACGAATTTTATGCAACCGGTATATAAATTCAGAATCAGGGTTATGCTGTTTTCTGAATTAACGCCACCGCTACTTTACATTAACTTACGATGTAGAATAACCTAGCAACCGTTCCGGTCTATGTTGCCGGATTTGGCAGCAATGCATTTTCTGAGGTGGTAGCAATGATCGATTCTCTCTCTGCAATTTCCGTGTTCGTTAAGGTTGCACAGGTGGGAAGTTTTGTGTCAGCGGGGCGGGCGTTAGGGTTAAGTGCCTCTGCCGTGGGTAAGCGCGTGACCAGCCTGGAAAGCAGTGTTGGCGCACAACTCTTACAGCGCAATACCCGAAGAATTTCATTAACCTATGAAGGGGAGCGTTTTTTAAGCCATGCGCTACGCATACTGGAAGAGGTGGACAATATTCAAAATGCGATGCTTATGTCGACTGAAAGCCCCATCGGACGATTAAAAATCAGCATAGCGCCCATCCCTCATCTGTTCAGTGAACGATTTAATGACTTTTTAGAACAACACCGGGAAATTGAGGTGGAATTTGACTTCTCTGACCGGTTTGTTGATTTGGTCGGGGAAAATTATGACGCAGCCTTACGGGTGGGTAACGATCCTGACGGCAATTTGCGCTCATTTTATATCGGGGATATTCATAGTGTGCTTGTCGCCAGCCCCGGCTACTTAACCCGCTGTGGTCATCCTGAAAAAGTTGATGACCTTCTTTCACACGCCTTGATTCATTATCGGTCCAGAAATTCAGGCATGATTCAATCCTGGCCTTTACCCAATATAAAGTCTTTACATCTCCCTCAGACCATTATATGCAATGACATTGATACAAGAATTAATTTAGCGCTTAATGGAAATGGTATTGCCTATCTGCCTTTGGTGTCGATTAAACATCATCTTGACTCCGGGCAGCTTTGCGAAGTGCTCAACGAGCACCTCACTGATGCGGGGACGCCACTCTATGTGGTATGGCCTTACGCTCACCGTTATTCATTACGCCAACGGCTGTTGATTGATTATCTTAAGCGAATGAAAATCTGATACCCCCGGATAACACCCCACAGGGTGTATTACCTGCCCGAATATCCAGCATAACGATTTTCAACAAGGCGTGTCCGGATGCGTGGTGTCATACCGCGCCTGCGCCTGTTCCATTTGCGGGCCATATTTTAGCGCCCATTCATACAGCGCAATAAAAGGTTCCTGAAGCGTCTTTGCCAATGGGGTCAGGCTGTACTCCACACTCACCGGCGATGTAGGCAGCACTTTCCGGTGCACCAGCCCATTGCGTTCAAGCCGCTTAAGCGCGTCAGACAAGGCTTTGTGCGTAATCCCATCCAGCCGGCGGCGAAGTTCATTGAAGCGGGCGGGTTCGGTACACAGCACGGTGAGGATTAAAATCGACCACTTGTTGGTGATGTTCTCAAGGACTGGGCGGGTTTTTCCCACATCCCTCAGGCAGGTGCTCTCAATCTGTGTCATGGCGATATACTCCGCGATACCTGGTATAAACAAAGTGCGTAATTGTTATTAAGTATAAAAAATATATCATCTGTTTTCCATCCGAACAGGAGTCAGCAGATGAGCCGATTAGACAACAAAGTTGCCCTGATACTGGGCGGTGCCAAAAGCATTGGCCTTGCCATTACCCAACGGTTTGCCCGTGAAGGGGCCACCACCTGGTTTACCTCGCGCCGGGATGAGGAGTTAGATGCCGCCGGCCACACCCTCACTGGCGATGCCAGGCCGCTGCGTGCTGATGTCAGCCAGCTAAGCGAGCTGACCCGCATCGTCGGGACGATTACATCGGAGTCCGGCCAGATTGATATTTTGGTGATTAACGCCGGCATGTCAGAGTACGCTACCCTTGATGACATCACCCCCGCGCATTTTGATCAGACTTTCGGCCTGAATGTCCGATCCCCGCTTTTTGCCCTCCAGGCGGCGCTCCCACTGATGAAAGCGGGTGCCAGCGTCGTGTTGATAGGGTCGGTTGCCGATGTCATCGGCACGCCGGGATATGGCGTTTATGGTGCCAGCAAAGCGGCACTGCGTTCTTTTGCCCGCACCTGGACGCGCGAACTCGCCGCCCGCGGCATTCGTGTAAACGTGGTCGCCCCCGGCCCTATCGATACCGGCATGATGCTGGCCGCGCCGGAGGAGGTACGCAGTGGAATAATCAGCGCCATCCCCTTAGCCAGAATGGGCAAAGCGGAAGAAGTGGCGAATGCGGCGCTGTTTCTGGCGAGTGATGAAAGCAGCTATATCGCCGGCGCAGAGATCTGTGTGGATGGTGGGCTGACACAGGTTTGATGAATGGCGTTCAGTTACCCGATGAGGGTGTGAATGAAGATAACGCGTGATGCCCGTTTCTGATAGTGAGCAGGCCATCGTTACCCAGCCCGCGCCAGGTAAAGAGCAGGCGCGGGCTGAATAATATTCATCATTCAATGACTTCGTTGCACTTAACTCTTCCGGCAATAATGCTTATGCTTGACGCCCCCAATGCCTGACCCATCCAGAAATCACAGGAAAATTCATGAGCATCACCATTCGCCAGGCCCGCCCGGAAGACGCCACCGCCATTTACACGATGATCTATGAACTGGCCGTGTATGAAAAAGCGCCGGAAGAAGTCGTCACCACCCCCGATGAGATCCGCGAAACCCTGTTTGGTGCCGGCAGTAAAACCGAAGCGTTGATCTGTGAAATTGAAGGTAAAACCGCCGGGTATGCGGTTTTCTTCACCAGTTACTCCACCTGGCTTGGGCGTAACGGCATCTATATGGAAGATCTCTACATTTCCCCGGATTTTCGCGGCAAAGGCGCAGGAAAGGCGATGCTGAAAACCATCGCGCAATACGCCGTGCAACGGCGGTGCGGTCGCCTTGAATGGAGCGTGCTGGACTGGAACCAGCCCGCCATTGATTTTTACCTGAGCATCGGCGCGCAGCCG
Organism: Nissabacter archeti; assembly: GCF_018257325.1. NCBI lineage: Bacteria > Pseudomonadati > Pseudomonadota > Gammaproteobacteria > Enterobacterales > Yersiniaceae > Nissabacter > Nissabacter archeti. The sequence continues at coordinate 180,549 of NZ_JAERKB010000007.1, forward strand.
CAATCTGAATGGGTACGCTATCGCCTTGATGGGGAAGCACTGCTGAACTTTGCCGAATAAAAGCGCGTTTTACCGCCTCCGGCAGGCGGCTGCCGATAAAAATATACCGGGCATACCGTGGCCGTTGAAATCCCGGACAGTTAATGATTTGATGAATATATTGATCATGATTGTTGCGTAATGCCTGGGACGGGAGTGATGCTGCATTCGGCAGAGTGGTTCAGTCAAAACGGAATCGAGTGTTCCAGGGTAATTGCCTGTGATTCCGGCTTTCCCCGGCATCTGCATGATGAGTACGTGATCAGCGCCAACCTCACCGGCACGGAGGAAATCTGGTTCTCGGGCCACACCGGGTATGTGAAAAGTGGCCAGGTCACCTTATATAACCCCGCCACGATCCAGGCTTCACACTTTGGCAGCGAGCGCGTGGAGTTTGTCAGCGTGCATCTGCCTCAGTGTCTGTTGAAAACCCTGGCAGCCGAACACAATATGCAGAGCGGCCATGAAGCCCCGGTGTTGCGGGAAGGGATTCTTAACGATCCGCGGCTGTTTGGCGCACTCTGCCGTTTTGCTGACTCGGCGCGTGAGGAGGCGGGCGGCAGCCAGGAGCAGGAGCTGGTGTTGCTCTGCGGTGAACTCCTGGAGCCGCAGGCGGTGTTAACCCGCGATGAAGAAAACAGGATCCAATGGGTCATTGACTATTTACGCGAAAACCTCAGCGTTAAGCCCCAACTTGACAGGCTGGCCGAGGTGGCGGGCCTGAGTAAATATCATTTTGTCCGCCGGTTCACACAGCATACGGGAATGCCGCCGCTGCAATACCATATGCAACTGCGCCTGCATAAAGCGCGCATCCTGCTGCGCAATCAGGTTCATCCCCTGGATGCCGCGATGTCACTGGGATTTTATGACCAGAGCCACTTTATCAACGCGTTTCGTAAAGTGATGGGGACGACGCCCCACCACTACGCATCGCAGATCAGGTGATAATGAATTCCCGGTACCCGGACACAATCACGTAAACGGCAAAGTAGCTGAAGATCACCGCTGACGCGATATACGAATAGTGAAGTAAGCGTGGCCCCAGAAACTTACCGCCAACGCTGCCTGCCAGGCATATCACGCAAGTCCAGCACACGCCGGCAAAGAAAAAGCCGCTCAGAAACCAGGACGACGCCGTGATGCTGTGCTGCCCCATCCGCGAGATGAGGGCCCCGCCTGCCGTGGCAAACCACAGGATGGCGCTGGGCGATGACATGGCGAGAAATATCCCGCGCCCGAACTCACGGAACAATGAGCGGGAATGATGCGGTTCGTTTATCGTCAGCTCAGCGGCTTTTTGGAACGCCGCGACGATCATTTTGACCGCGAACCACACCAGCAGCGCGCCCCCGCCTACCCACAGCATCCACCGCACAGCCTCGTACTGCAACAGTACGGCCATCCCCGCCAACGCCAGTAATGCATAGGCCAAATCACCGACGCACGTGCCGATCCCCAGCCAGAACCCATAGAAATACCCCCGCTGCATGGCAAGCGTGATCATGGCAATATTGGCAATCCCAATATCCAGGCACAGCGACAGGCTCAGCAAAAAACCATTTGAGAACGGCATCATAGGATGACACCGTTAAGATGAGATAAGCCGGTGACAGGCCAAAAAAGCGGAGTAAACATGCGGTGTCCTTCCTTTGTGGGTAACCAGGCTTTCAATAAACCATCTCGCCCCCCCGTGGTATTGGAAAGAATTGCGGTCGGCTCACCGGCGGTTTTGCGGTGTCGTTTTCAACCTTTCTTCTGCCTTCAGCCTGAAACGCCCCCTTTTCATTTTGGCCACTCTGTGTAAGTATTTAGGAATCGATCGTTTCCTAAATAATGAACATCATGCCTGAAAAACATTCTGGAACACGTGAACGTGGCCGCCCACGAGAATTTGATCGCGAGACCGCGCTGGACCTTGCCATGCTGGTGTTCCGTGAAAAGGGTTATCACGGTGCCTCGGTCAGCGATCTGAGTGCGGCCATGCAGCTCACGGTGGGCAGTATCTACAAAGCGTTCCATGACAAACGCGGCCTGTTCCTGCAAGTCTTCGCGCGTTATACCTCGCTGCGCAATAAGGCGCTCAGCGAGCGGCTGGCACATCAGCCTGACGGCCGGGCAAAAATTGCCGAACTGCTGCGCTTCTACCTGGAGTCTGCCAGCGGTATCGAAGGGCGGCGCGGCTGCCTGGTGGTCGGCAGTGCCGTCGAATTACAGCACCTGGATGCCGAACTTTCAGCGCTGGTGCAGGCTGCCCTGACACGTAACCTGCACTCTCTCCAGCACCTGATTGAACAGGGCCGGCAGGATGGATCGGTGAATCCGCGCCATGATGCGAACGCACTGAGCGGCGTGCTGCTGTGCCTGGTACTGGGTATGCGTGTGGCAGGGAAAACCGGGGAATTGCCGGCACACGAACAGCTGATCGCCACTGCCCTCACCCTGCTCGGGTAAAATTTTTTGCTCAATAAGGAAATGACCATTTCCTAATTATTGGAGGTTTACATGTCTGACCCAGTCATTACACAACCCTGGTCACAACCGGTGGCCGGCCTGCCTGGTTTTGCCCATTATTACGCGACGGTAGAGGGTGTCCGCCTGCACTACGTCAGAGGCGGCAACCCGCAGGGTGAAACCTTGCTGCTGCTGGCAGGCTTCCCGCAAAGTGGGTACGCCTGGCATAAAGTGATGGCCCGGCTGGCCGATCGTTACCACATCATTGCGCCAGACCTGCCCGGCCAGGGCGACTCTGACAAGCCGCAATCCGGTTACGACACCCTTGCCCTGGCCGCGAAAGTGCAGGGGCTGATGCACACACTGGAGAGGGGGCGCTACTATCTCGCAGCCCATGATGTGGGTGCCTGGGTGGCCTGGCCGTATGCCCTGCGTTATAGCCCGCAGGTCATCAAACTGGCGCTGCTTGATGCAGGCATCCCAGGCATTACCCTGCCCGACGCGTTGCCGGCCACCCCGGACAACGCCTGGAAAACCTGGCATTTCGCGTTCCATTTATTGCCGGATCTGCCCGAAGCATTAATCACGGGGCGGGAAGAGATTTATCTGGACTGGTTCCTGCGGCGCAAAACCGCAAGCCCCATGGCCTTCAGTGATGCCGATATGGCAGAGTATGTGCGGTTGTTAAAACAGAACGGCGCACTGCGGGCCGGGCTGGCCCCCTACCGGGAGGTGAGCGTCTCCGCGGCGCAAAACCGGGCACTGTGCGAACAGGGCAAACTGACGCTGCCGCTGCTTGCCGTCAGCGCCGATCAGGGCTCCATTCCTGATATGGCCGTGCCGCTGCGCCGGTTTGCGGATGACGTTACCGGCATCACGATCAGCCACAGCGGCCATTTCATCCCGGATGAGCAACCTGAGGCCCTGGCGGAAGCGCTGGCCCGGTTTTTCCGGCCGGTACAGAGTGGGCAGGCTGTTGGCGTCAGCCCAGGTAGCTAAGCCCAGGCTGGGGCAGCCTCCCCGTTCCCCCCGGCATTACCCGCGGGGGGCCAGCAGCGGCGGGATGGCAGGCACTTCCGGCGCGTCATCGATGTCTTGCTGGGTCATGCGGAAGGCCTCGGGATAGTGTTCGCGCTCTGTGCGGCGGGCCGGTTCGGTGTCGCGCCAGGTATAGAGGCAGCGTTGGCATTGGTACACCGTCCAGACATGGTTAACCGGCGAGGTGGCCAAGGTGTCAATGTGCGCATCGGCACAGCGGGGGCAAATCATCTGCGTCTCCTTATTTGCGGTTAGCCAGCATGGCGGTGAGTTTCTCTGCCCACTGCGCGGTTTCGGGAAGATCTTTGACCGGCTGGCTGTAGTGGCCGCGGTTATCCGGTGAAACAGGCGTAGTGGCATCAATAATCAGTTTGTCGGTAATCCCTGCCGGGCTGGAGCCGGGGTCAAGTTCCAGTACCGACATATTGGGCAACTGCACCAGGTCGCCGGCGGGGTTCACTTTGGAAGAGAGCGCCCACATCACCTGCGGCAGGTCGAACGGGTCGACATCCTCATCCACCATGATCACCATTTTCACGTAGCCCAGCCCATGCGGGGTGGTCATCGCGCGTAACCCCACGGCGCGCGCGAAGCCGCCATAACGTTTTTTGGTGGAGATAATCGCCAGCAGGCCATGCGTGTACATCGCATTCACCGCCTGCACTTCAGGGAATTCCGCTTTCAGCTGCTGGTAGAGCGGCACACACGTGGCTGGGCCAATCAGGTAGTCGATCTCCGTCCAGGGCATACCGAGGTAGAGCGACTCAAAAATCGGTTTGGTGCGGTAGGAAACCTTATCGATGCGCACCACCGTCATATTGCGGCCGCCGGAATAATGGCCGGTAAATTCACCAAAGGGGCCTTCAATTTCACGCTTGCGCCCTTCGATCACCCCTTCCAGAATCACCTCTGACCCCCAGGGCACGTCGAAGCCGGTCAGCGGTGCCGTGGCGATCGGATAGGCACTTTCACGCAACGCACCGGCCATCTCATATTCTGACTGATCATATTTCAGCGGCGTGGCACCCATCAGGGTAATGATTGGGTCGTTGCCGAGCGTAATGGCGATTGGCAAATCCTCGCCCCGCTCTTCCGCTTTATGCAGGTGCAGCGCGATGTCATGCATCGGTACCGGTTGCAGGCCAAGTTTGCGTTTGCCTTTGACCTCCATGCGGTAAATGCCGACGTTCTGCTTGCCGAAATGGTCAGGGTCCAGCGGGTCGCGGGACACCACACAGGCCTTATCCAGATAAAACCCGCCGTCGCCGTCGTTAAGCCGGAACAGCGGCAGGATGTCGAACAGGTTAATCTCCTCGCCGTCTACGCTGTTTTCTGCCCAGCCGGGGTTGTCGCGGCGCTCAGGCGCAACGGGGAAATGATCCCAGCGGCGAATGAACTCATCCACCTGCTGTTTCACCGGCGTATTGGGCGGCAGACCAAGCGCAATCGCATGGTTTTGCCACGAGCCGAGCGTGTTCATCACCACATGGGCATGATGAAACCCTTTGATGCGGGTAAACGAGAGGGCCGGAGCCCCTTCACCAATGCGGCCGGTAGCGTTGGCGGCGGCGGCGATGTCCGGCTCGGCGTTGACTTCTTCATCGATATGCAACAACTGCCCTTGCTCGTCCAGTGCCTTGAGAAAACTGCGTAAATCATCAAATGCCATGGTGATACCTCCTGTCTGGCGCATGGCGATGAAAGGGGCACGCGCAACGCGTGCGGAACCGTGTAGCCAATATGTTCGTGTGCGAACTATATAAATAACCTAACGCCGAATTGCGCCGCTGACAATATCAGGCCGCTAAAAAAGTTCGTGCACGAATGTTTAAACGGGTATCGGGCGTGGTAGTTCCGGTGGGCTGGCGGAATAGGGTATTCTTGCGCTTTTACAGGCCGGCACCGGTATCCCTACATGAAAAATCACCTTGGCAATATCCCCTTTCACCTGATGCGGCAGCTTTTTCAGGAGCATACCGCGCTATGGCAAAAATCCCTGCCTGAGCTGACCAAGCAGCAATATTCGGTGCTGTGTGCGGTGGCGGAAAAACCGGCGATTGAGCAGATGGAATTAATGGGGGATGCGCTGATGACCAAAGCCACGCTGGCCGAGCTGCTGGTCAGGATGGAGAAAAAAGGGCTGGTCAACCGCGCGCCGGGGGAGACTGACCGGCGTCGCCGCCTGATTACCCTGACGCCAAAAGGGGCTGCCGTACTTGAGCAGGCGCGCCCGGTGGCGGACGCGGTGGATGCGGCCTTTCTTACCCGGCTTAACACATCACAGCAACAGGAGTTGGTCACGCTGCTGCAGACCCTGCTGGCGGAAAAAAGGTAACGCCGCGCCACGCGCATGATCCCCACCGCGGCAGACGTGACCGGCACGTCGCCGGCCCGCGGCCCGGCGGTATGGCGCTGACGGGCCGCATCCCTGACAGCTCACCCCGCCGACACCATGCCGGCGGCATACTCGCGGTAGCTGTGCAGCGGGCGGCCCAGCAGGCTGGTCAGGCGCGTGACGTCGCCCGCCTCCGGGACCATCCCGTCACTGACGTAGCGTCCGGCCATCAGGCGCATCTCATAGGCCATCCACGGCGGCATAAACGTCGCCAGGTTCTGTTCAAACCCGCTGGGGTCATCGCCGCCATAGGCCACCGGACGGCCCAGCAACGCAGCCCAGATCGCGGCCACGCCCGGCCCCGTCAGGGTATCCGGCCCCACCAGGTTAATGACCTCAGAGGGAAGTTCGCCCTGCGCCTCTGCACGCCGGGTCAGCGCAATCGCCGCGACCTCCGCGATGTCGCGGACATCCACCATCGCCACGCCTTTCATGCCGATGGGCATCGGGTAGACACCGTGCCGGAGGATGACGTCCTTGATCATCTGCTCGTTATCCATGTAGTAGGCCGGGCGCAGCACGGTGGCGCTGAACCCCATTTGCGCGAGCATCCGCTCCGCACCGGCTTTTACCGCAAAGTGGGGCACATTCACGAAACGATCGGCATGCAGCACCGAGAGGTAAACGACCCGCCGGACGCCGCATTCATGCGCGATGTTCAGGGTGATGATCGCCTGGGTGAATTCGTCCCCCGTGACCGCATTAAGCAGAAACAGCGCGCTGACGCCCGTGAAGGCGGTACGCAGCGCGGTGATGTCCAGCAGGTCCCCCTGCACGACGTCCACCCCTGCCGGGAAGCGGGCTTTCGCGGGGTCGCGGGTCAGTACCCGGACAGCCGCGCCGCGTTTGATCAGCTGTTCAACCACATGGCGGCCGACGCGGCCTGTTGCACCTGTTACGAGGATAGTCATGGCATTTCTCCAGAAGGTTTGTCTCTATCGACGCCCTGAGTATCCCTGATCCAAAAACAGGCGAATAGCCGCTATAGTTAGACATCACGTCTCACAGGTGGAACAGATGGACCTTCCGGCACTGAATGATTTCAACCTCGTCGCCCGGCATGGCGGGTTTGGTAAAGCGGCCCGTGCCACCGGGCGCCCCAAGGCGACCCTGTCACGGCGCGTCGCAGAATTAGAGGCCAGCCTGGGCGTGCGGCTGTTTGAGCGCGGGCGCACGCTCCGGCTGACGGAAGAGGGCCGGGCGCTGTACGGGCGGACGGGGCAGTTGCTGACCGAGCTTGAGGAAGCCGCCTCGGCGATAGCCTCCGGCGGCAGTACCCCGCGGGGCCGGTTGCGGATCAGTGCGCCCCTGCTGTTTGCGCAGGTGGCGATGGGGAAACTCGCCGCAGGCTTTATGCGGGACTACCCTGGGGTACAACTGGAAGTGACCACCGAAGACCGTGAAATCGATATGATCGAAGAGGGGTACGACCTGGTGATCCGGGTCAACCCCAAAGAGGATGCCACCCTGATCGGCCGGACTTTCCTGCATGACCGGCAGGTGGTGGTGGCCGGCCCCAGGCAGGCGCGGCCTGCGGAGGGGGAGCCTGTGCCGGTGGTGATCCGCGGGCCGGTCGGGCCGCCATCCCACTGGGAGATCATCACGCCGCAGGGGCCAACCCCCCTGGCCGTGACGCCGGTGCTGTCGCTTTCATCGATGATCATGGTGCGCGATGCCGTCAGGCTGAATGCGGGCGTTGCCTGCCTGCCGCTGTCTCTGGTGTTTAACGACCTGGCATCCGGGCGGCTGGTGAAATGGGGTGACATCGCGGGGCCGGCAGCAGCGCTCTGGATACTCTACCCTTCACGCCGGTTATTGAGTGCGCGGGTGTCAGCTTTCCTTGCCTACCTGAAAAAAAGTTTCCCCAACGGCACCTCTGAAGAGCTTGCCCGGTTCATTGAATGACGCGTTTACCGGCCTTCCGCCCTGCCCCGCTGCCCTCCACGAAGAGTGTGGCCGGCGGCATCCTTTTTGTCATTAATTTGAAATAACCAGAAACATCCAAAAATCATGCGGTTGCACCTGCATATTATTCTGCCGGTAAAGCGGTATACAAAATCTTTCTCCGTATAACCCCCCTTCCAAAGCAAAAGTTGCTGGTAATTTAAGCGTGATCTGACCAGTTTGCGGCCGCGTCGGCTTGTCAAAAATAACCAGACCCCCTAAGTTGCTTCACAAATTAACAACCTTTTTTTATCTTACAGGTTGCACCTGAAACATGCCGGGTGACACCTGCTCACTTATCATTGCGGCGGGGAAAAGGTCATGACACACCAAGAAAGCAGCACGGCGGTTCTACGAAAAAATAAGAAAGTATTAATTGCCAGCCTGACGGGCAGCTCGATCGAATGGTTCGATTATTTCCTGTACGGCACCGCCGCAGCGCTGGTGTTTAACAAGATTTTCTTCCCGATGGTCGACCCGGTTCTCGGGCTTATCCTCTCCTATCTCTCCTTCTCCCTGACGTTCTTTATCCGCCCTATCGGCGGGGTGATCTTTGCCCATATCGGCGACCGGATTGGCCGTAAGAAAACGCTGGTGCTGACGCTGTCATTGATGGGCGGTGCCACCGTGATGATCGGGTTGTTGCCCACTTATGAGATGATCGGCATGTGGGCGCCCGCCCTGCTGATCCTGATGCGGATAATCCAGGGGATCGGTATCGGCGGTGAATGGGGCGGCGCGCTGTTGCTGGCCTATGAGTATGCACCTGAGAAGCGCAAAGGCTTTTTCGGCAGCATCCCGCAGGCGGGCGTGACCATCGGGATGCTGATGGCCACCTTCATCGTCTCGCTGATGACCCTGTTCAGCGAAGAGGCGTTCCTCTCCTGGGGCTGGCGCATTCCTTTCCTGTTGAGTGCCGTGCTGGTTCTGCTGGGGCTGTGGATCCGTAAAGGGATTGATGAAACCCCGGACTTTAAGAAAATCAAACAGTCGGGCCACGTCGCCAAAGCGCCCCTGCGCGATACCTTCAAACACCACTGGCGTGAAGTGCTGATTGCCGCCGGGCTGAAAGTGGTGGAAACCGCGCCATTCTATATTTTCTCAACCTTTGTCGTGAGTTATGCCACCACCACCCTCACCTACCAAAAATCGCAGGCGCTGGAGGCGGTCACCCTGGGGGCGCTGGTGGCGACGTTCATGATCCCGCTGATGGGGCTGCTGTCCGATAAAGTGGGCCGCCGGCGGATGTATGCGGTCAGTGTGTTTGTGCTCGGCCTGTTTATCGTGCCCTGGTTTATGCTGCTCGACACCGGCACCACCTGGGGGATCGTCCTGGCGACGGTGATTGCCTTCGGCATTCTCTGGGCGCCGGTGACGGCGGTGCTCGGTACGCTCTGCTCTGAAATCTTCAGTGCCAATGTCCGCTATACCGGCATTACGCTCGGTTACCAGTTGGGTGCGGCGCTGGCAGGCGGCACCGCGCCCCTTATCGCGACCGGGCTGCTGGCAAAATATGACGGGGACTGGGCACCGGTGGCGTGGTATCTGCTTGCCACAGTGGCGATTTCCCTCCTGGCGATAGCCTGCGCAAGCCGGGTAAAACACCGCCCCGCCGTGCAGGTTCAGGACGTGAAACGCCGGGGCTGATCGCCGGCCCCTGAAAGGCATAACGCGGGCGCGCCCCGGACATACCGGGAGTGCGCCCGCCGTGTGACAGCGGCGCGGCTTACCAGCGCTGATGCACCCAGGGGGCGATTTGCGTCTGGTAGATTTCGCGCAGGGCCGCCATGGTCGCGTCATCCAGCGCCGGGAGTGCACTGGCGCGGGCATTGGTCCCGGCCTGTTGGGCGTTTTTCGCGCCGGGGATCACCACCGTCACCGCCTGCTCCATCAGGATCCAGCGCAGGGCAAATTCCGCCATTGTGGCGTCACCCGGCACATAGCGGCGGACAGCCTCCACCGCCTCCAGCGCCACCTCAAACGGCACGCCGGAGAAGGTTTCGCCTTTATCGAAAGCGTCGCCGTTGCGGTTAAAGGCGCGGTGGTCATCCGCAGCGAAGGCGGTGTCAGCGCGCATTTTGCCGGTCAGCAGGCCGGAAGCCAGCGGCACCCGTGCAATGATGGCGACGTTGCGCCGCTGTGCCTCGCGGAAGAACAACTCCGCCGGGCGCTGGCGGAACAGGTTATAAATAATCTGTACCGAAGAGACGTTCGGGAACTCAATCGCCTTCAGCCCCTCCTCTATTTTCTCCACCGAGACGCCATAAGCGCGGATTTTCCCGGCGGCGACCATCTCATCCATGATGCCGAACACCTCCGGCTGGTAGTAGACCTCTGTCGGCGGGCAGTGGAGTTGCACCAGATCCAGCGTCTCGATACCCAGGTTTTCACGTGAGCGATCCACAAACTCGTTGAGGCGCTGTGCGTTGTTGTAGCCTGCGGCCACATGCGGGTCGAGCCGCCGCCCGAGTTTGGTGGCGATAAACGGTGCCGCCCCTCCCCGCTCCCGCAGCACTTCCGCGATGATCTTCTCTGAGCGGCCATCGCCGTAGACATCCGCGGTATCGATAAAGGTGATCCCGGCATCCAGCGCGGCATTCAGCGCCTGTTTGGCATCCTCATGGGAGACGTCGCCCCAGGTGCCGCCTATTGCCCAGGCCCCAAAGCCGACTTCCGACACACTGCGTGCGGTTTTGCCGAAGGTTCTCTGTTTCAACACTCATTCTCCCCAATAATGGCCGCAACCCGGCCCGGTGTGAGGCGGCGTGTTTTTTTGCCCCTCACACACCATAGCGGATTACGGCGTATTGTGGATTCCTGTTCACGAGTTTGTGATCGCGCTGCCGATCACGTCCCGGATGCGGGCAGCGATATGATACACATGGGTTTCCAGCGCAAAGTGGCCGGTGTCCAGCAGTTCCACCACCGCATTGGGGTTGTCCCGTTGATAGGCGTGCGCGCCCGGCGGGATAAAGAACGGATCGTGCTCGCCCCAGATGACCAGCGTAGGCAGTTGGGCCTGGCGGAAAAACGCCTGGAAGTCGGGGTAGCGCGTCAGGTTGTTGGCGTAATCCAGGCACAGATCCAGCTGAATCTCTTTGTTGCCGGGGCGTTCCATCAGCAGCGTATCCAGGTAATACCCCTCCGGGGCCACACTGGCGGGGTCTTTCACGCCATGCAGGTACTGCCATGTCGTGCTTTCCAGGGTCAGCATCGCGTCGCTGACCGTTTGCCGGTTTTCCGCCGAAGGATCGTCCCAGTAGGCGCGCACCGGCGCCCACGCCTCACCCAGCCCTTCCAGGTAGGCGTTGACGTTCTGCGAGATAAGCCCGCTCACCCGCTCCGGGTAGTTCAGCGCCAGCCGCAACCCCACCGGCGCACCGTAATCAAACACGTACAGCGCATAGCGCGTCAGCCCCAGCACATCCACAAACGCCGTGAGCGTCTGTGCCAGGGTGTCGAACCGGTAATGATAATGGCGTGCGGCCGGGACGTCGGTAAAACCGAAGCCGGGCAGATCGGGGGCAACCAGATGGAAACGGTCTGCCAGCAGCGGGATCAATTGCCGGAACTGGTGCGAGGAACTGGGGTAGCCGTGCAGCAGCAACAGCGTGGGGTTAGCCGGGTCACCGGCTTCGCGGTAAAACACCCGCACGCCATCGGCCTCAGCAAACAGGTAACGCACAGGGAAATCAGGGGACATGGTCATAAGTGGCTCCGGGTTGTAACGGTTAAAATGCGTTTTACAGGTTACATTTTCAGTATGGCGGGATCTTGTAACCTGTCAATGTTATTTGTAATGGTTACAACTTGCCGAGCGTAACTGTTCATCCTGCTGTTTATCGGTTACAGTCAGATGACGTTAACACTGCCTGAGGAATCTGATGTCTCTTCACTCCACCCCCACCGGCCCGCTTTTTCTGGCCGACCACCCGGCGCTTGATTTCATCAACAGCGTGGCGCAAGCCGGGGGAGAACCCCATGACGCCTGGCAATCCGATGAGGATGTCCTTCGCTGGCTGGTGCAGGCCGGGCTGGCAGCAGGCCACGCGGCGGCAGGTGCCCCCGGCGGGCTGCTGCATCAGGCACGGCAGTTGCGTGACACCCTCCGGGTGCTGGTGGCGCAGAAAAAAGCCGGCCGCACGCCGGACGTCACGCCGCTGAACCGCGCGCTGGCGGCGGCCGGGGGCTGCAACCAGTTAATCACCGGGGAAGACGGCGCGCTGCACATCACGCGCGTCTATCCGGAACAGACACCGGCCGCGCTGCTGGGGCCGGTGGCGGAACGGGCGGCCTCTTTGCTGGCAGAAGGGGATTTTGCGCGGGTGCGGGAGTGCGAGCATCCGGAATGCACGCTGTGGTTTTACGATAAAACCAAAGCGCACCGCCGCCGCTGGTGCAGCATGGCGTTGTGCGGCAACCGCGCCAAAGTGGCCCGCTTCCGGCAGCAGCAAAAATAGCCGGACGGCCGCGGCCTGTATGCGCTTCAGCCGCCTGCGCGGATTTCCCGCGGCCAGGCTTCGCAACCTGCCGGGCGTAGGGTATAGTCCGTTTTTTTTGGAGGAACCATGCTGAGCCATTCAACCACCCGTCTTAACAAATACATCAGCGAGAGCGGTATCTGCTCCCGTCGCGAAGCCGACCGTTACATTGAACAAGGGCTGGTTTTTATTAACGGCAAACGCGCAACGATTGGCGATCAGGTCTCGGCCGGGGATGTGGTGAAAGTGAACGGCCGGCTGATTGAAGCGCGCAATGAAGAAGATCTGGTGTTGATCGCGCTGAATAAACCGGTAGGGATCGTCAGCACCACCGAAGAGGGTGAGCAGGACAACATTGTTGATTTTGTGAACCACAGCAAACGCGTGTTCCCTATCGGGCGGCTGGATAAAGACTCACAAGGGCTGATCCTGCTGACCAACCACGGCGACCTGGTCAATAAAATCCTGCGAGCCGGTAACGATCACGAAAAAGAGTATGTGGTCACGGTAAATAAGCCGGTCACCGACGAGTTTATCCGCGGGATGGGCGCCGGGGTGCCGATGCTCGGCACGGTCACCAAAAAGTGCAAAGTGAAAAAAGAGGCACCGTTTGTGTTCCGCATCACGCTGGTGCAGGGGCTTAACCGCCAGATCCGCCGTATGTGCCAGCACTTTGGCTATGAAGTCACCAAGCTGGAACGTACGCGCATCATGAACATCAGCCTGAAAGGGCTGCCGCAGGGCGAATGGCGTGACCTGACCGACGATGAGCTGATCGACCTTTTCAAATTGCTTGAAAACTCCACCTCCGAAGATAAACCGGCGAAAAAAGCGCAGGCCAAACCGCAGGTGAAAAAGCCCGCCGGCAGCGCGCCGAAAAGCGCGGACAAATCCGGCGGCGCACCGGCCGGGCGCAAGCGCTTTACCCAGCCCGGCCGCAAGAAAAAAGGGCGCTGACCCGCGCCCGCTTTTCCATCGCACGAAAAAAGCACCCGAAAAAAGAAGGAGTTTGCCATGTTCAACGGATTAAGTGCCTTCCCCCTGACGCCGTTCACACCGGACGGCGACATCGACGATGCCGGGTTCCAGCGCCTTCTGGAACGCCTGGTCAGCGCGGGGGTGGATTCACTGGGCGTGCTCGGCTCAACCGGGAGCTACGCCTACCTGACCCGTGAACAGCGCAAACGGGTAGCGGCGCTGGCGAAAGCGCAGGCTGGGACGATCCCGATGATGGTCTCTATCGGGGCGGTCAGCACCCGCCAGGTGTTGGATCTGGCGGATGATGCCCAGCACGCCGGGGCGGATGGCCTGCTGTTGCCGGCGATGTCTTATCAGACGCTGACGGAGGAGGAGGTTTACGGGCTGTTTGACACCGTATCGCGCCATGTTTCCGTGCCGGTCTGCGTTTATGACAACCCCGGCACCACCCATTTCACCTTCTCTGATGAGCTGCACGGCCGCATCGCCGCACTGCCGCGGATTGGCTCCATCAAGATCCCCGGCGTGCCTGCGGAAGCGGCCGCGGCCAACGCCCGCGTACAGCAACTGCGCGAAAAGATCCCGGCCACGGTGACCCTCGGGATCAGCGGGGATGCCTTTGCGGGCCTGGGGCTGAACGCGGGCTGCGAGGTCTGGTACTCGGTGTGTGGCGGGCTGTTCCCCCAGACGGCAAAAGCCATCACCGACGCCGCTGCCCGTGGTGACAAGGCCCAGGTTACTGCCCTCACTGAGCGCCTGGCACCGCTGTGGGCGCTGTTCCGCCGCCACGGCGGCAGCCTCCGCGTAATGGCCGCAGCGGCAGGGGTGCTGGGGCTGGTTAGCCCCACCTGCTTACCGCGCCCGCTGAAGCCGCTCTCTGCCCAGGATTGCACGGAGATCGCCGCGGTGATTGAGGCACTTGGGTTGCGTTAGCCCGCCCTGCTGTCCGCTTCCGGCACAAAGCGGCCCCCTGTCAGGGCCTGGTATCCCTTTTCACCCGTGTGATTTTATGACCAGGGCCGGTAACTCAATGGCGGGGGCGCAGGGTCGCGTTTACCGTATCAATAAACAGCCGTAACGCGACGGGCATATGACGATTCTGCGGGAAGTAGAGCGCCATACCTTGTGACGCTATCGTCCAGTCGTCTAACAACGTTACCAGTTGTTGGGTTGACAGCCACGGCCGGGCATAGCGCTCCGGCACATAGGCCAGGCCCATCCCGGCAACAGCCGCCTCAACCATTAACGCGCTGCTGTTAAGGGTCAGGCTGCCCGGAACATCCAGGGCAAACTGTTGCTCATCCTGCTGGTATTCCCAATGGTAACGTTTCCCGCCCGGCAGGCGCTGCCGTAAGCAGGTGTGCTGCATGACATCCTGTGGATGCTGAATTTCAGGCCGCGAGGCCAGGTAATCAGGCGAGGCCACCGTAACAAAGCGCAACGGCCCGCTCAGGGAAACGGCCACCATATCTTTAGGCACATCTTCAAACAGCCGTATGCCTGCATCAAACCCCTGCTCCACAATATCCACCAACTGGCCTTGCGCGACGACATCCATTTCAATCCCCGGATATTTCTGGATGAATGCCGGCAATATGGCTTCCAGCAGCAGGCTGATCGCGGCATCACTGGCGCTGATGCGCAGTGTCCCATAGGGCTGATGGTCGCTGGCGGTCACGTCGTTCAGCAGCTCATCCATCTGGGTGAGCAGCGGTGCCAGGCGTTCAATCAGCATTTCGCCGGTTTCGGTCAATGCCACGCTTCGGGTTGTCCGGTGGAAAAGCCGCACGCCAAGCGCCGTCTCCAGCCCTTTGATCGTATGGCTGAGCGTTGAACGTTTCAGCCCGAGCACATCGGCAGCGCGGCGAAAACTGCGCTGGTCGGCCACTGTTTTTACTGCCAGTAATTCGTTCCAGGAAGGGCGTTTCATTGTTGAATATTTCACACCATCTCATGCCGGTTTGGGGAGATTATGCCATCAATCATTTGTTTTAAGCTGAACGTCAGTTCACTAAACGGAGATGAAAATCATGAAAACCTGGCTGATTACCGGCGCATCCAGCGGACTGGGCCGCCTGATGTGTGAAAACCTGCTGGCCCGTGGCGATCGGGTCGTGGCAAGTGTCCGGCGTGAAGCGGCATTAGAGGATATGCGCGTGCAATACGGTGATAATTTGCAGGTGGTGGTGCTTGATATCAGCAAGACGGCCACCATCAGGCCCCTCGTTGAAGCGGCATTTGCTCAGGCGGGGCGCATTGATGTGGTGGTGAGCAACGCGGCTTATGGGCTGTTTGGCGCAGCGGAAGAACTGGACGACAGGCAGATTGAACGGCAGATCGCGACCAATCTCACCGGCTCAATCCAGCTGATTCGCGCAGTGATTCCGTTTATGCGGCAACAGGGCGGCGGCCGTATCGTGCAGGTTTCCTCGGAAGGGGGCCAGATCGCTTACCCCGGTTTCAGTGTGTATCACGCCACTAAATGGGGCATAGAAGGTTTTGTCGAAGCGGTGCGGCAGGAAGTGGCGGCGTTCGGCATCGACTTCTTGCTGGTAGAGCCGGGGCCGACGGCGACGCAGTTTGGTGCGGGGCTGGATATCGCTGATGCCTTACCCGTGTACCATGAGACGGCAGCAGGAAAACTGCGGGCAGTGCTGATGAGCGGTGAGTTTGCGATTAAGGGGGATGCGCAAAAATGCGTTACGGCGATAATCACCGCGGCTGATGCTGCCGGCCCCCCGTTACGCCTGCCGCTCGGCAGCACCGCCTATGACAATATTGACGCGGCATTGCAGATGCGCCTGGACGCGCTGCACGCACTGAAAGCCGTGGCCTACGGCGCAGATCGCCAAAAGATGTAGGCAGAGACAGGCTTCACCGCCACAGGAGACCCGTTATTCAACTTTGTTGATACTATCAACCAATATTATTGACAACATTGCGACCCCATGTTAAATAAAAAATTGATAGTATCAACAATAAGGGAATTTATGTCTTATATTCATGACATCCGGGCTGAATTACGCTATCTCGTCAGAGAGCTGGGGTTACTTGATAAAAACTGTTTTGGGACGGGACTGTCATTGACGCAGGCTCATCTTCTCACCTATTTGTTCAAAAACGGAATAACGTCATTCAATGAGCTTCAAATTCAGTTAACTATCGATAAAGCCTCGCTAAGCCGGATGTTAACGGCTTTGATAGAGAAGGATTATGTTGAGTCGCTTTTTATATCAAAAGACAAACGGGTTAAACACTTCCGAATCACAACGGCAGGCCAGGCAACATTATCAAAAGCCAATAGCATAGCCGATAAAGACCTGAGCTTTATCAATGTGCACATGGAAAATAATGAAGCAGAAGCCCTTGTTAAAGGCTTAAGCACGTTCCGTAAAGGGGCATTCCGCCGCAACTGTGCGCGTAATCCGGAGAGGATCCTGATTGAGCGTTTGCGGGAAAACCAACGTTCAGAGGTTGACCGTCTTTTACGTGAAACCTTTTTTGATGAACAGAAAATTCCTGACCATCTCATCAGCATCCCTGAAGAATACGCAGGCAAATGGTGGGTAGCGCGTTCGGGAGAATATCTGCTGGGCGCCGTAGCCTGCTGGCAGGAAAATGATCAGTGCCACTGGGGGCGTTTTGCCGTTGAGCCGGAATACAGAGGCATGGGGATAGGCAAACGGTTAGCCCTCACCTCGTTAAAAGAATGCTTCCAGCACAATAACGAGATAATCATCGAAGCCCGGGATACAACGGTCAGGATTATTACCCAGCTTGGCGGGGACATTACCGGAGAGGCGTTTGATTTTTATGGTATGCCGGTGACGCCAATGAGGATAAACAAACAGGGCTTTGAAAAAGCCCAAAAAGGGGCATTACCTCGGCCGTGAAACCCTCTTACCGATAACGTCATGTTGAATGACGCCCCCGCCGGTAAAAACGCGCTGTTCTGATCTGGGTTTGCTCAGGCCTTTTTTTGTCATTCTCAGCGTTCAGGGCATCTATCACGTCAGCTTCAGCCTCCCGCTGCCGCCATTCCTGCCGCCCCGGATTGTTCATCTATACTGAATAGTGCCGTTGTCATTTGCCTGCAAGGTTGCGCACGGTTAATGACCTGACCCCTACCCTCCCCATGACCATCAGGAGAACAACATGCAAAAGAGCCAAACCTTGAAAGGGCTGCTCGTCGCATCGGCAGTCGCCGCAATGTTCAGCACTGCCGCAGTGCAAGCCCAGGCGCCGGCAAGCGCCGCGCAGACCAGTGCCGCAGGCCAGGCCGCATCGGGTGCCAAACTCAGCGCCGGAGATGAAAAAGCGGTGAAGGACATGGCACAGGCCAATATTAACGAAATCGCCGCCGCCAAGATCGCGCTGAGTAAAGCCCAGAGCAGTGACGTTAAAGCATTCGCCCAGAAGATGATTGAAGACCACGGCAATGCCTTGACCAAAGTACAGACGGTCGCCCAGCAAAAAGGCATCGCACTGCCGACTGAGCCGGACGCCGAGCACAAAGCCATGGCCACCAAGCTGGAAGCGCAAAGCGGCAGCGCATTTGACAAGATGTACATGGAAAACGCCGGCACTAAAGACCACGAGATGGTGCTGTCGAAACTACAGAGTGACGCCAAAAACATCACGGACCCGGATGTGAAAGCCCTGGCCGAGGCGCATACGCCGGTGGTTGAACAGCACCTGAAATCCGCCCAGCAGATGTCGATGTAACCCGCTATGCCGGCAAGCCAGTGAACAGGTTATCCGGGGGCTGACGGTCCTGTGGCAGGGACCGCCCTTTGTTCGACGTGTTGCAGAATGTCATGACAGGAGTGTCATTGTTGTCAGGGTTGACGTACGGGTACGGCCCTTCATGCCAAAGTGCCGCCCGATGTTCGCCCATGTGCAGTCGCAAGCTGACACTCATTCAACATGTTGACCCGGCATTCACGCTGAGCCGCCGTTCGGCAGGCTGCATGGCGCAAACAGTGCCGGGAAACGCTTAGCGTTGAAGTGCCGTAAGGATGGCGGCTTCCATTTTCTCCGGGGTGGTGATCGGGGCAAAACGCCTGAGTGGTTTACCGTCCCGTCCGATCAGAAACTTGGTAAAGTTCCAGGTGATCCGCCTGCCCAGTACGCCGGGCAACTCGGCTTTCAGGTAACGAAACACCGGGTGCGTTGAGCTGCCGTTAACCTCCACTTTCCCGAACATCGGGAAGCTCACACCGTAGTTGATGTGGCAGGTCTGCGCGATGTCATCAGCACCGCCGGGTTCCTGCTTACCGAACTGGTTGCAGGGAAAACCAAGCACCACCAGCCCCTTTTCAGCGTATTTCTGGTAGAGCGATTCAAGGCCTGCGTATTGTGGCGTGAATCCACAATGGCTGGCGGTATTCACCACGATAACCAGCTTGCCGGCGTAGTCGGCCATTGGGATGAGCTGGCCACGCAGGCTGGTGGCTGTCAGTTGATGAAAAGCGGTCATGTCGGCATCCTCAGAAGTACGCACATCGCAGGGTCATTATGTCAGGCAGGATACGTGCCGGGCGCTCAGAATGGCACATTTTCTATGATCGATGCCCACTCCGGCACAGAACCGCCTGGGGCGGGTGCCATGTCCGCTTTGAGCGGCAAGCGGGCATTGATGGGCCTTAACGCCCCCCTCTTCGGGTGGCGGGTGGCCTGGAAGAGGTGTTACGGCTGCACATGGAGCCGGGGGTAGCGTTTATCAGTACCGGCGAGGTTATGTTTCTTGCTTAATCTCTGCCAATAGCCAGCGCTCAAAGGCGTGCAGCGCCGCGTTATTAATGCTTGTTTCGGCCGGTTTAATTAAAAAAAACCTTTTGCTTAATGATGTGGCTTCAGGCCAGGGTGCAACAAGCTCACCGTTATTTAATTCCCTTTCTACATACATGCGCGGCACCATTGCGACGCCTTGCCCTGACAGCGCAGCGGCAATCGACATTTCATGGAGATCATAGCGAATGCCCTGCGCCGGCTTATCAAGCACGATCCCGGTTTCCTGCGCATAGTGTTGCCATGCCTGCGGATTCTGGCGACGGTGGATCCTTGGAAGCGCATTTAATTCCGCGTTATCTGTTTTGTTCTCAACCAGTGCTGGATGACAGATGGGCAATAGCGTTTCCTGGAAAAGAAACTGCATATGCATGCCTGCCCATGCAGGATGATCAAAATGCACCACTGCGTCAAAGCCACTGCCGGCAAGAATAAAAGGATCGGTTCTGGCGGCAATGTTCACTGTGATATCAGGGTGCTGAAGGTAAAAGCCGGGCAGGCGGGGGATCAGCCAGCGGCATGAAAACGTCGGCAGTGCGGCGATATCCAGATTGGTACTGCCTTCCGGCATACCCATGATGGATTGGGTATCCCTTTCGAGCCGTTCAAGCGTTTCGCGTATCTGTTGTGCGTAGCGGGCGCCAATCGGATTGAGCTTAACGCGACTGCCGGTACGATCAAACAGCCTGCAATTCAGCATGGTTTCAAGGCGTGCTATCTGCCGGCTGACTGCTCCCTCAGTCAGTGACAATTCCTGCGCAGCGCGGGCGAAATTACCGTGCTTTGCTGCGGCCTCAAAGACAAGCAGAGCGCGGCTACTGGGGATTTTCATGGGCATGATAGCAGCCTTGAATGCCTGTGCAGGCCTTATTCTCAGTGACAAAATATCACTAAGCAGTGAAATAATATCGATTTTAACAGAGGAATACCTTGTTTAGCATGATGAAAAGTCATCCTCCACGTTATCGCTCGTTTTCACTCTTTAAGGGTATGTATGCAATCAGCTCTTTTTCCGTCCTGTCAGGTCGGCAGTTATGAGGTCATCGCGCTGAGCGATGGCACAATGGAAGCAACCCTGGATTTACTGTCAGGCATTCAGGTCGCTGAAGCTGAAAGTCTCCAGCGCAGCGCCGGGATAGCGAATTATGGACACATCCATATCAACTGTTACCTCATCCGTGGGTGTGGACGCACTATCCTGATAGATGCCGGCGCAGGTGGGCATAACCACGTAGGCGGGCAACTCCGGGAAAAACAAGAGATGCTTGGCATCCACCCTGATGAGATTGACACAATATTATTGACGCACGGCCATCCCGATCATATTGGCGGCTTGCTGGATGAACGCGGAGGGCCTGTCTATAAAAAGGCTGAGCTTTATCTTCATCCGCTTGAAGTTGAACACTGGCTGGATGATGAAAAACAGCAAAGCGCCAACGAGCGCGGCAAACGTAATTTCATTCTGGCGCGTAAGGTCTTAAACGCCTATGCCGGAAAGATACGTTTGGCTGGTGAGAGAGAGATAACGCCGGGGATTCGCCCTGTATGGCTGCCGGGCCATACGCCTGGGCATATGGGCTTCCGCATTGATTCAGGTGACCAGAGCCTGATGATATGGGGCGATCTCGTTCATTTTCCCCATGTCCAGTCAGCCTGCCCGTCTGTGGGCATTGCATTTGATGTGGATCTCGTTCAGGCCAGAGAAACACGGCAAAAATTCCTTGAACAGGCTGTCAGGGAAAAACTGCTTATTGCGGGAATGCATCTTAATCATGCCGGGTTTGCCCGCCTTCTCAGGGCTGAGAACGGTTACAGGGTGGTTTATCCATAAGGCTGACCAGCGGATGGCGGCGAGGGGGAAGCACACACGCCGGGGCTGCGTGGAAAACAGCACAAACTAAACATTTACATATTTAAATCTTTAAATATAATGCCCCCTCTTATTTATCGAAGGATTTTACTTATGTCGTCGCTTTTTGCTCCCCTGCAGTTGGGTGGTTACCCGCTGCGTAACCGTATTGCCCTGCCGCCGCTGACCCGTTGCCGCAGTGAGCAGCCCGGCAACATCCCTGGGGAAATGATGGTGGATTATTACCGCCAGCGCGCCAGCGCCGGCTTTATGATCACCGAAGGCACGCAGATTGAACCCCGCGGCCAGGGATATGCCTGGACGCCCGGTATACACAGCGAAGCGCAAATCGCAGGGTGGAAAAAAGTCACCGATGCGGTTCATGAAGAGGGCGGCACCATTTTCTGTCAGCTCTGGCACGTCGGCCGGGTTTCCCACACCGAACTTCAGCCGGAAAAGCAATCCCCCGTGGCACCCTCCCCGGTTACCGCTACCGGTGTCAGGGTATTTATTGAAACCGGGCCCGGTGCCGGCATCCTGACTGCACCCAGCACGCCGCGCGAACTGACAACGGCGGAAGTGAAAGAGATTGTGGTGATGTACCGTACCGCTGCGGAGAACGCAAAAAAAGCGGGCTTTGACGGTGTTGAGCTTCATTCAGCCAACGGTTATCTGATCAATCAGTTTATCTCTGAACACACTAACTTCCGTAGCGATGAATATGGCGGCTCACTTGATAACCGCCTGCGCTTCCTGCGTGAAGTGACTGAGGCAGTCAGCGCCGTATTCGGGAGTCACCGCGTCGGTGTGCGCTTTGCTCCCCTGTTTTCGAGTACGGATGAAGAGCGCGTCTATCTGGGGCTGGTTGAGAGCGATCCGCATGCCACCTACATCCGTGCAGCGCAGCTCCTGAACGAACTCGGCGTGGGTTATCTGTCAATCGCCGAAGCTGACTGGGATAATAGCCCGGATATGCCGGAGAGTTTTCGTATTGCGCTTCGGGAAACCTTCCGTTCACCGATTATGTATTCTGGCCGCTATACCCTGGAAAAAGCCGAACGTATGCTGGAAAAGGGCTGGGGAGATCTGTTCGGCTTTGGGCGCACGTTTATCGCTAATCCGGATTTACCTGCGCGTTTTAACGCGGGCTACCCGCTGAATAAAGTAGAGACAGCCTCGCTGTATGGCGGGACCCGAAAAGGTTATACTGATTATCCTTTTTACTCTTCCTGACACCTGGAGATGGCATGTCACCAGAAAACGCCATTAAATTACTGTCCAACCCTACGCGGGTTGCGGTGCTGAAATGGCTTAGAGCCCCTGATGAAGCTTTTGCTGGCTATTCTCAGCTCTACCCTTTCGAACAGTACGGTGTGTGTGCCAGTCTTATCCAGGACAAGGCGGGGCTGTCACAGCCCGCCACCTCGCTGTGTCTCAAAGCGCTGCATGATGCCGGGCTGCTTGAAGCCAGCAAAGTAGGCAAATGGACCTACTATCGCCGGCGCGACCAGGCCGTGCGCGAAATGAACGAGACGATCCTCCAGTCTCTGCAGGAATTGTGATCCTGTTTTATAGCCACCCTGTAAGCCACCCGCCCACTGGCAGGACGTTCTTGTGCGTATCACTCGTGCGCGCTGAAAATAAACGTCCGCGTTGAGCGAAAAGCGGACATGTCTCTTTTCACTTCTTAAGTGAATGCTAAAAGGCACAGTGGACTTCCCTGGCTTACTTTTATGTATTGAGACGGATGACGTCGCCCGAACACTCTCCGCCCTGAATGTTCATGATAACCAGGGCAGCACCATCCTCCGGAGCCTGCGCGATAAGTTCACCCCTGGCATCCCACGCGGCGCTTTTACCTGCCGGTTTCCAGCCACCTGACGGGCCACAGTAATTGGCCATCAGCGTGGGCATTGCGTAAAGTCTGGCGTAATGTTGAAGCTGCCCGGCATCTTTGTCATACCCACCGGCGCTCAACACGGAGTTCAGATACACGTCAGCACCCTGCTGTACCGTGCGTTCTGCATGCACCGGTTGTCCTGCATCTGCGCATATCGCTACGCCTACATTAAATGCCTGTTCCTTAAAAATGCACTCCGTATGACCCACTGAAAAATAGTCGGACTCCCCAGGGTGAAGATGCATTTTTCGGTAATAGAAAACAGGCCGCCCGGAAGAAATCACACAGGCACCAATGGCCGGTTTTCCCTCTTTAACACGCAGCGGTGCACCTGCGATAATCGTCATATCGTATCTGTCAGACAATACCTGAAGTGGGCTAAGACAGGCTTCATCAGCCAGAGCCAGCTCTTCAGCCATGTCAGGTTCATAACCTGTCAGAGAGAGTTCAGGGAAGATGATCAGGTTAACGCCTGCGGATGCTGCGGACTTAATCAGCATGTCGTGATAATGCATATTCTCATCGATACCGCCGCGCACCGGCGCAAACTGTCCTGCTGCGATGCGTAATCTTCTCTGAATACCTTCCATGCCCACTCCTCGCCGGTTTTAGAATCCTCCGTTACCCTATAAAAATAAACACTATGCGTCATCATTTTTAACAGTTGTATCGATAACGAGCTTATCCGAACACCCACTTCCGGCACAGAGCGGACCAACAGGCAGGCCGAATGAAAGGTGAATTCTGCCCAACCCCTTATGTAGCAACGTGCCCAACTACACAGCAGCCTATAATTATCCCCACACTAGTGGCGTGGGAGGCAGCATATGTTTGAAGGATTTACACATACACGGGTCAGCCTTTCAGAAGCAGAGCTCAATGTGCGCTATGGGGGGAATGGGCCACCTGTTCTGTTATTGCATGGACACCCCCGTACCCATGTAACCTGGTCAAAAGTGGCTCCCGAGCTAGCCAAATCATTTACCGTCGTATGCCCTGATTTGCGGGGGTTCGGCCAATCGTCAAAGCCGGCTGATCAGCGTGATCATGCGGGTTCTTCTAAAAGAGCTAAAGCAAAAGATTGTATTGAGTTGATGAGTCAGCTTGGTTTTGAGCAATTTGCGCTTGTTGGGCATGACAGAGGAAGTTACACAGCTTACAGAGCCGCTCTTGACTATCCAGAGCGAATCACACGGCTTGCCGTACTTGATTGCATTCCAATACTTGAAGCCCTCAACCGGTGTAATGAGAAGTTTGCCCGGCAGTGGTATCACTGGTTCTTCTTTGCTCAGCCAGAAAAACCGGAGCGGGCAATACTCGCTGATCCTGACAAATGGTATGGCGGGCAGCCTGAAACAATGGGAAATGAAGAGTACCTTGAGTTCAGAAAAGCTATTCATGATCCGGAAACTGTCCATGGGATGCTCGAGGACTATCGTGCCGGTCTTAGCATTGATAAAGAACATGAGCTTCAGGATCGTCAGAAAGGAAACCTGATTATGTGCCCAACGCTTTGTTTATGGTCAAAATATGATGATCTGGAAGATATATATGGCGATGTATTAGGTATCTGGAAAACCTGGGCACGTGATGTCCGGGGCAAGGCGATAGCCAGCGGTCACCATATGGCCGAGGAAAATCCAAAAGAAGTCACGGCTGAATTACAGCGTTTTCTGTTGCCATGCTGCCAGCAGCGCACAGATATATACTGATAGTGAAACGGCAATGTCCGTTTTTGGCACAGAGCAGCCTGACGAATGCCAAAATGTCCGCTGTGAGCGAACAGCGGACAATGGCGATCATAAGGCAGGGGTCCGGCGTCCAAATAATGTTAGTGTCGTGAGCGGGTAGGCGGTATGTGCCTGGTACATCGCAAGCCATTCAATACAGGATGCCTGAAAGCGGCGATGAAAGGCTGTGCGTCGAAAGAGAGTCAGAATGACTCTTTATGAGAGAATGAGCGATATCTATTAAGTGACTAGACAAAGCGACTTTGATTTTTCAGGCCGGTCAGTTATTCCATATGCACATGACTACAGGCACGGCGATTATGAAGACTGGCATACGCACAACTGTGCTCAGCTTATTCATACGCTGAGTGGTGTTATTCGCGTTGAGACCCGGCTCGGATTGTGGATAGTCCCTCCTTCACGCGGAGTATGGATACCGGCAAATATCCCACATGCTCTTCATATCACAGGGGATGTCAAGGCGAGGGTGTTTTTGTAGAGCCGCTGGCTCGGGCTGATCTGCCCGTCATCTGTCAGGTTGTTGGCGTGAGTGACCTGTTACGGGAGCTGATTATCTGCGCGCTGACGCTTCCTGAAGACTACACGCCCGGAAGCCGGGCTGAACGTGTTTACGAACTGATGCTTGATGAAGTTCGCGTTATGGACACGCTTCCGTTTCACCTGCCAGAGCCGGTCTCAGAGCGACTGAAACGGCTATGCCAAGCCGTTCGCGATGCACCGCATGAGACTTGGTCAATTGAGCAGGCGGCCGTAAAAATCAACGCCAGCGGGCGTACGCTCAACCGCCATTTTTACCAGCAAACTGGCATGCAGTTCAGCGAGTGGGTTCGGCGAGCACGTCTTCTGCACGCCCTGACGCGCCTGGCGCAGGGCGAGCAAATAACGCGGGTGGCTCTGGATTCAGGTTATGCCAGCCCCGGCGCGTTCAGCGTTATGTTCCGGCGGGTAATGGGAATGACGCCCAGTGATTACTTCAGCAAGTGACGAAATCCGCTGCAGCGTTTAGCATAGCCTGCAGAGAGGCACGGGTAATGTCACTGTCAATACTGACTCCCCATGCGCACCTCCCCGTGCGGTCCTGGCAGCACACATAAGCGACGGAGCGACTGTCGCTGCGTTTACCAAGTGCATGCTCCTGATAACTCACTATTTCAAGCTCTGTTTTTACCTCCCGGCAAAGGGCTGTAAGAGCCGCTGAAAGGAAACCATTTCCCTCTCCCGTCAGGCTCAGCTTTTTACCATGGCATATGAGCTCAGCAGAAAGCACTGTACGCTGGTCAGGCTGATTGTTGCAGACATACTCTTTTAAACGAATTGGTGGTGCGTCAACAATGCCATACGCCTGACGAAACAGGTTCCAGACAGCCATCTGTGACAATTCTTTCTCACCACGTTCCGCCTCTTTTTGCACACGAAGGCTGAATGCCTGCTGAAGCGGGCGTGGCAGGATAAGGTTATGATTTTGCTCGAGTAGCCAGGCCGCACCGCTTTTACCTGACTGGCTGTTCACACGGATAACCGCTTCATAGCTGCAACCGATATCTGCCGGATCGAGCGGCAGATAGGGGATTTTCCAGAAAGAATCTGATGTGCCCAGCCGTGCAGCAAATCCTTTCTTGATTGCGTCCTGATGGGAGCCGGAAAAAGCAGTAAAAACCAGTTCGCCGGCGTAGGGATGACGCGGCGCAACAGGCAGCTGATTGCATTCCTCCACCACTTCAACCACCTTTTTCATCTGACTGAAGTCGAGACCGGGTGAGATGCCCTGCGTATAAAGATTCAGCGCCAGCGTCACTAAATCAGCATTGCCAGTACGCTCTCCGTTTCCAAACAGGCAGCCTTCAACGCGATCAGCGCCAGCCAGTAGTGCAAGCTCAGCACAGGCAATTCCTGTTCCACGATCGTTGTGTGGATGAACGCTTATACAAACCTGCTGGCGGCGCGAAAAATGGCGGCAAAAATATTCTATCTGATCGGCGTAAATATTAGGCATGCTGACCTCAACCGTTGCAGGAAGGTTGATAATCATGGGACGAGACGTATCCGGCTCCCAGGCCTCTGCCACGGCCTCACAAATCTGAAGGGCAAAATCAGGCTCAGTAAAGCAGAACGTTTCAGGAGAATACTGAAATGTCCAATCGGTTTCCGGCGTCTCATCGCATAATCGACGGATTTGCCTGGTCGCGTCGATGGCAAGCTGAACAATTTCATCACGTGTCTGACGAAAGACGATTTCCCTGAAAAGTGGCGCCGTCGCATTATATAAATGAACTGTCGCCTGATGAACTCCCTGCAATGATACAAATGTCCGCCTAATCAAATCCTCTCTTGCCTGAGTTAAAACCTGAATGTTCACATTTTTTGGAATGCGTTTACCTTCAATGAGCGTCCGCACAAAATCAAAATCCGTTTGTGAAGCAGAGGGAAACGCGACCTCGATTTCACGGAAACCACAAGCTATTAGAAGATCCCAAAATTTCAATTTCCGGGCGTTGTCCATGGGCTCAGCAAGCGACTGATTACCATCGCGTAAATCCGTAGAAAGCCAGCGCGGTGGATGGGTCAACGTGTTATCCGGCCATTGCCTGTCAGTAAGACTGACAGGAGGATGCGCTTTATACTTGAGTGAAGGATTTTTCAACATACCGGGTTCCTCTTTAACAAAGATGCCCCAGTGTCGTGCTAAATCGGCCCCAAAACTCATCAGAAGATGACAACTGCTTATTCAAAAATGACAACTGCGAAGTAGGGATTTTTAGCGGACATATGAACAGGATAAAAATCATTCATGCCTTTATTTTGCTGTAATGCTTCTCAGGCTGACAGCTGATTGAAATATCACTTACTATCTCCAGCATTATTTACTGAGTTCTGTCAGGCAACAAAGCCGTTCTGCGTAATGGGATTTTTACTTCGTTACCCTGTTAAGCGGAATGCTGAAGGCCGCTCTTGGCACAGAGCTGCCAGTGAGCAGGTTTCAAGAGCAGCTATGAGAGAAAAGCGGACATTTCGATAACATGCTCATTGTCAGAATAAGCAAGAATGCATAGTGAATTTTTACTCGATTCGATATAACTGAAACAAAGGACAATCCCAACATAGAGGTAAGCATGGCGCTTTCGCATGAACTAATTCTTATTTACACCACTTACTTTGTCGCAACAGCCAGCCCAGGGCCAAGTAATATGGCTATTATGGGTACGGCCATGAATAAGGGCCGCGGTGCAGCTTTGGCTCTGGCAGGTGGTGTCATCGGCGGTTCGATGATGTGGGCGCTTCTGGCGGCCTGCGGCGTGTTAACCGTTCTTGCAACTTTTGCTCAATTGCTGATCGTGTTAAAAATTGGAGGTGGGTTGTATCTGTTATGGCTGGCATGTAAAGCGGGTAAATCTGCGCTTTCCCGCTCTGACGCCAGCGTGTGTAAATCACAGGACAAAAGCGTCGCATATGGCAAACTTTTCCAGCAGGGCATCCTGATGCACGTCGGCAATCCTAAAGCGATCCTCACCTGGGTGGCGATCATGTCCGTAGCACTTAAACCGGGCGCGGCAGCCTCTGCTTTACCTGAGATAGTTTTCGGCTGTGCGACTATTTGTGTGGCAGTATTCTGCGGCTATGCGCTGCTGTTCTCGACTCCATTAATGAGCGCATTTTATCGTCGTATTCGTCGCGGGCTTGATGCGTTATTAGCCTCCTGCTTCGCTATTGCAGGGCTAAAGCTGATATTTAGCCGTAGCTGAAGATATAGCGCCTTAATCCTTATTCATACTACATCTGTTTTAGTTGTGTCCGCTTCTGGCATAGGGCTGCAACAGCAGCCCTCGCGATTTAGACTTCAATCGACTCAGATATCTCCAAGGCATCATCGACTTCAATGCCAAGGTAACGAACTGTGCTTTCAAGTTTTTTATGACCCAACAGTAGCTGGATCACCCGGAGGTTTTTCGTTTTTTTGTAGATCAGATATGGTTTAGTTCTGCGCATAGAATGCGTACTGTAAAGCGAATCGTCGAGACCTAACTTCTCAATCCAACCATGAAAAATACGGTTATATTGCCTGGTTGAGATGTGGCGTGCAGAGCCGACGCGGGACTGGAAAAGATAGTCGCCACTGCGCAGATGAGCCATTCTAATCCATGCAGCTACTGCCTCTCTGGTTCCTTTAGTCAGTTCAAACTGAACAGGACTCCCCGTTTTTTGCTGCAGTACTGTCGCTCTGCCCGAAACAGAATGTCCGTAGGCTACATCAGAAACCTTCAGCTTCACCAGATCACAGTCCCGAAGTTTACTGTCCAGAGCAAGGTTAAACAGAGCCAGGTCGCGTACTTTTCCTTCCAGCTCGAGTCGGATGCGAATTCCCCAGATATGAGATATCTGAAGAGGTCGCTTCTGGCCAATGATACGGCTTTTGTTCCAGGGGGATATTGTCATGTTCAATCTCCATTAGGCAGGAGATGTGATTATGGATGTCCCATATGAGCGAGAAGCGGACGTTCAGGCTCGAATTGAGCCTGAGGTTATTAAATAGTTATGATATATCAGACAGACCAGCCAGCCGGGCTGTCTGATACAACTCAGCTAGATCCAGACATCGCTTTCAGCGGTGCGTTCCCCACCCTCATGTCCGGTATTCAGCACACCACAGGGTTCTATCATCATCATTTTTACCGTCGTTTGGGCTGACGTTTTATGTTCTACACCTTTTGGTACAACGTAGATTTCTCCCGGATTAACGAGGACGTGGCCGTCGCGAAAATCGATACGCAATACGCCCTCCACTACTATAAAGGCCTCGTCGGTTTCAGGATGTGAGTGCCAGATGAAGTCGCCCGCTATTTTCACGATTTTGAACTGGTAATCGTTCATCTGCGCAATGACTTTTGGCTGCCAGTGGGTGTCGAAAAGAGAGAATTTTTGTTCCAGATTTACCGGTAAATACATGATGACATTCCTTAATGTTTAAGAAACGTCGAGGATAAATAAAGTGGCTGTGACGGTCTTGAACGATCGTGCAACTCAGGCACAATGGGGGTGAATGAAGGTTTGCCAACGGCCCGGAGAAATACCGTATGCTTTTATAAACTGCCGTGTCATATGGCTTTGATCTGAGAACCCTGCCTCTAAAGCAGATTCAGCAAGTGACAGACCTATCTGAATAAGATGTCTGCAGTATGCAAGACGGCGCATTGTTACATAGCGATAAGGACTCGTGCCGAAAAGTGTCCGAAAATCCCGGCTCAGGCTCCAGCGATCTTTACCACAGACGATAGATAAGGTTTCCAGCGTAATGTTTTGGCTGAATTCAGATTGTATATATTCGCGCGCGCGCTCTGCAGACTGATAATCCACAAGGCAGCGACGAAAGCGTTGCCCTCCTACGACGGCCAAAGTCTGGGCAAGATCATAAAGTGCATCCTCCTCTTCAAGGACATCAATAGAATCTTCTGATGCTTTTAACAGCGGTCCGGTAGCGGCAAAAAGCCGGGGATCTGCTGATAATCCACCTGGAATAAATGGTAATGGTTTTCCGCCCAAAATTTTCTGAATTAACGCCGGCTCGATATACAGCATCCGGTACTGAAATCCTTCTGTCGTTCCTGCCTCACCATCATGAATTTCATCCGGATGCAGGACTATTGTCCCGCCTGGTAAACTGTGTTGTTTACTGTCTCGGTAACGAAAGCTTTGCACACCTGACAGTGTCCTGCCGATCGCATAAGTATCATGCCGATGAGGTTCATAACCATATCCACTGAAGTAAGCCTCCAGGCGTTCAATTTTTCCCGGCGTGTGTGCAACTCTGACCCAGTCTTTATTCGATTGTGGAGCTGACATGCGCGACACCTGCTTCCAGTTAAAGGAGAATTTCTACCATAACCTTATCGGGTTCTATTTTGAAAGAAGTTGATGAAAGCGCGTTGGTCTCACATTCAGGTTCGTTCTGCCAGATGCATCAAAAACGCATCAAAAACTGCCAGTAACCCTGTTCAATCCGGGACTATAGGTAATAAAAACGCGTAACCCCTGCACATATGTCCGCTTTTGGCACAGAGCAGCCTGACGAATGCCAAAATGACCGCATCTGGCACTCTGAAGCCCATTGAAGACCTCCGGCAGCTTTGAGCGGGAGGCGGCCGTCCGGCATCAGCTCTTCCTGGTGAACAGTCATGCCGATGAAGGGAGTAAGCCCGTAGCCGCTCGTCCTGACGGCCAGATGATTATCACTGAGGTTTGGCCCGGCAATGACGTGCGCTCCGCGTTCCTCCGCCTCCCACTTCCGGCATTTTAGCCGTCTCAAACCGTTCATCTATACTGACTATTGCAATAGTCATTTGCCGACGAGGCCACGCACAGTGAATGGCCTGGCGCGCACCGGCTGCAAAAATCCTTGTGGCATTGCAGGATGCGACTCAGCGCTAAAAGGAAAAACCTCTGTTTATCCGGGAGATAACTAATGAAAATAACCGATTTTGTTTATTCCGCCCTGATTGGCTTTGTCGCCAGCTGCCGTTCCATGACGCCGATGGCGGCCCTGGCTACAGCACGCGCTGCCGGGCGCGACACCTCAGGCAGTCTCCTGCTGCTGGACCGTCCGCTATTCAAATACGGCGCGTTAGCGATGGGCGTAGGTGAACTCTTTGGCGACAAGATGAAGTCAGCGCCGGACCGCACCGTGTTTTTGGGCTTGTCAGCACGCGTGGCCAGTGCAGGGATTGCGGGCGCCGCATTGGCACCCCGCGGAGAAGAAAAAACCGGGGCAGCGATCGCTGTCTCTGCCGCTGTGCCACTTGCCTATGCAACGCTTGCGGCACGCAAAAAGGCCATGGCAGCGATGGGGCAGACCAAGAGCGGCCTGATTGAAGATACGCTCATCGTTGCTCTCGGCGCCGCGGTGGTCTTCTTCGCCACGCGCCCACATCGTATTTAAACGCACGCAGTCTTCAAGGGATGTAACGTCGCGATGTGCTGCTTTGCCATCACAAATTTTCGGCCGGGGGAAAGGATATGCGGAACAGCGTTGATGGCGACGGGTGATGTCGAGAATGACGCCGCCCGACTTAACGAGCCTGCCGCAATCCGCGACTGTCAGGCTGCCGTGCGTACTGCCTGTCCAGCGTCTTTGGAACCGGCTGCTTATAGCCAAGGACGGCATCCGCACCGATCGTTTGCACTGCGTCCATCGCCTCTGCGGCCACCGATGCACCCAAGGCCTTGGCGATCTGCGTTAATGAAAACACATCACGATTTTTTTCAATTCAGCCAACGTCCGCTTCTGACACAAAACAGACCGCCGCATAAACCTATGGTCGTTATGAGCGAGGAGCGGACATTTCCGCTTCAGCCTGGCAGCGCTTAACCCCCCTTTAACCTTCCAAATATGGGAAGTATCTTCTTATTTTTGCCGATTTATTCCTGTTTTTGATAAATGTATATTCTGAAACGGCTCATTTACGGCTACCGCCGGTAAATAGGTGGGGCATGTTAAACGTGCATAATGTGAGCAACTGACCGTAATGACGATATAAACGGTATTGGGGAGACAGTGGCACAGTACGAGGCCACATAGTGATCTTTCATTGCTGATGGTGCCGACATGTTCTACCGAAAGCGGGAAGGTGGCCCTATGAAAATTAGCGAGGATAGCGTGATGAATAAAGATAGCGGGCATTCACAACCCGATTTGCAGGTTGTGCTTCAGGCATATATGAAAGGCGAGTCGGTCCCCTGTTCTCCAACTGAAGCCTATATGCATGAGGTTCTGACTCAATATATTGACGCCTTAAACCAGAAGAACCCTCAGAAAATCCTGGATATGTACGCGGAAGACGCAGTGATTATTGATCCGGTGGGCGCAAATCCTGTCTCCGGGAAACGTCATATTGAAACCTTTGTCAGGGAGGGGCTGTCTGCAATGCGAAAAGCGGAATTATCTGCTCCGATTCGCACATCTCCCGGTGGGTCAGCGGCCATGGCTTTCACAATTAACATGGATTTTGGCGACCACGAAGTGCTTATCCAGGTGGTAGACGTAATGCGCTTTAATGCGGACGGTAAAATTGTGGCGCTAAACGCTCACTGGGGTGTGGATGACATACAAATTATTAAAGGTGAAAAAGAGACGTTTCTTCCGAAATATATGCCTGATGTCAATATATTACGACCACCTACGGAAGCTCATATGCGGGGTGTGCTGCATTCCTATCTCGATCATATCAATAATAAAGATGTCGATGCCTTTCTGGGTTTGTTTGCGCAGGATTTCAGTGGTGAGGATCCGGTAGGCACAGCACCGATTACAGGGTTAGAAAACCTGGCGTCTTTTGTAAAAAACGGGATGGCTTCCAGGGTAGAGCTCAATGCACCTGTACGGGCAACGCAGGGGAAATCTGCTGCGATGGCGTTCTCCATTCATACAGAACTGGGAGGGAAAAACGTCATTATCGACGTTATCGACGTAATGAAATTCAATGAGGCGGGAGAGATTGTGGAGACAAAAGCCTACTGGGGTGAGAAGAACGTCAGAACCACTGAGGTGAACGGATAATATTAATGTCTTGAGGCCCGTATCCGGACAGTGAATTCAACCACGTCCGCTTCCGGCACCAAGCTGCCGGGCGCGTGGCCCTGTCCGCGTTGAGCAGGGAGCGGACATTGCGCCAGGAAGCGGTGTCAGAAGCGGGTTATCAGAGAGGGCCGGCTCTTCTTCAGAGACAGAAGCCCGGCGAAACCGGGCCTCTGAAAAGCCGAGGGAGTGCAGGTAATCGCTTGGTCGTTGGTTCAAACTCAACAGGGAAGCCAAATTTTATCTTTATAATTAGATAATTAATCCACCTTGCACGGTGGCTTTTTTATTGGCAGCGCATTCTATTGGCAGCAAAATGGCAGCAGGTTTTTAAAACGCATCCTGCACCACCTGCCGCTTTACGCTTTCCGCCCAGCTTTCGTCCCAGCGGTCTACTGAAAACGACCAGGCAAGGTCAGGCAGGAATGAGGCGGGACAGGTTGCCGGATCCCATAAATCACGCAGCGGCACATCCAGCCCGGAAATCCCGCTGCACGTCGGCGCTCAAACACCGATGAGCCGGGCGGTAACAGGCTGTTAGTCATCCGTGCCCCCATTTTTCACCGTCCAGCCCCGGCACCATGCGGCCTGCGTTTTATCCAGCACGACGTCTTTAGCCGGTGATGCCAGCTCAACGCGCTGCACCCCTTCAACATGCAAGGCGGCATAAATGGCGGGTTGCCGGATGTCACGCCCCAGCCTTGACTGATTGGCGATATAGGTCTGCAATTTGGCTTTTGACGCGGCCAGGATCGGCTCCGCCTCTGGTCCGGGGTACAGATACAACGTGGCGTCAATGGCGTAAGGGATAATCTCAGCCGCCTGCACTGTCACCCGGTCGGCCAGCGGGCGCACGCTTTCATCATTCAGGGCATCGTTCACTGCACTAAGCAGGTCAGCATCGGCCAGCCCGTTACCTTCGCGGCTCAATACAGTGATCAGGACTTCCGCCGGGGCCGGGCTGGTTGCCGACACGTCCGACACCCGCCCATCCGCGCTTTTGGCGTGAAACTCATAAGCGGCCCTCGGCCCGGCCACGCTCAGCCCCTCAAAGTCATCAAACACACGCAGGCGCAGCGCATCGTCTGATTCCATGACAGCCTCAACCGGCGGCACGGCGTCCGGGTCGGCAGGCGTCGTGACCAGGCGCGACACGTTATAGTTTGCTGCCAGCTGATCCAGATCGCTGCCGAGCGCATAGGCCACCATGACGGCCTGCGCCGCCTCGTTGATGCGCTGGCGCAACAGAATTTCCCGGTAGGTGCTTTCCTGCAGCTGCTTCACTATGGGTTCTGATTCCAGCGCCAGCGTGCGGCGCACAGCGTCCTGTTCGTCCGCCGGATAGAGCGCAATAAACGATTCCTTGCGCGTCGTCAGCAGTGTTTCAAAATCCGGTGCCTCAACTACCTGCGGCGCGGGCAGCTGTGAAAGGTCAATGACTGCCACTGTTCACCCCCGTTGAAACTGACAGTGAGAGGGGCGCGCCGTCGCTGCGCTGCCCAGTTAATTCCACAACCATTGAGCCATCAAAGGCACTGCTTATATTGATGGTGTCCAGGGTAATACGCGGTTCCCAGCGACTCAGCGCCGAATAGGTTGCCGCCATAACCTGCAAGCGTGTTGCGGCGCTCTGTGGCTGGTCCATTAGCTTGAAAATCAGCGAGCCGTAATCACGCCGAGCTATGCGGCTGCCTTGCGGCGTCACCAGAATGTCACGCACGGACTGGCGGATATGGTCCGTATCCGTGAGCGACTTTCCGGTCTGCTGGTTCATCCCCTGATATTTCATTACTGCGGCCCTCCTGACATATCGCTGCCGGATTTCACCTTGTCGTGTACGTGCGCATCTACCACGATGCCGTTTGAACTCATCGCGCCGCCGCCCTGCGTGACACTGCCGTTAATCACGGAATCCCCGTTGATACGGGTCTGGTCAGCATTGATGCCGAACTGGCTGGTTAATAACTGAATGCCGTCCGCCGCTTCGATGCGCACGCTTTTGATGTTCTTAATCAGCAGTTGCCCGGTTTCAGGTTCGTATTGAAACCAGCCGCCGTCTTTGAACACGGTAGTGCTGCCATCTTCTGAAAAATCGGGCGGCGGGAAGGCATCGGAATATATGGCGGGCAACGCAAAGGCGGTTTCAAGATTGCCGCCCAGGCTCAGCAGCAACACCTGTTCCCCGACGGTTGGTTTCCACCACGTGCGGGTGTTACCGGCGCGCATGGTAAGCCAGTTAATCCAGTTGGTTTCCAGTTCGCCTGTTTTCACCCGGCATAGCCAGTTCACCGGGTCCACTTCCGAGACTGTGCCGGTGCGGATCAGGTTGGTGATAAGGCGCATAATTTCGGTAAGTTGTGTGTTCATGCTTTAAGACTGCCATTAGATAAAAGCAAAAGGGATCGTGATTATTTGTGTGGTATTTGGTACAAATGTTTTTTTATGGTGTGGAGGCAATGCAATGGAAACCCGGAAATACCCTACATATGAATTACGCGAGTTTGATGATGCAAATAAACTATGGGATGCACTTTCACCCACTCAGAAGATTGACCCTCACTATCCAGATAAGATTGTTTACAGGGGGCAAGCAGACGCAGATTGGGATTTAATACCCTCTATATTAAGAGAGCCACCTGCTAAATTCAATCGTGGCAATGAGCCTCAATCACATGAGATAGTCGCAAATGAAATCTTAACTCTAAATTCCTTTGTTGAGCATTGCGACCGAATAGGAATAAGAATCCCCGGAGATAGCCAATCTTTTCGTAACGAACACCTGGATTTAAACAATCAAAGTAAATGGATTAAGGATCCTTCATTATGGCCTAATCCGGAAATATTAGACCTGATGGCTATGGCTCAACATCACGGAGTACCCACAAGACTGCTAGATTGGACTCGGCTAGCATATACGGCTTTATATTTCGCAGTAAGTTCTTGTCTAGCTAATCATAAAAATTGGCAAACAAATAGCAAGCTAGCTATATGGGCTTTAAATAAAGAATGCCTAGGGCTTCATCGACAAATAAAAATCCACACTTCAGCAGGTTCAATTAGCCCGCATCTTGCTGCGCAATATGGTCTTTTTACTGTTCATCCTCACAATGGGAAAAGAGGAGAAAAAACGACAATGGTTAGCCTGGAATATTTATCAACTGACTTACCCAATCCGATATTTTTTAAGTACACATTACCTATTGCCGAAGCATTTAAAGCATTTGGCTTACTTAAAAAAGCTGGCTTTAGCGCTGCTGATATTTACCCATCAGCAGATGGTGCCGGTAAAGCAGTGCAAGATGAAATCAATTACGATAAAGCAGAACGTATAATCGAAAAAATTTAATCCTTACTCAGCCAGCGCAGCAAAGCCTCCTGCACCGTAGTTTCTACCTCGCCATTTACACCCAGCAGGGGGCGTGCTGCATACTTCACTTCTTTGCCGCCCCGGCTTACCCGGTCACGCAGGCCATAATGATGCACGCGGGCGATGCGCTGCGCCCGCCCGGCAAACGCAATTTCGGCCTGATTTGCGTTTGCCTGCGCTTTAAGATATTTCGCGGTTTTCAGCTTCGTGAACATCTTACGCCTGATGCGGCCCTGTTTTGTGCGGGCCGTCATCCGGCGCGGCTCCCACGCGGTGCCGTCCGGGCTGCGCTGTGCAGTAATGTTTTTTTGCTGGATGCGGCGCAAATCCCGTGCCACTTCGCGCAGCATCTTCGTGCGTGCTGCCGGTTCCAGATTTGCCAGCAGTGCCGCCAGCCAGGCATCAACCTCTTGCAGTTCGCTCATCAGCGGCCCGTCCAGAATTCATCCGGCGGCTCCGGCTCCGCCACTGCTTCAATCTGCATTTCGCCGTTCACTTCACGGGCCAGCACGCGCTCCGTCAGTTTCAGGTTCAGGCTCAGATCACAGGCTCCGTTACCGAGAATGTCCACCTCAAACGTAAACAGCCCCTCCCGTTCGCCAGGGTTCTGTAACAGGTCCGGCTGATTGTCCCGCAACCAGTAGAGCACCGGGGCCATCAGCAGGTTCTGATCGCCGGTAAAGTCCGTCACCACCACGTTCAAGGTGTAGCAGTATTCCCATGAGATCGACGCGGCAGAGGTGGCAACCAGTGAACCGTTGTCTACGAACAGGTGCAGACGATCAGGGTTATCCCGGACATAGGCCACGGCTTTACTCAGGGCTTTTCGTAAGGAGTGCGGCTTGTTCATCGTCTTGTTCCTGGCAGTTCACAATGGTGTCCACTTTGTCGGCGCTGGCGCTGCGTTCGTTCGGCTGGAAAGAGGTTTGGATCGGGTATGACCCGACAAAGGGCACGCAGAACGGGGACAGTGCCGGGTGCGTGGTGATTGCGCCGCCTGCCGCACCAGGCGGTAAATTCCGCATACTGGAGCGCCACCAGTGGCGCGGGATGGACTTCCGCGAACAGGCCGAACCCATCCGCAAACTTACGCAGCAGTACAACGTGACCTATATCGGCATCGACTCAACCGGCGTCGGCCACGGCGTTTATGAAAACGTAAAAGCCTTTTTCCCGCAGGTGAAGGAGTTTGTTTATAACCCAAACGTTAAAAACGCCCTGGTCCTGAAAGCCTACGACATCATCAGCCACCGCCGCCTTGAATTTGATGCCTCACATCGTGACATCGCGCAGTCATTTATGGCAATCCGCCGTGCCACCACGGCCAGCGGCAACCGCCCGACCTATGAAGCCAGCCACGCGGATTTAGCCTGGGCAACCATGCACGCCCTTTCAAACGAACCGTTACAGGGCGAAGCAGCACATACCGGTAACATTATGGAGATTTTTTAAATGAGCAAACGCAGGAACCGCACGCGCACGCAGCCCGTGCAGCAGCCAGAACAGATGACCAGCGGCGCGGCGGCGGAGGCGTTTAGCTTTGGTGACCCGATCCCGGTGCTGGACCGCCGTGAACTGCTGGACTATGTGGAATGCGTCATCATGGATCGCTGGTATGAACCGCCGGTAAGTTTTGACGGGCTGGCGCGTACGTTCCTCGCCGCCGTGCATCACAGCTTCCCCATCAACGTAAAACGCAACATTCTGACCAGCACGTTTATCCCGCACCCGCTTTTGAGCCAACAGGCTTTCAGCCGTTTCGTGCAGGATTATCTGGTCTTTGGTAACGCCTATCTGGAGAAGCGCACCAACCGATTGGGCGGCGTGCTGTCACTTGAGCCTGCGCTGGCATAGTACACACGGCACGGGACGGATTTAGACACCTACTGGTTTGTGCAGTACGGCCTGACGCCGCAGCCGTATGAATTTACGAAAGACAGCATCTTTCACCTGATGGAGCCGGATTTAAATCAGGAGGTTTACGGCCTGCCGGAGTATCTTTCCGTTATCCCGTCCATGCTGCTGAATGAGTCGGCTACCCTGTTCCGCCGCAAGTATTACATCAATGGCAGTCACGCCGGTTTCATCATGTATATGACCGACGCGGCACAGAGCCAGGAAGACGTGAACAATATCCGCAGCGCGATGAAAAGCGCGAAGGGCCCAGGCAATTTCCGCAACCTGTTCATGTACTCGCCGAACGGGAAGAAGGACGGCATTCAGATCATCCCACTGTCAGAGGTGGCCGCAAAGGATGAGTTTATGAACATCAAAAACGTGAGCCGTGATGACATGATGGCCGCGCACCGCGTGCCGCCGCAGATGATGGGCATCATCCCCAACAACACGGGCGGGTTCGGTGATATTGAAAAAGCAAATAGAGTTTTTTTAAAAAAGAATTAATACCGTTACAGAATAGAATCAGGGAGTTAAATACATTTATTGGGGACGAGATTATTTCATTTAAAGATTATGAATTATGACAATAAGAAGGGCCAATGGCCCTCTTTATTACGCCCCTGAGCATAAATCCAAAAAAGACCCTTTAAAGTAATATAAACCTGACTTATCGTTCAACTCAGAGAAAATTTTGCACGCGCGCTCATGACATTCAACCGCACTTTTTTCGCTACGACTAACAATAACAGTTTCTTTGTCCAAGCTATCGACATCTAGAAATGTTTTTAATAAAAACTGAATAACATAATCCTCTTCAGGAAATGAATACCCAACAAATATTAATACATCTGCATTCCTTAGCTGCCCTGATGACTTTATAAAAGCATTTTTAAAGTATTTATCACTATAATCTTGATCGTTAGACGGAAGAATAATATTTGGTGAAATTTTAGAGTCAGAAAGGGAATCGTAATCTATTTTAAAACTTTCGCCATCAGAAACCACCTCAAACCCACCATTCAGTTTATATAACCCAACCCCCCCACGCTTAGGGCATTGCAACTCTTGATTCAAATGAACTGGAAATCCTCTTAGAATGGTTTTTTCTGGCATAGCTCTTTTAAGAACTTTATCAATCACAATATCATAATTAGTTGTAACAACATCAACGCTAGAGCTTAACTTAAGGCCTTTGAAAAAATTTACAATACTTGCTTTTTCCTTTTTCAACCCACCTTTAGTAACAAGCTTAAATTCGGACGGAGCAACAAGCTTAGAGAATTTATTTTTTATGTAAAGTTTCACTTGCTTTTCAAAAAGATCCATCGTCTGCCTGTCTAAATGAGACGGCAGAAGACTTGGATAGCGTTTATATATGTCAATATTATATTTAAAATTTTTA
This sequence comes from Nissabacter archeti, assembly GCF_018257325.1. NCBI lineage: Bacteria > Pseudomonadati > Pseudomonadota > Gammaproteobacteria > Enterobacterales > Yersiniaceae > Nissabacter > Nissabacter archeti. The sequence goes on from NZ_JAERKB010000007.1 coordinate 220,399, forward strand.
AATACACTTGCTTTTTCTTTTAAGGTTGCATTTTCATCAGCCCATTTAAGATTTAATGCCTCGAACAAAGAAAAAAAGCCGTATTTTTTTATTTGCTCCACAGACTCTTTTTCTGAAATAGAAAAAACATCATCACTTAAAGGATAAGAATCATCCCAGGCCTTTGAAAAACCTGCCCCTAAAAACAAGCAAACTCTTTTTCCTTGAAATTTAAGCTTCAACTCATCATAAGAGTCAATCGATAATACATTCTTTTTTTGACTAACACCGTCGTAATCAAAATCCTCAATCATTATGCTTTCTCACCATCAGAAAAACCCAAGAAAGAAGGCAGGGCCCCAAATTCACCCCTGAAATATTTAGCAGATACTTTTGCATCCTTCCTTATTGAAAAGTTTGAAGCATTGATTATCTTAGAGGACTTAGTGTCATCTTTAATAATAATATTAAGTTCATCTCTTCTGAAACACTCATCAAGGAGAGGGATATTATGAGTCGATAAAACAAATTGCATATCGTCACGTGTACTATAATATTTTAATATATCACTTATTAAAGTGGTTGCTAAAGAGTGATGAATAGATGCGTCTACTTCATCCACATATAAAGTAAACCCTCCATCTGAAGCCCAAACCATTGCAGCGAGGAATGTTAATATGTTGATAGTGCCTTGTGAAAAGAATTGATGCCTTTCGTTTGGTCCTATAGATGTAAAACCACCGTCGATGTTTTTTATTTTATAGACAAAATGGTATTTTTTTTCAGGCCCTATAGGAATGAAATCTACTCCATCAATGTGCAATGGAGACTTTGTTATAAAATTCCCATACATACTGACAAGTGCTTTAACTCTTTTATCAATAATCCTTCTACCTTTTTCATCCCTTGGCAGGTCGGCTTCAAGTCTTTCTTCAAAAAACTCCAATCCGTCATCTAAAAATGATTCAGGGCTATATGGCAATTGCTGAATAGCCCAATAGCGAGTGTCATTGAGTTCATAAATCTCCAATGACTTTGCAAACGTAATTACAGCCCCGCTACTTTTTAGTATTGGCTTAATAAGTGCTTCATGTTTTTTATATTCGTTTTTTTTGAAGATTAAACCATTTGAATCTCTAGTAAATACACAAGATTCCCTTGCACCTTTTTTTACAGGCCGCGAGTATAAATATTCATTTTCTATATTACCAGCAAATACCGACACGCCGTATCTGAAAAAAATTTCCTTATCTTCATCAAGAATGATAACTTCATAAGATGTAGCTTTAGAGCGACATTCTTTGCTGAATAAAAAAGGCATATGTAATTCATGTAAATTATCATTATGGATGGCTCTGGCGAAATCGTTAAGTGCAGTGATCAGTTGTGTTTTGCCCGAGCCGTTACCACCGATGAGAGCTGCAAATCGATTTATACGTAAACCGTTCTTGAGTAAGATTGTATGGTCTAAAAGTTCATCGCCTGACGAAGAGACGAAGCTAAGAGTTTGTTGCTCTCTAAAGCTTTTATAATTTTCTAATGTAAACGCAACAAGCATCTGTAACCCTTATTTTTGTGATAAAAAAGCAAAAATGCCTTCTTGAGTACTCTAAACTACACGTTAGCTTTTTTCAATGTGGTAATGTGTTACAACCTTGTGGTACAGCCTTGTCGAGATGATTTTCTGGACGTAAGGCTATCGCGCGCTCGTAGCCCCGCCACGCCTGCCCGCTTTATATAGTGGTTTTCATGCGCCTGCATGAGATACGAAAAAGCCCGCCATTCCTGGCGGACCTCGACGTTTGCGATCCTTTTCGGATCATGCGATTTCATGCAGCATAGTCATGCACTGTCGCGTTCAGGTAGTGAAAGCACCATCTGCAGCGAGTTTGAAACCGGCGGCGCCACTCAATGCAGCCAGCTATCATCTTCCCAGACGGCTTGCAGGATGTTCATGACGTTCTTTTTGTCTTCGTCCTGGCGGATGCCGCTTAGCTCAACGCCATTTGAACTGCCTTTACGAATGCGGACGGCCATTGCCGGATAGTGGGGGCCCAAATTTTTATGCATCTCCGCTTGTAATGCCTCAAGCGTCGCCGGGCTTATCTTTTGTTGCTTGTCGATTAAGATATCTACGCGCATTTGTTCTCTCCCTGTCAGGCGTGCTGGCTGCGTTCTGCAGACCGATCGTATTCATCCAGCCTTTCAATAAGCCGCGTAGTCAGTTCTGCAATCCATGCCACAGCTAACTCTTTATCTTCCCTATCACATTCAGCTTTAGCAACAAGCCGGGCAACCAAATCAATACGTTGCAATTGAACAGATTCAATAAGTAAATCTTGCACTTTCCCCCCTACAATCAATCCACTGTATATATTAACAGTATAACAAGGATCACGAACTGTGAACCAAAATTTAATAATCAGCATCATAAAAAATTAAGATGCTGGCAGACCTGGCTTACTCAGGCGTTCATTTTTTTCTCCTGCAACCTGCAGTTTTCATAAAACAGACGCATATTTGCACCGGCATTAAGGCAACTGCCTCGCCACAGCACGACCATCTCTTCGCCATCCCGTTAAACCCCCTGGCTTTAAGCTCCAGCTCTAACCGTCGGCGCTGTGGCCCCGTACAGTTATTGACAGAACTCCTAGATTTGCGCTGAGCCGCCGTCAACAAACACTTCGCTTCCATTAACGAAACTGCTGTCATCCGATGCCAGGAACAGTGCCGCGGCAGCCACCTCCGCGGGTTCAGCCAGCCGGCCCAGAGGCGTTGTGGATTCAACCGCGCGGATCATTTCACTGTTTAATGTCTCGTCAGGCGAAAGGCCATGCCAGCCCGGTGTTGAGGTTGCGCCCGGCACCAGGATATTGACCCGAATCTTTCTCGGCGCCAGTTCCAGGATCCACGCCCGGGCAAAATTACGCACGGCAGCTTTGCTGGCGCTGTAGACGCTAAATGCCGGCACACCGGTCGTGGCGCTGGTGGAACCGGTCAGTATGACAGAAGCCCCCTCTTTCAGTAGAGGCAGCGCTTTCTGTACGGTAAAAAGCGTGCCTTTAACATTAGTGTCAAAGATTCGGTAGTAATGCGCTTCGGTAATATCTGCCAAAGGGGCGAACTCTCCGCCGCCGGCGTTGGCGAAGAGTACGTCAATATGCCCGGCCTGCCGCTGGACTTCCTGAAACAACGCCTCCACATCCTGCATTTTCGAGATATCACTGGGTATCCCGACCGCATTATGACCTACTTCAAAAACCGCTTTTTCAAGTTCGCCTGCACGGCGCCCCGTCATAAAGAGTTGCGCGCCCTCCGCGGCAAAACGCTTTGCCGATGCCAGTCCAATACCGCTGTTAGCGCCAGTGATGACCACGACTTTTCCTTCCAGCTTGCCCATGTTTTTATCCCGGTTGCGAAGTAGAAGAAGAGAGTAACGCTATACTTTCATATATAATAGTACCTACCAAAAGGTAAGTATGAAGGAAAAGTTATGGAGCCGATCTGCGGCCTTGATGTGGCGTTGCATTATATTGGCGGGAAATGGAAACCTCTGCTGTTGTTCCATTTACAGTTTAGTCCGCGCCGCTTTGGCGAACTCAAGCGCCTGACGGCAGGCATCAGTGAAAAAGTGTTAATTCAGCAACTTAAAGCGCTCACTGAAGATGGCATTCTGATAAGACACGATTTCCAGGAGGTGCCGCCCAGGGTTGAATACAGCATTACTGAGTTTGGACGTACACTGGCGCAGGCGTTACAACCTCTTTGCGAATGGGGAAACGCTAACCGCTCCCGCGTCCAGGCGGGAGAACAGCAGTAAAGGAATGCCTGATAAGCATCCAATGCGTGATGTCTGCCACCCTATTTTTCTCGTTGCGGGTCTGAAAACAGAGGATATCCAATGAAGAGAATTGCGATTGATATGGATGAGGTGATTGCTGACTTTAACAGCAAGATAATCCCGAGCTTTAATAGCCGGTTTGCTCTGCAAATCAGCCTGGCTGACCTGGAGGGGTTAACCATCCAGCAACTCCATCCGGAACTCAGAGAGCAGGTTGAAGAGATGATCGGCGAAGCGGGCTTTTTTGCCGATCTGGATGTCATACCGCACAGCCAGGAGGTCATCAAAAAACTGACCGAAACCTATGAGGTGTTTATCACTACGGCGGCGATGGAATTTCCGCTGTCGTTTAATGCCAAATTCCAGTGGCTGGCCAAACATTTCTCCTTTATCAGCCCGATGAATATCGTCTTCTGTGGTAATAAAAGCATCCTGAACGCAGATTATCTGATTGATGATAATGCGCGCCATTTTGAGCATTTCAGAGGGGAAGGGATCTTATTTTCTGCCCCTCATAACCGGCAGGTCAGCGGTTTTCGGCGGGTAGGCAGCTGGCTGGAGGTTGAGCATCTGTTTTGCTCATAACGGGAGAAACAGGGCCAATGACACGTAAGCCCATGACATGTCAGGCTTAATTTCATCAACCCTCGGTATGCTTATTAACGACCATTCAGGGTGCGCATGGGACGTTATGGCCGTGTGGCACCCTCCAGCAGGCCATTCACCAACAGGGTAAAAACCTGAATCGCTTTAGGTAATGCCTGCTGCGGATCTGCGCTGGCGGCCACCCACTGAGCGGCATTCAGTGCAGCACCATTTAACAGCCAGGCGGTGGCATCAACATCTACCGGTTTGATTAAGCCGCGTTCAATCAGATCTGAAATGCTTTCGCGAGTGGCGTCGAGGCAGTTATTCTGGCTCGGCCATTTTGTCGGATCCCCCAGAAAAGCCGGGCCATCAAGCAGCACGATGCGCCGGACTTCTTCATCCAGGGCCATCTTGATATAGGCTATCCCTTCAGCCAGCAGCTTTTGCTGGTCATCACCGGAATGTGCCGCTGCACGTTTAGCGCTTTGCGCCATTTCAGAGTCTATCTGCGTAACCACCGCAGCAAGCAACCCTTTTTTATCCCCAAAATTATGGTACAGAGCCCCACGGGTCAGCCCGACACTGGCGGTCAAATCATCCATTGATGCGGCTGCAAACCCTTTTTCGGCAAAGGCTTTTCGTGCGGCCGCAATCAACTTGGTGCGGGTTTCTTCCATCGTTTCGGCGCGGCGTTTGGCAGCCATGCGGTCTCCTTGCAGCAGACGCAGCGTAAGTAGTTTGACATACGCCGCGTATGTGTGATTAAGTTTACATACGCCGCGTATATTAATTCATTTGTTTATGCCGCGCATCCGCTGTCGCACAACCGCAAAAAGGAGACGTTATGAACCAGCCGCAACCCGTTTTCCCTGCAAATCGCCATGCTCTCTATGAGAAGCATGGTTATTCTGCCGCGATCCGCTCTGGCGATTTACTGTTTGTTTCCGGACAGGTGGGTAGCCGGGAGGACGGTACACCTGAGCCCGTCTTTGCAACGCAGGTAGAGCGTGCCTTTGATAATCTCAAGGCCACGCTTGCCGCTGCAGGGTGTACGTTTGACGATCTTATCGATGTGACAACCTTTCATACCGATCCGGAGAATCAATTCCCCACCGTTATGCAGGTGAAACAAACCGTTTTCCCCACGCCGCCGTATCCGAACTGGACAGCCGTGGGTGTTAACTGGCTGGCGGGCTTTGATTTTGAGATAAAGGTCATCGCCCGGATCCCTTAACATTATGAATAAAAACATCGCATACAGATATCAGGAGAACCGATATCTGTATGTTTATGTGCAGCCAGGTCAGCAACATCCGCGCCCGGCACAACCCGGCCGTTCGCATACCACCTCCGCAAAAAACCTTTTCCCCCTTGAGATAACAGGCAGTAAGGCACAGGCCACCGCCCTTACCTGCCTCGCTGCCACGGCGGCGGCATCCGCGTGATGGCATGGCAATCGCCTGAGTGATTGAAGCACCCGCCTCAGTTGCCCTGCCCGGCCTCTTCTGCGCGCTGCGCGCAGAGCTGATCACGCATCCACTGGCCTGCCGGGCCGGGTGGGGTCACGCGGCTCCAGACGGCATCCACCGTGATCTGTTGCGGCCAGCCGGGCATCGGCAATGCCTTTAAGACGTTATGGCCAAACTGCTCCACCAGCCAGCGCGGTAAAACCGCCCAGCCAAACCCCTGTTCAGCCATCTCCAGCAATAACAGGTAGGAGGGCGCAGACCAGACGCGCCCGGTGGTTTCCTGGCGGCAGTTATGCAGCCAGGTGTTCAGGCGCAACTGGCGTACCGTTTTCAGCTGTTCCATCTCCACCTGCGGCTGGTGTGCCAGCGGGTGCGACTGATGCAGCCAGACAGCGATTTCCGGCTTTATCTGCAACCTGGCCGTCGCGATATCACCGGGAAGCTGCGCCTGGCTGCGGATCACCCCGAGGTGCGCCCTGCCCTGTTGCAGCAGCGCCAGCACATCTTCATCTTCGGCAATCATGCATTCAAACTCGATGTCCGGGTAACGTTCGGAAAAACGGCGCAGCAGCAGCTCATGGTGATCGGCCTGCCAGAAATCCGAGATCGCCATGCTCAGCCTCGGCTCCACCTGGCCGCCGAGCCGCAGCGCCAGCTCATCCAGCCGCTGCGCCGCCTGAAGGATCTCCTGCGCCTGCGCCAGCACGCGCTGCCCCGACTCGGTGAGCTGCGGTTTCCGGCCTGAGCGGTCAAACAGCAGCACGCCAAGATCGATCTCCAGATTGGCAATCGCGGTGCTGATGGTGGACTGGCTTTTCCCCAACGCCCGCGCCGCTGCGGAAAATGAGCCGCTTTCAGCAGCTTGTACAAATGCGCTTAACGCTTCCGGTGAATACCGCATATCATCTATCGCTTTTTTCGATGGGAACTCATTTTATTCTTGCATAAAAAACGATGAATATAGCCCCCCTGATGAGTGTAAGGAGAGGCTATGCAGTCACGTTCACTGAAAGAGCGGATTTTACACGCGGTGGGATTTGAGGTGACGGCGATTCTTACGGTGTCGCCGCTGGCCGCCTGGGTGATGGATAAACCCCTGTTTGATATGGGGGCGCTGGCGGTGGCGCTCTCCACGGTCGCGATGCTGTGGAATATGGTTTACAACACGCTGTTTGACCGTTTCTTCCCACCGGCCAACAAACGCCGGTTGCTGCTGCGCGCCTGCCACGCGATGGGGTTCGAGGGCGGGTTTATCCTGATCGGCCTGCCGATTGCGGCGTATATGCTGTCGATTTCGTTATGGCAGGCTTTCCTGATTGAAGTCGCCTTTTTCCTGTTCTTCCTGCCCTATACCCTGGCGTGGAACTGGGTGTGGGACGCCCTGCGCGGCAAGTGGATCGCCAAAGAGACCTGCCGGACATAACGGTAAAACAAACCGGCGGGCGGTGATGTTTTCTGCTAATAGATAGTGTCGTTAACCGATAAAACATGCCGTATTTTAGGGAGAGCCCATGACCGTCGCCTGTTTACATACCGCTGCCGGCAATATCGCTGTGTTTGATGAGGCGGCGAATTCGCTTGCCATTCCCGCTACCCGCCTCAGCCATATTGTGGTGCCGCACTGGCTGGAGGAGGCGGAAAAAAGCGGCGGCCTGACGGCAGAACAACGGGCCAGGCTGGCCGGCTTCCTGCAAAACCTGACACCCTTTTTCGATGCCATCCTGATAACCTGCTCCACCCTGGGGCCGGTGGTGGAGGATATCCCCGCCGGCCCCTGCCCGGTGCTCAGAACCGATAAACTGCTGGCAGATACCCTGCACGCCCTGCCGGGAAAATCCGTGGTGCTGTGCGCCGCCCCTTCAACGCTGGCGTCCACCACCGCCCTGTTCTGCCCGCCCGGCCTCGCGCCGGAACAGCAGCCGGAGGTGCACTTGATCGCCGGTGCCTGGGAAGCGTTCAAAGCGGGCCACCACGCGCGTTATCTGTCCCAGATTGCGGAGGCGGCGCAACAGGCTTACCGGCAAGGCGCGGAGCATGTGGCGCTGGCGCAGGTGTCAATGACCCCGGCAGTGCGCAATTTCCCGCCGCCGCGCCGCCCCCTGACCAGCCCCCACCTGGCCCTGCAACACTGTTTCGGCTGCTGACCCCCGCTTACCCCACGGAAAAAAGACAAGGGACGGAAATGTCACTCTGGTTATCACACCCTCTGTTTCTCCCCTCGGCGGTGGTGGGCGTCACCCTGCTGCTGTGGGCGACCTCGCTGCTGCCGGAATTCCTCACCGCGCTGCTGTTTTTCACCGTGGCGATGGCGGCACACATCGCGCCGCCGGAGGTCATTTTCGGTGGCTTCGCCTCCTCGGCGTTCTGGCTGGTGTTCAGCGGCTTTGTGCTGGGCGTGGCGATCCGTAAAACCGGGCTGGCCGACCGGGTGGCGGGCGCACTGTCAGCGGGGCTGACGGGTTCCTGGCTGCGGATGGTGGCGACGGTGGTGTTGCTGAGCTATGCGCTGGCCTTTGTGATGCCGTCCAATATGGGGCGCATCGCGCTGCTGATGCCGGTGGTGGCCGCGATGGGTGCACGCGCCGGTATTCAGGAGGGCACCCGCGCCTGGTATGGGCTGGCGCTGGCGGTGGGGTTCGGCACCTTCCAGCTTTCCGCCACCATTCTGCCCGCCAACGTCCCTAATCTGGTGATGAGCGGCGCGGCAGAGGGGGCATTCGGCCTGCATTTTGGTTACCTCTCTTACCTGCTGCTGCACACGCCGGTGCTCGGCATCCTGAAAGGGCTGGTGCTGATCCTGCTTATTCACCGCCTCTTTCCGGGGCAGCCGCATCCCCCGCGCCATACCGCCGCGCCTGCGCCGATGAGTGGGGCAGAGAAGCGGCTGGCCTGGCTGCTGGCGGCGGTGCTGGGGATGTGGGTCACCGAGGGCTGGCACGGCATCGGCCCGGCCTGGACGGGACTGGCCGCCGCCTGTGTGACGCTGCTGCCGCGGGTGGGGTTTATAACCGGCGAGGAGTTCGCCTCCGGCGTGAACCTGCGAACCTGCATTTATGTGGCGGGCATTCTGGGGCTGGCGGTTACCGTGACACATACCGGCATCGGCACTGCCGTCGGGCAGGCGCTGCTGCACGCCCTGCCGCTGGACCCGGCGCGCCCGTTCACCAGTTTTGTGGCGCTGACCGGCATCACCTCTGCCCTGAACTTCATCATGACCGCCAACGGCGTGCCGGCGCTTTACACCACACTGGCGCAACAGTTCGCGGATGCCACCGGCTTCCCGCTGCTGTCGGTGATCATGATCCAGGTATTGGGCTACTCCACGCCGCTGCTGCCCTATCAGGCCTCGCCGATCGTGGTGGCGATGGCGCTGGGCAAGGTGCCGGTGCGCGCCGGTATGCTGCTGTGCCTCGCGCTGGCGGTGGTCACTTTTCTGGTGTTGCTGCCGCTGGATTACGCCTGGTTCCGCGTATTAGGGAAACTTTAGCGCCGCGTCAGGAAAAGGCGCTGAACAGCGCAAACAGTACCAATGCCAGCCCACCGCCGACATCAATGATTTTTTTCAGGAGGCGGGTGTCCCTGTTTACGGCAGAGCGCAGCAGTACCCGGCTGGCCAGCGTCAGCCAGAGCACCATGATCACGATATGCACGGACGCGAGGATCAGGTAGTGGCTGAACTCGCCCTGTTTCCCGGCGAACTGCGACACCACCGTCAGGTAGAACAGGATGGCTTTGGAGTTCAGCACATTGGCCAGATAAGCCGCTTTCACCGAGACCACCGGGCCGCTGCGCCCAAAGGTGAGCGTTTCCGCGTTAATACCGCTCCAGATCAGTTGCCCGCCCAGCCAGAGCAGGTAGAGCGTGCCGGCGACTTTCAGAAGGCCAAACAACCAGGGCGAGGCGACCAGCAGCGAGGTAATGCCCAGCCCGATAAGCAGCGCATGGGTGTAGATCCCGAGCGCCGTGCCGGTCAGGGTAGAGGCCAGCCCCCGGCGGCCGCCGGAGAGCGCGCTGTTCATGGCGAGGGTGAAACTGGCGCCCGGTGAGAGCACCACCGGCAGGAGAGCGGGGATAAAGCCCGGTAAATTGATGTCCATCAGCACTCTTTTCTCCCTGTTGTTCAGCCCCTTTCAGGCGAAACCGATTTTCACGCCACGTCAACGAGGCGGTTGCAGGGAGTGTTAATGCCGGGCGGCAATCCGTCAACGCAATACCGGGTAAAAAGCCCGGCCTGCGCCCCTCTACACACTGAAATTAAACGCGATGGAGATGCGCGGGCGGGTAGCGGTCACCCGCGTCACGGCATGTTGCAGCCAGGAGGGGAACATCACCAGCGTGCCGCTTTTGGGGGTGATGGCGGTGGTTAACCCGGCACTCAGGCAATCGGCGATGCGCATCCGCAGCTCCGGGTTATACATGGAGGGCAGCACGCCGCGCGGGTCGTGGAACTCCAGTTCGCCGCCGGTCGCTGTCTCTTCCTCTCCGCTGTGGCCGTCATCCACCCAGTAAACGCCAGACCAGAACGCGCCGGGATGGGCGTGCAGCGCATTGGCGTTACCGGCCCGGTTTACGTTGGCCCAGGCGTTGATCTTCCAGTCAAACTCCGGCAGCACCAGCCCCTGTTCCGGGTGCTGCACTGCCGTCAGCTCATACGCCAGCGCGCGGGCAAACGCCGTCAACGCCCTGGCGCCCATGCCCGGCCACTCGGTGAAATCAGCAGCCGATTGCCAGCCCCCGACATTGCTGTGCCGCACGCCAAGGTTGTCCTCAGCCTGCCGCTGGGCAATCTCCGCTTTCAGTGCCTCATTAAGCGCCTCCGCCGCCGGGTGCTCGACCAGCGCCAGCGGCGTCACGAACAGGCGTTGGATGCGGATATCCTGCGGGTTCAGCAGGTTAGGGACAGCGGACTCGGGCACAGAGGACATGGGTACAGCTCCAGGCTAAGGAAGATGACAGCGGCCGCAGGCGCGGCATATTAGGAATAATCTTAGGGAGAATACCAGACTCTTTTTCGCAAATCTTTGATTTATCAACATGCACCGGGCGTGCCCCATGCAGAGGCAGCGCCCGGTAGACAGGAGGGAGAAAATCAGGGCCGGGCACTGACCCGGCGGCGGCGGGAGAGCACATACCCGGCGACGGCGCAGGCGGCAATTCCCCAGGGGATCAGCTCTATTTGCGGGGCGTCACTGCCGCTGAGCAGTGGCAGGTTAATGACCATCATAATGAGGGTGGCGGACATCCCGAGCAGCGCGAGCAGCGGCGCCCAGAAGGTGCGCCATGCACCGCCGCCCGGCGCGTGGGTACGCCGGAAGAACACCATCACCGCAGCCGAGACGCCGACCTGAAGCACCATGATGCACAAGGTGGCGATCGCCGAGCCAAAGGCGAAAATGTGCACCATCGGGTCCAGATTGGCGCTGCCCATGCCTGCCAGCAGCAACAGCAGCAGCACGCTGTGCAGGTGACTGGCGTTATGCGGTGTGCCGTTGGCCGGGTGGGTGCGGCACAGCTCTTTCCAGATCAGGCCGTCGCGGCTGATGCTGAAGATATAGCGGGAAATATTGTTATGGAAAGCCAGCGCCGCAGCGAACAGGCTGGTGATCAGCAGCACCGACATGGTGTCCACCGCCCACTGGCCGACATACCGGCGGGTAATGTCGAACACTAAATTGCCGGGGTCGCGGCGGGCGATCGCCACCAGTTCGTCAAAACCGTACGCCTGCACCAGTGCCCAACTGGTAAAGCAGAAAAACGCCGTGATCAGTAACAGCGCACAGACCGTGGCGCGCGGCACCGTTTTCTGCGGTTCGCGGCACTCTTCGGCATAGATCGCCGTGGACTCAAACCCGATAAAGGCGGCAATGGCAAAGATAAAGGCGATCCCGATATTGCCCTGCAGGAACACCGACGGCTCAAAGGAGGCGAACGTCAGCGGCCCGCTCTTGTTGACCAGCAGCATGACGTCAGTCAGCAGCACAATCGCCACTTCCGCCAGCATCAGCACGCCCAACAGCTTCCCGCCGACCTCCACGCGCTTGATCCCCAGCACCCAGGCGATCACCACACACAGCATACTCAGCGCCCACCAGGGCACCTGCACGCCCAGGTGTTCGGCCAGAAACAGCGCGCTGAAGAAGCCCAGCATCGCCACCACCGCCGTCTGGATGGCGCAGTATGCCAGCAGCGCCAGCACCGATGCCGGGCCGCCCCAGTGCTCGCCCAGGCCGGTGGCGATATAGGTGTAAAACGCCCCGGCGCTTTTTACATGGCGGCTCATGGCGATGTAGCCCACCGAGAACAGCATCAGGATCAGGCAGGCCGCGATATACACCACCGGGATGCCCGCGCCGTTGCCGGTAAATATTGCCACCGGCAGGCCGCCGACCACCCCGGTCAGGGGCGAGGCTGCGGCCACCACAAAGAAGACCAGAGAGAAGAGGCCGAGCGTGTTTTTGCGTAAACCGCCGCTGGCCTGCGCGTCGCCGGTGATGCCCGGCTCCGCTGTTTTCGCTACATCAAGTGAATTGCTCATCGCCGGTGCCTTTCCTGTCAGTGAGAAGTTACTCAGGCATTGGGTTCCTGAGGCAGGTGACTCACCGGAATCATTCATCAGCGTTGACGGCCGGGATAGAAAAAATCGGACAGCGCCGGGGTGCAGCCGCCGCACCCTTTCAGGGCATCAGTGGTAGCAGAGGCGCTCCCGGTATGCCTCAAGCAGGATGCGGCGCTGGTAGTCCAGCGGCGTGGTGCTGACGAGCTTTTTGAACTCCCGCAGGAAGTGCGACTGGTCACTGAAGCCCAGATCCAGCGCCAGATCGGAGCAGGCCGGTGCCGCCGGCTGGTGGAGGCAACTCAGCGCGGACTGGCAGCGGATAATGCGGCTGAACGCTTTGGGTGACAGGCCGGTGTCCTGCCGGAACTGGCGCTGGAGGGTACGGCAGGTGTACCCGGTCAGCGCCGCCAGTTGCTCAACCCGGATGTTACCCCGCTGCCCGCGGATGGCGCGCAGGCTCTGCGAGGTCACGGCGGAGGCGCGGCGGGTCAGCCGCCGGGTGAAATAGTGGTTAAACAGCGCAACCTGCTGTGAAAACAGCGGGTTTTCCACAATGCGTTCAAAAGCCGGGCGCGCGCCGGGGGTCACCTCCAGGAAGCCAAATTCCCGGTCGGTCAGCTCTTCCGCCATCATGTCCAGGAAATCGGGCATCACGCCGGGCGCAAAGCGCACGCCAAAATAGTGATGCCCCGCTTTCAGCTCGGCGCTGCGCGCCTCAAGCGTGGTGCCGCACACCCTGGCCATCGGCCGGGTGTCGTCACAGTCAAACAGGATGTCCACACAGCCGTCCGGGACAGCCAGCGTCATGCCGGCCGCTGAGGCCCGGTCAAACCGGTAGAAATGGGAGATCGCCGGGTTCTCAGACCCCATGACGGCATAGTGTCCGGCAGCACTGAGCACAAACCAGGGCTGCTCAGGGTGGATAGCGGTATCGCGGCGGAGTGGCAGGGCATCTGGCATCGTCTGGTTCTCGGGTAGCGGGAAGATAGCCATATGCCATGCAAGCCGGATGCCAGCCGCCGCGCCCTGCGTTGTCGCAAATCTTCAATACAGCCGCCCGCCGCCCGCGTTATTCATAACCCCGTTCACCGCGCTGACCGGGCGCATTCCACTGAAACAGGGGTAACGGGATGACAGATTCGACGCACATTGATTTTATCTACCTTTCTGAACCGGACATGATCCGCGCCGGGGTCACGGATATGGCAGCCTGCGTGGATACCATGGAAGAGATGTTCGGCCTGCTCTACCACGGGGATTACCGCATGGCCGGGCCGAATAACGACTCACACGGGGCAATGGTGACGTTTCCTGAGCACTCGCCGTTTCCCGCCATGCCGAAACCCACTGCCGACCGCCGGCTGATGGCGATGCCCGCCTACCTCGGCGGCAATTTCTGTACTGCCGGGGTGAAATGGTACGGCTCGAATATTGCGAACCGGCAGAAAGGGCTGCCGCGCTCCATCCTGATGTTCACCCTCAGTGACGCTGACACCGGCGCACCGCTGGCGTTTATGTCCGCCAACCTGCTTTCCGCCTACCGCACCGGCGCGGTGCCGGGGGTGGGCGCACGCCACCTGGCGCGCCGCGATGCCGGCGTCATCGGCCTGCTGGGGCCGGGTGTGATGGGGAAAACCGCCGTCGCGGCGTTTATGGCGGTCTGCCCGCAGATCCATACCCTCCAGGTGAAAGGGCGCAGCCGCAAAAGCCTGGATGATTTCCTCTCCTGGGTCAGCCAGACCTACCCGCAGATCACCCAGGTACGGGTGGTGGATACGCTGGAAGAGGTGGTGCGCGGGGCGGACATCGTCACCTATTGCAGCTCAGGTGAAGTCGGTGATCCGGCCACCTACCCGCTGGTAAAACGCGAGTGGGTGAAACCGGGTGCCTTTCTTGCCATGCCGGCCCTGTGCAACATCGATGAAGGCATGGAGCAGCCCGACGTACGCAAGGTGCTGGACAACACCGGCTTGTACCAGGCCTGGTATGACGAAGTGCCGAAGCCGGCACACCACACCATTCCGGTCATCGGCGTGCGGTTTATGGACATGCTGGCCGAAGGGAAAATCACCCGCGACCAGCTGGAGGATATCGGCAAAATCGTCGCCGGTGATGCGCCGGGCCGCCTGAACGATGACGAAATCATCCTGATGTCGGTGGGCGGTATGCCGGTGGAGGATGTGGCCTGGGGCACGGTGGTCTACCGCAACGCCCGGAAACAGGGCATCGGCGTCACCCTTAATTTGTGGGAATCCCCGGCGCTGAGCTGAAAGGGCAACCCTGCTGATATCACCTCCGGCAGTGCGCGGCGCTGCCCTTTTTACCTGATGGAAAACACCATGACCAAGATTGTTAAAGTCACGACCGGCTCTGTTTTCGAGCAAAAGGCCAGCTATTCACGCCTGGTGGCCGTCGATAACTGGATTTATGTTTCCAACACCGCCGGGCGCAACCCCCTCACCCAGATTATTCCGGAGGCCGTTACCGACCAGACCCACCAGGTGTTTGCCAATATCGAGGCAGCACTGGCGGCGGTGGATGCCACGCTGGCCGATGTCATCGCTTCGCGGGTCTTTATCCAGGACCCGGCCGACGTCCCGGTGGTGATGGCGATCATCGGCGACAAGTTCCACGGCATTAACCCTGCCTCCACCGTGACCTGCCCGCCGCTGGGGTCAACGGTCTACAAAGTGGAGATTGAAGTCACGGCTTACCGCGGTGCCTCACGCGCCGCCGTCGAGGCGGTCACCGTCACCCTGTAGCCCTTAACCCGTTCCTGAGTGAGGTATGTTATGGCACCCGCAATCACGCCGGTTCGCACCGCCACCGGCTTTCCCTCTGCCACCCATGTTGTCGTGATTGGCGGCGGCATCGTGGGCCTGACCGCCGCGCTGACGCTGGCTGAACGCAACATTCCGGTGGTGGTGCTGGAAAAAGGCCGCCTGGCGGGGGAGCAGTCATCACGCAACCTTGGCTGGGTGCGTAAAACCAGCCGCCACGCCGGGGACATTCCCCTGGCGTTGGCCGCTGACCGGCTCTGGGCCGCCCTGCCGGCACGCGTGGGCCGCGATGTGGGTTACCGGCAGGCCGGGATCATGTTTGTGGCCCGCACCGGGGCGCAGATGGCGATGCATGAGCACTGGCTGGAATCGGTCAGCCCTCTTTCGCTCGACTCACGCCTGCTGAGCCGGGCGGAGATCGCCGCCCATGTGCCTGGTGGGCGCGGGCAATGGGCCGGTGGGATCTACACCGCCAGTGACGGGCGCGCGGAGCCGTCGCTGGCGGCCAGCGCGATTGCGGCGGCGGCCATCGCCAAAGGGGCGGTGATTGTGGAGAACTGCGCTGTACGCAGCCTCGTCACCTCAGGCGGGAAAGTCAGCGGCGTGGTCACGGAACAGGGGGAGCTCCGCTGTGAGCAGGTGTTGCTGGCGGGCGGGCTGTGGTCGCGGCGTTTTCTCGGCAACCTCGGCATTTCCCTGCCGACGCTGCCGTTGATCTGCTCCGTGCTGCGTACCGCGCCCATGACGGGGCCGACTGAGATTGCCGTGGGTGCGCCGGATTTTTCGTTCCGCAAACACAAAGATGGCGGCTTTATCATTACCCAGCGGGGCGCGCTTGATGCCTCCCTGACGCTGGATCATCTGCTGCTGGGGCCGCGTTACCTGCCGCAGCTCCGTACCCAGCGGGATTTTCTGCGTATCTCACTGGGGAAAGCGTTCCTGAAAGATCTGGCCCTGCCGCGCCGTTGGGGCACGAAAAAAACCTCACCGTTTGAACGTGTCCGTACCCTGGATCCGCAGGCCAACCCGGTATTGAACACGGAAGCGATGACCAACCTCCGGGCGGCCTGGCCGGCATTTGAGCAGGCGAAAATTGAAGAAACCTGGGCCGGGGTAATCGATGTCACACCGGATTCGAACCCGGTGATCGGGCCGGTGGCCGCCCTGCCCGGCCTGACGCTCGCGACCGGCTTCTCGGGGCACGGCTTCGGCACATCCCCTGCTGCCGGGCAACTGGCGGCGGATTTGGTGTCCGGCCATCCGCCACTTATCGATCCGTCGCTGTACCGGTTTGACCGCTTTTAAAAGCGCTTCGGGCCTGGTGCTGATGCTCAGTATTCAGATGAAACGGCCTGCGAATTACATTACGTTTCAGGGAGAATATTTCACAAGGAGCGGAAAGCATGGCGTCAAAACGGCTGTTTATTGTGCACGGTTTTATGGCAGGCCCCGATCATCACTGGTTTGGCTGGCTCAAAAAAGAGGCTGAATTACTGGGGATGACGGCTCACATCCCGGCGATGCCTGACCCGATGGCACCGGATGAAACCGCATGGCTTTCTGCCTTGCAGGCCGCAGTGGGGGAGCCGGATGGCGACACCTGGTTCGTGGGGCACAGCCTCGGTTGCATCACCATCCTGCGCTACCTGGACCAACAACCGCCCGGACGCCCTGCCGGGGGTGTGATTATGGTGTCTGGGTTCAGTGACGCGGTGCCTGCCCTGCCGGAACTGGAGGCGTTTACCCGCGCGCCTCTCGACGCCGCACAGCTCATCCGGCATATTCCCCAGCGGATAGTGGTGGCCTCATTGAACGATGAGATTGTGCCGCCGGCGCTGACGTTGCGCCTCAGCCAGCAGCTCAATGCCCCGTTCTATGGCTTACCGGAAAGCGGGCATTTTCTTGACCGGGACGGCTTTAGTGAATTGCCGCTGGTGGCCGGATTATTACGCCGGTTGACGGCCGGTTAACGTCAGCCCTGACACCTGAAAAGATACTGTTTATTTCAAACAGTTATCAACATGATTGCGTTAATTTCACCTAAAAACCCTAATTATCCCCTTTAGGGGATAAGTGTTGTTTTATCCTCTCTGGCGGATAAAGCTGGCCGCGCAAACCGATGCGGTGATTGCCCGTGCAGAACGCCATCTGCCCAACGGTTTCCCGGTATTCATCAGCGATCCGGTTTCTAGCAGCCTGCAAAAACAAGCCCGGAAGATCCTCTGGTGCGATCCTGTCTGGCTTATCAGCAGGATCCAGCATGGAAAACAGATCGGGGAAAGCCGGATGTTATCAGCATGTTATTAGTGGCTAAAACGCCGCAGAACGTGTTTTACGGCGTTCTGTGAGACGATCCAAGGATGGATCGAAAAGGATCGTCTCGCCGCTCTGCGTGCGTTCCAGCGCGTTTTAGGCGGCTTTTTTGCGGGTACTGCGCTTTTTAATCTCTGCCTGTAACAATTTGATGTTGGCCGCATCACCGATGATCGTGTACCAGTCCAGCCATTTCCGCAGGTCAGCCAGGGTAATTTTCTCAGAAGCATCAAACGCTTCCAGTTTCTGGCGGTACTCTTTCATCAGGCTGATGCACCGGCGTGCCCATTTTCCTTCCAGATCCGATCCGGCCACCGCGTGGGGCCGGCGGGGCAAACGCGGACGCAGAGGTTTTGCCGCGCGCTGGCCTGATTCGATCACGTAGAAAAATTTGATCGCAGTGACGGATCGTCCCACTTTGACCGGCTGCCAGCTCACGGAAATATCGGTATTGGCATTGATCCGTTCGATGGCGGGAACCAGCACGTCACGCTTGAAGAAGCGGTATTCCTCGTACTTACCCACCAGCCCTGTGCGCTCTTTCATCCAGTCGATCTCGAAAGGATCGGTTTCGATGATCCCATTCTGCCGGGAATTGCGCGCCAGGTTGCGGAACTTCACCAGCCAGCTGTAGAGCCGGAAAGCGAAAGGCGTATCCAGGCGGGACACATGCTCAAAATCGACCTGAGTAAATTCTTTTTTCAGATCATAAAGATAGGGAACAACGTCCGGGGAGAAACGGATGGTGACGTCCGCGGTATTGTCTGAGGCATCGTAACGAATCGAAGAAAACCAAAAGCGTTTGACCTTGTCCAGGCGCTTTTTCTTCTCATCCCACTCGTAGGTGATGATCGGTTTGCTGCCCAGTGAATCAGCCGCCTTCTTGAGCTGCTGATGCGTATGCGAAGGGTGGACACCAAACATCTTTTCAAAATCAGCAGGATAGAGAGTGTAGAGACCATCCGGCTGTACTTTTTTGCTGTCAATCTGGACCAGGGCTAAGTAGAGCAGACGCATCTCATCGAGCGTGGCGCTGTAGGCACCTTCAAGTAACTTGTTATCCTGCGTAACATACAGTTTTTTAACGTCCAGCTTAGCCATGTGCTTTCCGACAGGTGATATTTTAGCAAAATATATCACCTTAAAAACCGAGTTATCAACAGATCCTGAGATCACGTTTAGCCGCAAATCTTATCACGTCAGACCGCAAATCTTATCACGTCAGACCGCAAATCCTATCACGTTAAGCCGCAAATCTTATCACGTATGACTTTGTAACCCGTTGAAGAAGATAGAGAAAAACACCCCTAGAAACAAGAAACATAGAAACATAGAAACAAAGAAAAAAACAAACTAACGCAGCTTCGCTTTGTTTTTTAAGATCTGAATAATGTGAAATCAATCAACTTCAGCATAATTGCAAAACAGGGCTATTCAACAAGAAGTAATACGCTATTTTATTGTTTTGTAATAAATAATATGGAAACTAAGACCGCAAATCTTATCACGTTTGGCGATCAGCCCACGGGATCCTCCTGCACAACCGGATCGCCGTTGCAGGATCGCGACTCATCACCCAGCGAAATAGGTTTCCCTTTCTCATGAACCGCAAAACGTATCACGTATGGATTTTCCTTTGCCTGAAAGCGCCCTGATGAACCGCAAAAGTTATCACGTTTCACCTGGCTGGGGTATTAAGATAAGATACTGATAATTAAGTATTTTAACTCAAAAGGTAAACGCTCCCGAAAACATATCACGTTTGGAAGCCCGATCGCAGTCTGGCGTGAAATGAGTGAGAAATCCCACCGCAAATCTTATCACCTTAAGATAAAAAGCAGTGCCAAATGGATACTCTTTTAGTACTAAAAACACCCGCAAAAGGCGTGATTTTGATGCCTTTTTGATACTGACTGAGAAAAACGGCGACAACACGATGCCGGGCCGGATGAAAAGGGGTAAGGAAACATCGCCACAAGGGCAGAAAAAAGTGCGGTTTGCCGGAATTACGGCCGGTCTGGCAGCACCGGAACGCCACCCATTCCTGCACTTTATCTCTATGGCAATTTTCAAGTGCAGCCCACTCAATATCACGCTTCCTTGATCTGCCTCATCTCCCCAGCATTTTATAAAATGCCGGATTCTCAACCTGTTAAGACACACGTTCCGCACCGCAAATCTTATCACGTTTATACCGCCTCAACGCCGTAATTCTGGTGCTGTTTTGATGCCTAAACAGTGTGTTTAATACACTTAAAACATTCCCTTTTAGTACCAAAAAAGCACCGCAATTTTTATCACGTTTCCCTGGATGACGTTCTGATTCTGCGCTGCGACCGGGAAATCTTCGCTATACCTATCTTCACGACATATAAAAGAAGGAAAGCAAGAATCATGTCCGCATTCAACGAACTGCCCGGCTATACAGACGGCGCAGAGGTGATCCGGGTTGAGAGCCGGGAAACACAGATTGATGCCATCAGCCATGTTATCTACTCACAGGTCAAAAGCGTGGCAGAAATCCGGCAGCTGAGAATGTCACTGCTTATCCCGCGCAGTGAGCAGAAAAAACCGGCCATCCTCTATTTTCCGGGTGGGGGCTTTATGTCCGCCCACCATGAAAAATATATCGGTATGCGGTATGCACTGGCGAAAGCCGGGTTTGTGGTGGCGGCCGTGGAATACCGGGTGATACCGAACCCCTACCCTTCCTTAATAGAAGACGGCAAAGCAGCCGTGCGGTTTCTGCGGGAACATGCTGAAGAGTACGGCATTGATAGCGCCCGCATCGGCGTGGTGGGAGATTCCGCCGGGGGCTATATGGCACAAATGATGGCCATGACCAACGGGCAGCGCACCTTTGATAAAGGACGTTACTTACAGCACGCGTCAGATGTCCAGGCCGCCGCCACGCTGTACGGCATTTCCAACCTGCTTAATATTACTGAAGGGTTTTCTCCCGAAGCGCAGGCCATCCAGCGTTCGCCGGCCATCACCCAGGCACTGTTAATCAACGGCGTGGCATTCAAAGAACATGGGGGCGCGCCAATCACGGCTGATCCGGCCAGGGCGCTGGCGGCCAGCCCGATGGGTCACCTTGAGGGGCCAAAGCCACCTTTCCTTATTATGCACGGCAGCGCAGACACGCTGGTTTCGCCGGTGCAAAGCCAACAGCTGTACGAGGCGCTGAAAGCGCGCGGCAATCAGGCTGAGTATGTGATCATTGACGGCGCGGAACATGCAGACCTGCACTGGTTCCAGCCGGCGGTAATTGACCGGGTGGTGAGCTGGTTCTGCCAGGCGCTGGATCACCCGGCTCCCTGAGGCGGCGGGCGGGCATGGCCGGCTTTGCTTACCCACTGAAAACAGGGTTGAATTGTGTTCCGTTTTGATATTCAATTGGTACCAATTCAGCACTTAATTAACTCCAGGAAGGTATCATGATTATACTCATCGGCAGCCAGAAAGGCGGATGCGGCAAGTCAACCACGGCGGCCAATATCTGTGCAGAGCTGGCGCGTCAGGGCAAAGATGTCATTCTGGTGGATGCAGACCGCCAGGGTACCGCGTCAAATTGGGTCACAGACCGGAACGGGCAGGAGGATCTGCCGGTGGTTCACAGCATCCAGAAATTTGACAATATCCGCGAAACGCTGCTCGACCTGGCCAAGCGCTATGAGTATGTGGTGGTCGATTCCGCCGGGCGTGACAGCCGCGAGTTGCGTACCGGCATGACGGCCGCCAATGTGCTGCTGGTGCCGTTCCGCCCGTCACAGCCGGATCTGGACACCCTGCCGAAGCTTAATGACATCATCACCCAGGCGCTGGACATCAACGAGGCGCTGCGCCCTTGTGCCGTATTGACGATGGCCCCGACCAATCCGGTGATCAATGAAACGCAGGAAGCCAAAGACTACCTGGCTGATTTCCCAATCCTTAACCTGCTGAATACCGTGATCCGTGACCGCAAAATTTACCGCGATTGTATGTCTGAGGGTAAAGGCGTGGTGGAAATGGATAACGGCAAAGCGAAAGCGGAAATTCAGTGTCTGGTACAGGAGTTGATCTCATGGTAAAACGCCGAGAAGCGCCGGCTATCCCGGTCGATAAAAAAATAGAAGCCTTTGCAGCCCAGGCTGACCATAGTGTGGCAGCCGAACCCACGCACGATAAAGACGCCAAGCGTGATTACAAAGCTATCCGCGTCCCGTTCAATGAATATGAGTTCGCGCAGCTTGAAGCGTTATGTGAAAAAACACAGCGCTCCAAACTGAATATGATCCGCTATGCGCTGGCCTTTTATGCCGAACATGGGCAGAACGAATTACAGTGATCCTGTTTTGACACCTTTATGGTACTAAAAAGGCACCGTTAAGGTGCCTTATTGATTGGCAGCGCTATAAATGCGCCTGCAAAAAAGTTATGTGACATGCTGCTTTTTATTCCGCCGGTACAAACAGCCTGTTTCTTCCCTCTCACCTTTCTGTTCTTTTTTACGCGGTCTCTCTTTCCCACATTACCCCGGCTGAAGCGAAAACACCGCGGTAAAAACAGTTTTCGTTCGTTTAACGAAGCGCTGCGGCCAGGCTGACGACAGGACGTGTCAAAAAGGTGTCGGGATAGTGTTAAAAAAATACCTTTTTGGTACTATTATTGTGCTGCAAAGGTGCCGTTTTTATCCCGTTTTAACCCCCTGAAATTATCCTTTTCCTGGCTGATGGGCTGGGCGCAAACTCAAGGTTATCCACAGAAACGGTGGATAACTTCGGGAGAAGCTCTGCTCAACCTACCAGTCTGCGGTGCTATCTCTGATAAAGTGATTAAACGCAAATCATCTTATGCATCAGTAAACCTGAAGTGTCCCCCGCCGGGGCGCGGGAGATTAACGCCCTGCAGGGCGGTTTATCTGCCCTTTGCACCGGGGGGAATCACGTAAACTGATGCCGCAACACCGTTAACCTGACCGGAGGAGTGCTTGGCTTTATCCCGCTTTAAATCGCCTGATCGCGTCATGGCGGTTTTCCTGCTTATTATTGCGGTTGCCGTGATCTTCGTGGTGGGCTGGTCAATGTGGCAATCCTGGCAACACACGTTGCAGGACACCGAAAAGCAGGCCAGAAACCAGTCGATCTCCTTGTCCCGCCAGGCCGAGGATACCTTCCTGCAAGTGCAGATCACGCTGGAAGACATTGTCCGCCACGGTGATGATATCTTCGCGAACCCGGCGAGCTACCTCGGCCCGCAGGGGTTGTTGGGGGTGCAAAAAAGCCGGTTGCCGCAACTGCATGGGCTTTTTGTTTATGATGCGCAAGGGAACTGGCTGGCGACTTCCGGCCGCCGGATGTACCCGCAGGCCAACAATGCCGACCGTGAATATTTTATCTGGCACCGGACGCATAACGATGCGCGGGTGCATGTCGGCCATGTGATCCACAGCCGCTCGACCGGTGACCTGATTATCCCGGTCTCTTTGCGGCTGAATGACGATCAGGGCCGGTTCCGCGGGGTGGTGCTGGGCACGGTGCGGGTCGATTTTTTCCGCCAGTTTTACGGCTACTATGAGATGTCGCCCAAAGACATTCTCGGTTTGACCCATCTGGATGCCACGGTGATGTACGTGCGTCCGTTTTCAGACCGCATCATCAACAAGAGCATGGCAGACACCCCGCTCTACCGCAGCCTGCTGAAAGCCTCGCCCCAGGGCGCCGGTACCTGGCACTCGCCGATTGACGGCGTCACGCGTATTTTCGGCTATGCCCAGCTTCAGAGCTACCCGCTGGTGGTGGCGGTCGGCATTGACCGCGATCTGCTGAAAACCCAGTGGATTAAAAACAACCTGGCGATTATCTGCCTCAATGTGCTGCTGTTGATGACCATTTCCCTGTTCGGGATGCTGGTGCTGAAACAGTTCCGTAAAACCGTGAGGCACCGGCGGGAGCTGATGCAGACACAGGATGAGCTGACCCGCGTCAACCTGACGCTTCAGGATCTGGCGTTGATTGACAGCCTGACCGGGCTGGGCAACCGCCGCCAGTTTGATATTTACCTGGAACAGTGCCTGGCGCGCGCGTCCCTCACCGGCGCACCGGTGTCACTGATTATGTGCGACATCGATTTTTTCAAAAGCTACAACGACACCTTCGGCCACGTCGCGGGGGATTAGTGCCTGCGGCGGGTGGCTGATGTGTTGAAATACCTGCCGCGCCGCAGCACCGATGTGGTGGCGCGTTACGGCGGGGAGGAGTTTGCGGTCATCCTGCCGGGCACCCCGGCCAATGAGGCGGAAAAGGTGGCAAAACGCATCCGGTATGCGATACACAACGCAGCGTTGCCGCACCATACCTCCCTGCTGCCGGATAAAATCATCACGCTCAGCGCCGGGATCAGCACATCCACCGCCGGGGATGACGCCACCACCCTGAAACAGGCCGCCGATGCCGCGCTTTATGCCGCCAAACGCGCCGGGCGGGACTGCATCATCAATGCCGCCTGCCTGACAGATAACGGGTAAGTTTTACGGGTAATCCCTATTTCTGGTGTAAAAAGAGTGTATAAATAGTACCAAAAAGGCACCGTTAAGGTGCCTTTTTTACATCGCTAAATGGAACGTTGATTCCGGTTAATAAACGTGTGGAAAGTCACATTCGTTATTTTACCCCTGTCCTATACTCAGCCTGAGTTTTTTGAGGGGAAACCATGCCTGCTTATCTCATCCGGGTTTTTTCCATCATCACTGCATGGTGGCTGTCAGTGGACAGCAAGAGCAAGACGTGGCTGAACGCGATGTGCTGTTTTACGTCTCTCGCTGACCTGGCAGAAGAAGAACCTTCAGTGTCTCAGGACGCTGGGGAAGAGATTGCCGCGGGCTGGGCACAGTTATGGTGCAGCGCCGGGAAATTATGCCGCCCCGGTGCCTCTGTAGCGGCCCACGTTGCAAAAAACCGGCGTCCTGCCGCGTCACCCGTCCGGCTGCGCAGCCATAAACGCCACGAGCTGGCTTTCCTGTTCCGCACCCGCTCTCTGCATCAGTTAATCCTGTGCCGCCACGCCAGTGGCGAGGCCGACGATGCCGCCTTCCCCTTCGCTCTCTTCCTGCAAAGCACAATGCGCCTTTCGCCATTGTGCTTTTTTTATTGCCTGAAACTGACCCCTGTAAGGAGTTGTTATGTTCATTATTTGTGTTGCAGCCTGCCCGACCGGGGTGGCCCATACCTATATGGCGGCGGAAGCCCTTGAAATAACCGGCAAGCAGCGCGGCCATGAAATAAAAGTCGAAACCCAGGGCAGCATGGGGGTGGAGAACGCCATCACGGACGCCGACCTGGCACGCGCCGATGCCGTTATCCTGGCGGCGGATGTCGCCATCCTCAATAAAGAGCGGTTTAACGGCCTGATCAAACTGGAGTGCTGCGTCGCCGACCCGATTAAGTTTGGCGATGCGATATTTGAGGCGCTGGAGCAGGAGGTGACGCATGGCTAAGGGAAACGGGGGAAGCACCGCACCGGCGGCGGGCCAGGAGATCAAAACCGCCATCATGACCGGGGTATCATGGATGCTGCCTTTTGTGATTGCCGGGGCGGTCATTATGGGCATTTCACGCATTGGAGCCTCGCTGTACGGCATCGATAACATCTGGGATGCCGGGCATGAACAGGCCGCGAGCCTGGTGGTGCAGCTGCTGCATAAATTTGATGGCTTCGGGGGCATGGCGCTGTCGCTGATGTTGCCTGTGGTCGCCGGTTATATCAGCTTTGCGCTGGCCAACAAGCCTGGGCTGGCACCGGGCATGGTCGGCGGCCTGTTGGCAAACAGCCTGGGCACCGGCTTTCTCGGCGCGCTGGCGGCGGGGTTTGTCGCCGGGTATATCGTGCGGGCACTGGCGACGATGGTCACGCTGCCGAAGGCACTGGCCTCGGCCGGGCCTATTTTTATCCTGCCGGTGGGCGGCACGCTGCTGACCTGCAGCGTGATGGCGTTTGTCATCGGCACGCCGCTGGCCGCGCTGAACCACGGCATGGAACAGTGGCTGCTGGCGATGTCAGGCACCAACACGGTGATCCTGGCGGCGGTGGTCGGCGGCATGGTCGGGTTCGATCTGGGCGGCCCGGTCAACAAAGCGGCCGTCACCACGGCGATGGCGCTGTTGGCGTCAGGGATTTATGCCCCGAATACGGCGGCCCAGGTCGCCATCATTGTGCCGCCGATCGGGCTGGGCCTGGCGACGTTGCTGTGGGCCAACCGTTTTCCGGCCTCCCTGCGGGAAGCGGGGAAAGCCGCCACGCTGATGGGGCTTATCGGGGTGTCAGAAGGGGCGATCCCGTTTGCGCTGGCCAACCCCAAAATCATTGTGATCAACGTCATCGGCTCCGCCGTGGGTGCCGCGATGGCGGTAGGGCTGGGTGCGGTGAACCGTGCGCCGATTTCCGGCTTTTATGGCTGGCTGGCGGTGGAAAACTGGCTGGTGTATGTCCTCGCCATTGCGACGGGGGCGGCGATGATTACCGCCGGCTCTTTGCTGATCTTCCGGGGAGAAGCCATGCAGGAGGCGAAAAAAGCGCCCGCGGCACCGAAATTCAAAGTGGGCCGGTAATCACGACCCGGTTTATTTATTTCAGACGAGAGGCGTCAGCAGAAAGCCCATTTTCTGGGATGCCGCCCGCCCTGAATAACCCCTGACACAGGAAAAGGGATAATCATGAAAACCGTGCATGTCATTCAGCATACGCATTGGGATCGCGAGTGGTATTTCACTGAGAATGAGTCAAAAACGCTGCTCTATTATTTTATGCAGGATCTGCTCTGTCGCCTGGAACAGGATCCTGGCCTCGGGCCTTTTGTGCTGGATGGGCAAACGGTGATGCTGGAGGATGATGTGCAGGTCGCCCCGGAACACCGTGAACGCCTGCAAACGCTGATCCGCCAGGGGCGGATCCTGATTGGCCCCTGGTATACCCAGACCGATTTTTTGGTGGTGGGGGCGGAGTCGATCACCCGCAACCTGCTGTTGGGAAAAGCGGACTGCGAGGCGTGGGGCGGTTACATGCCGGTCGGCTATGTCCCGGACTCTTTTGGGCAGAGCGCCCAGCTTCCGCTGTTTCTGCGCGAGTTCGGCATCGGCTGCGCGGTGATCTGGCGCGGCTGGTGCGAGCATGATGTCCCTGCCAGCGAATTTACCTGGTGCGCCCAGAACGGCAGCCGCGTGACCACCGCGGTGCTGCCCTGGGGCTACGGCTGTGCCAAAGGGTTGCCGGGGGAGGCAACGCAGGCGGCGCAACGCCTGCCTGCCATCCTCGACAAACAGGCGCGTTTTTCCCTGACCGATCACCTGTTGCTGCCTAACGGCAACGACCAGTCCCCCTTCGAATATGCAGTGCCTGCGATGCTGGATACGCTGAACCTGCGCCAGCAGGCTTACCGTTTTAAGCGCAGCAGTTTTACTGCCTTTTTCAGCGCGTTGCAGGCCACCGGCTGCGCGCTGCCGGTATGGCGCGGCGAGTTGCTCAGCGCAAAATATATGCGTGTCCATCGCGGGATTTATTCCACCCGCATGGACATAAAACAGCGGAACGCCCGGCTGGAGCAGTTTGTCAGCCAGACGCTGGAGCCGCTTTTGGCGATGAATGCCCGGCTGGGGCTGCCCTACCCGCAACCGGTGCTGGAACAGATCTGGCGTGGGGCGATGAAATCGCAGGCGCATGACAGCATCGGCGGTTGCAATGCCGACCGCGTAAACAGCATGGTCAACGCGCGCCTGTGCGATGGGCTGGAAAGCGCCCGGCAGCTTTATGAACTGAACATGGCCATGCTGGCGGCAGGCATCACGCTGAACGGCGAGGGCAAGAAAATCATCGTGTTCAACCCGCTGCCCCACGAACGCGATGCGCATGTCCGCCTGACCCTCTACACGCCCGAACAGGATTTCTGCATTGTGGATCAGGCCGGGGCGCCCTGCCGCTGGCAACTGCTGCATGAAGCCCCGCAGGATATGTCGCTCATCGTGCAGGAGCTGTCAAACAGCACCACGGCCACCTGGTATCGCAAATGCGACATCCTGCTGGAGGTGAAGGCCTTGCCGCCCTGCGGTTACCAGACCCTGATGTTGCAGGAGGGCCGGGCAGCCGGGTTTGACACCACCCCGGCCGCGGTGGAGGGGCTGGAGAACCGCTGGTTACGGCTGGTGGTCGAGCACGGGCAGCTTACGCTGGAGGATAAACGCAGCGGGCAGCGCTATCCCGGTGTATTGCGGCTGGTGGACGGCGGCGACGCCGGGGATAACTACAACTATTCGCCCCCGCCGGAAGACTGGAAAATCAGCAGCGACGGCTGCCTGACCGGCCTGCACGGGGTGCGCGGGCCTTTGAACGATACCCTGACGCTCACCTGGCGCATCCCTGCCCCGCTGGACGCCGCCGCCCGCGAGGCCAGGCAGTGTAATGCCGCGCTGGAGGTCACCCTGGTCCTGTCGCTCCCGCATGACCGGCCGTGGCTGGATGTGGAGATTGAGGTCAACAATACGCTGCGCGACCACCGGTTGCAGGTGGAAATCCCGGTCGGGGTCAGTCAGGCCGTTCACTTCGCCGATCAGCCGTTTGGGCTGATTGAACGGGAAAACCAGCCTGCCGCGTTGCAGCGCTGGCAGGCGGAAAACTGGGCCGAGGCCCCGGCGTCACTCTGGCCGATGCAAAGCCTGGTGATGCTGCATAACGGGACGCGCGGTGTGTGCGTCGTTACCGAGGGGTTGCGGGAGTATGAAATCCCGGCCCAACAGCCACAGACGCTGGCGATCACCCTGTTCCGCAGTGTCGGCTGGCTGGGAAAACCTGACCTGTTGTGGCGGCCGGGCCGTGCGTCCGGCATGGCCCTGCCGACGCCCGATTCGCAGCTTCCCGGCCTGTATCGCGCCCATTTCGCGGTACTGCCGATGGCGCAGGGGCAAGATGCGGCCTTCTGGCGGGCGGTTGAGCAGTGGCGTACCCCGGCCGCCGGCTATCTTGAGAGCGGCTGGTCACGCTTTCGCACCAACCCACATGGGCTGCACTTTCCGGCGCGTTACAGCCTGCTGTCATGGGACTGCGCGCTGCATTTCAGCACCCTCAAAAAAGCGCAGCACAGCAATGCGCTGCTGCTGCGTGGCTGGAACCCCGGCCTCACGCCGCTTCACTGCGGGCAACCGGTGGCTGAGGGGGCATGCCGCCGGGTCACCCTGGCCGAGACGCCCAGCGCGGTAACGGATGACGTGGTGACCGCCGGTACGCCGGTTTCCTGGTTAATCGACTGATGCCACAGGAGGAGAATATGATGCTGACCCTTTCATTCCATTACCCGTTACCGCATGGCCTCCATGCCCGCCCTGCCGGTGCACTGGCGCGCTGCGCCGCACGGTTTACCTCGTCTGTGACGCTGGTGAACGGCAATAACGCGCGCCAGGCCAATGCCAAAAGTGCGCTGGCGCTGGTGGGGGCGGATGTCGCCCTGGGAAATGCGTGCCGGTTACAGATTGACGGGCCGGACGCGCAGGCGGCCCATCAGGCGTTGAGCCATTTTATCCTGCATGAGCTGGCCGGGTGCGATACCCCACCGGCCGCGCACGCGCCGGGCACAGACTGTGCACTGCCGGTTTTCCTCGCACGCACGGCCTCCCCGGTGCTGCGCGGGAACGGCGTCAGCCCGGGGATAGCGCTGGGGGTGCCGGTGAGTTTCACACCTGCCGATCTTCACCGGCTGGCGCAACGTGAGCCTGCCACCGACCACGCCACGCAGCATCAGCACCTGCTGGCGGCGTGGCACCGCGCCCGTGCGCAACTTGAACGCGACGCCGCCGCTGCCCAGGGCGAGGCCGCACAGATCCTGGACGCGCATAGCCAGTTGCTGGGGGATGAGGCGGTGGAAGAGGCGCTGTTCAGCCAACAGGGCGCGGCCAATGCGCTGGCCGCCCTCGCCTGCGCCCTCGATGCGCTGCGTTTGCCGTTCCGGCAGAGCGACAGCGACTATTTGCGCCAGCGCGAGCTGGATATGCAGGATTTGGGGTACCGGTTGGCCGCGTGCCTTTCGCGCGATCCGCAACTGGCAGTACCGGCGCTGACACAGGCGGCGATTGTGCTCTGCCGGGGCAGGATGACGCCGGGGCAATTGCTGGCCCTGCGCGGCCCCCACCTGCACGGCATTGTGATGGAAACGGGCGCGGAAACCTCCCATACCGCCATTCTTGCGCGGGCGTTTTCCATACCTTTGCTTTGCGTGCCGCCGGGGGCGCACCCGCAGATGCAGCAGGCAACCCGCGTGCTGCTGGACGCGCGCAATGGGGTGCTGGTTGCTGACCCGGATGCAGTGGCCGGGCGATGGTTCACGCTGGAGCGTGATAAACCGCGGCCTCAGTGGCGTGAGGAAACGGCCGCGCCGCGGCCGCTGATCACACCTGCGCTGGTACAGCTTGATGACACCCTTCCCGATAAATATGAGGTGATAAAGCAGCTGACCGACAGGCTGGAAAGTGACCAGCGTGCCGCGTCCGGCGTGGAGGCGGAGCGCGCCATCTGGCAGCGTGAGGCGGTGTTCTCCACCGCGCTGGGCTTTTCCGTGGCGATCCCGCACTGCCAGTCCCCCGCCATCCTCCATAACACGCTCGCGGTGTTGCGCCTGAAAACCCCGCTGCCCTGGGGCGACGGGGTGGATGTCCGGCTGGTTATCATGCTGGCGTTGAAGGCGCAGGCACAGACTGAGCATATGCGCATCTTTTCCACGCTGGCACGCAAGCTGATGCACAGCGATTTTCGTGAACAACTGATGAATGTGCCCACGTCAGCGGCGCTGGTGGCCTTTCTGGAAACGGAGTTGGGCTATGGGGACGGGGCAGCGCAGGCGTAATTGACCGGGCAAATGCCCTCTTCGCAACAGAACAGGTTGTTGCATGGAGCAACATAAAATGAAGAAAATCATTCAGCGTTATCTGGCGCTGCTCGCTGTCGTGACCGGCAGTGTGGCTGCCGCCGACACCTCTCCCTATCGCATCGCCTTTATGCCGGATATCCACTTTCATGATGTGTACGGGCAATTTGCCGACGGGGCCTTTGCCGGCCTGAAAAACAGCAAAAGTGGCCGCCCGGCGGTGATCCGGACTATGTATGCGCAGTTGACCTCCACGCGTTTGTTTAATGAAAATTACTTCGCGCTGCGGGCCGCCCTGGATGACGCCGGCCGTAAAGGCATTAAACTGGTCGCCCTGCCGGGGGATTTCAGCGATGACGGGCAGTCGCTGCACCTTCGCGGGCTGGTCTCGCTGTTGCAGGAGTATGGGCAACGTTATGGGATGCGTTTCTTTGCCACGCCGGGCAACCATGATCCCAACCGCCCGTTTGACAGCCCAGGCGGCGAAGAGGATTTCCTCGGCCAGGGCGGGCAAACACAACGTATTTTCAGCCGGGGCGCAAAAGAGTGCAGCGGGTATGCGGGCCGTACCGCCCTCATCAACACCGGGGCCGGGTTACCTACCCTGTGCAGCGAGGAAATGGCCAGCCGGGGGTATGAGTATGTGATGAAGGCGATGGGGCCGTTTGGCCTTACCCCTTCGCCTGCCGACCGTTACTGGGAAACCCCCTACTCTGATTACCACCAGCAACCTTACCGTTATCAGGCTGCATTGCAGGCCAGTGATTTTGGTCGCCGGCAGTATGAAATTTGTACCCAGGGTACCGGTGGGCGTTATAAGCAGCCGGGCTATGGCCCGTGCTTTATGGTGGCGGACAGCAGCTATCTGGTCGAGCCTGTTCCCGGCCTCTGGTTACTGGCTGTTGATGCGAATGTGTATGTGCCGGACGAAAAAGCGGATGCCGGAAAACCTGGGGCGGCGGGTAATTTTGCCGGCTCCGGTGAGGCAGGCTACAACAAAATGCTGACGCATAAACAGCAGACCGTGGCCTGGATGGCCTCTGTTGCGCAGCGCGCAAAAGCAGAACATAAAACGCTGGTGACGTTCAGCCATTTCCCGATGGTGGAGTTTGATAACGGCGCAATGCAGGATATGGAAGCGCTGTTTGGTGAAGGCACCTTGCAACTTACGCGGGCGCCCCGTCAGGAAACCAGCTATGCGCTGGCGAAAACCGGCATTGGCGTCCATGTCGGCGGGCATATGCACTTCAATGATACCGGCGTCCGTCGCTACCCGGACGGCAGTGTGTTGGTCAATATTCAGGCACCGTCGCTGGCGGCTTATGTCCCGGCCTATAAGATCCTCAGTATTAAAAACCGCACAGAGATGGAGGTTCAGACGGTGATCCTCGGGAGTGTGCCGCGTTTCAACGAGCTTTTTGAACACTATCAACAAGAGTGGGATTACCTGAACGCCAGCCATTCGCCGCATCTCTGGAATAAAGCCATTCTCACTGCGCCGGACTATTACGCCTTCACTGACTGGCATATCACCGAGCTGACACGCCTGCGTTTTCTGCCCGAAGAGTGGCCGTGTGACATCCGCCAAATGCTGTTCAGCCTGAACGGCAAAGAGATGCTTATCCTGAGCCAGTCAGCGGGGCAGATAACCTACCGCGATATCCTGGGCGGGCCGCCGGGCGTCGCGCCTGCGCAGTGCGCATCCGGCAGCACGCCGCGCAAGGGGGAGATCACCCGGCGCTATTCACAGGAAAACCCGGTGGCCTGGGAAAACGCCCGGCAAAAAGCGCAGGCGCTGGCCCAGCAGGCGGGATTGACGCTGGAGGACTTTGCTCGCTGGAACGGATTTGACCTGGCCGTGGATTTTTATCGCCTGCGTAATGCGGATGAACTGGCGCTACGGGATATCTCTGCGGCGCGGTTGAGGCAGTACCACCTGTTAACCGGCAGCCTTGCCGCCACCCTGCCGCCGGCCACGCAAAAAATTAACGACAAAAGCCGATTCGACGAGGTGTTTCGCCTGCGGTTCGGCACCCTTTTCCGGGTGCTGGATAAGTACCTGCACGGCCAACCCAGCCGAAATTTCCGGGTTAATCTGCAAAGCGGGGAAATCACACCACTATAATGTGCCTGTGCAGGCTGGCTGTTTTTTTGGTGTAAAAAAGGCGCCTCATTAGTACCAAAAAGGCACTCTTAAGGTGCCTTTTTGGTGTTTTTTATCCTTTCACACACACCACCTGCCGGAGGGTATGCACAATCTCCACCAGCGAGGATTGCGCCGCCATCACCGCATCAATATCTTTATACGCCATCGGGATTTCATCGATCACTTCGCTGTCTTTGCGGCATTCGACATGGGCTGTCGCACGGATCTGGTCAGCCACGCTGAAACGCTTTTTGGCGGCGGTGCGGCTCATGGTCCGCCCGGCACCGTGGCTGCACGAACAGAAACTTTCTGCATTACCCAGCCCCCGGACGATAAAACTTTTCGCCCCCATTGAACCGGGAATAATGCCCATCTCGCCCTTCTGGGCTGACACCGCGCCCTTACGCGTGACCAGCACCTCTTCGCCAAAATGTCTCTCCCGCTGCACATAATTGTGGTGGCAGTTCACGGCCTCCTGCTGGGTCATAAAGGGTTTCGGCACCACCCGGGAGAGCGCCGCCAGCACCCGCGACATCATCACCTCGCGGTTGTGGCGGGCGAAATCCTGCGCCCAGCCGACCGCCGCCATATAGTCCTCAAAATGGCGGCTGCCCTCTTCAAAATAGGCGAGATCGCGATCCGGCAAATTGGCGATATGGCGCTGCATATCTTTCTGCGCCAGTGCAATAAACAGCGTGCCGATGGCATTCCCAACCCCGCGCGAGCCGCTGTGCAGCATCACCCATACCCGTTGCTGCTCATCCAGGCAGATCTCAATAAAGTGGTTGCCGGTGCCCAGCGTGCCGAGGTGCTGGTGGTTATTGGTTTTCAGCAACTGCGGGTATTTGTCGGTCAGGCGTTTAAAGCGCGGGGCGAGCGTTGACCAGTGGTTGTCCACCTCTTGCGGCGTACGATCCCACGCGCCTTTATCGCGTTTGGAACGCGCCGTGGTGCGCCCGTGCGGCACCGCCTGCTCAATGGCGCTGCGCAGCCCGGCGAGGTTGTCCGGCAAATCCGTTGCCGTCAGCGAGGTGCGCACAGCAATCATCCCACAGCCGATGTCCACACCGACCGCCGCCGGGATAATTGCCCCGCGGGTGGGGATCACGCTGCCGATGGTGGAGCCTTTGCCCAGGTGCACATCCGGCATCACGGCCAGGTGTTTAAAGATAAACGGCATTTTGGCGGTGTTCTGTAATTGCGCCCTGGCTTCCGGCTCGACGGGCACACCCTGCGTCCACATTTTTACCGGCGCGCCGCCGGGTGAGGTCAGCAGTTGGATCTGATCGGACGGTTTCTTACTCATAGCGATAACTCGTTAAAAAAAATCGGGGGGATGATGTGATACCACCCTCTCATAAGGATAATCCTGAAATGCCAAACGGGAGAGGCGCACCAGAAAGATAACCTGTATAAAGGCGCGTTACGGTATCGGAAAGGTGCTTTAGTGGTACCAAAAAAACACCTTTTTGATGCTGTTTTTATACTTATTAATAAGGAATTTAATAGATGAATCTGTTGTCACGTTGCCGCCGTACCCTTCTGTTCGCTGCCGGGCTGGCGCTCTCCGGCGCTGTTTTTCAGGCCGCTGCGGCCACCGATACGCTGACGGCCCAACTGGCGGAACTGGAGCGCAACGCCAATGGGCGGCTTGGGGTCGCGCTGATCGACACCGGCAGCCAGCGGGAAATCACCTACCGCGGTGAAGAGCGCTTCGCCATGGCGAGCACCTTTAAAGTGCTGGCGGCGGGTGCGGTACTGCAACGCAGCGTCACGCAACCGGCGTTGCTGGAAAAACGCATCCGTTACGATCGCGCCGCCTTGCAGAGTTACGCGCCGGTCACCGGCAAACATCTGGCAGAGGGGATGACGGTCGCAGAACTCTGCGCAGCGGCGATTGAATGGAGTGATAACACCGCCGCCAACCTGTTGTTAACCGAGATCGGCGGGCCGCAGAGCATTACCAAACTGGCGCGCAGCCTGGGGGATGACAAAACCCGCCTTGACCGCTGGGAGCCGGAATTGAATACCGCCATTCCCGGTGATGAACGCGACACCTCCACACCGCGGGCGATGGCGCGTAACCTGCAACACCTGGCACTGGGCGAGGCCTTGCCCCAGGCCCAGCAACAGCAACTGATTGGCTGGCTGAAGAACAGCCAGACCGGTGCGAAGAGTATCCGCGCCGGGGTGCCGGCAGGCTGGGACGTCGGGGATAAAACCGGATCGGGCGACTACGGCACCACCAACGATCTGGCGGTTATCTGGCCGCCGCACGGCAAACCGCTGGTGCTGGCCATCTACTTTACGCAGCCAAAAGCGGATGCCGAAGCCCGCCGCGACGTGCTGGCAACCGCGACCCGTCTCGTGCTCGCCTCGTTCACCACTTCGCATTAATGTGGTGCTGAATTAGAGCAAAAAAGGCACCGTAAAGGTGCCTTTTTGGTACTAAATAGGTGTGATTTTAGTGTGGGCAATGAGAAAGGGCGGACTGGTCAGTGCGTCATGACGTCCAATACATCAAGACATTCCTCAACCACCACGTCATCAACTTCTTCAATAAAACGGGCACCCCGTACCTGAAAATCAAACGTGTGGACATGGCAAAGGGTGACGACACCCTGTGTCGCTGAACCACTTCCCATCAGTGTCACAGTAAACCCTTTTTCACGGGCGGGAACACTGCCCTGGGTAATGAGCGCGCATAATGTTGTCCCCAACTGATTCACGGACTGATGGCTAAGTACCAGGACATAGCGCCGGTCATTGCTGCCTCCCTGTAACTCTTTTCCCCGTGTTGGTGAAACATCAATAGAATAGATATCACCGCGGTCGGGGATCCTGCCGGCTGCTGCCATTAAAGCTTCTCCTTACCTACAAATTCAAGCGTTGTTCCCCAGGCTTCTTCTTCAGAAAATGCAGGGGCTTCCAGGTCACACATTGCCAGCCGTTCTTCCAGAGTGAGTTTTTTCTTTGCGGCTTTGAATATCATAATGCCGCCTTCAACCGCTTTTTGTTCAACCACATCACCACGGCTGATACCGGCTTCGCGCATCAGGAAGGCGTTAAGTATGACACCATCGCTGTTACCCCATTTTCTGACCGTACCCATCATTACCTCCCCAGTAGATATGGTTAAATAATATCCTGTTGTTTATACATTGTCTATCCCTGGCAGAATGCGCTCAGAGAGCCATTTCAATGATCCAAATGGCCGTTGTCAGGTGCTCGCTGTGTTCAGCCCTATACACTAATATGGTACTGAAGAGGAATTAAAAAGGCACCGCCAAGGTGCCTTTTTGGTACTAAATAGGTGTGATTTTAGTGTGGGTGAAACGCAGCCTGTCAGGCCCCACTGACCGGCGTTTCATGCAGATGCCGCCATTGTAACCCGGCCTCTGTGTGGCTGAAGACCACGGTAGATCGGCGCAAATGCGTAGGCTGGCCGGGCAGGCGCTGGCGCTCCTGATAACTGACCACGGCACCCTCCGGCCATTGCGCAATCAGCGCCATCTCTTCGATATCAATCGCCAGCCCCGGCCGCGCGTTGCCGTGGGCGGTGAAAAACGCGGCCAGTGCCGGTTTATCCAGTGTGCCGCCGCCCAGGGTCACCATCGAAAAATCGTCCGTAAAATAGCTCAGCAGCGCGGGCAGTTCGCCCGTCCCTTTGCCAAGCCACTGCTCAATGGCGATGTGCAGATCAATCACGTGTTGAAAATAGGGGTTCATTAGCTCTCCTTAGACAAGGCAATCCGCCGCACAATGCCGCGGTTATCCAGACGTAATACGCCCGCCAGCGGTAACAGCGTGCTGGCCGCGACCAGATAAAAACAGCCGTGGCTGGCGCGCAAGAGATCCATATGCTGTTGCAACACACCGAACAGCATACTGACCAGCGTGACGCCCAGACAGAAACTGAGCTGGCGGTTAATGTTCCAGAGTGCGCTGGCTGCCGCCAGCCGGCTGTCAGGTATGGTCAGAAAGGCGCTGCTCTGGGCCGTGCTGCTGCACAAACTGCCGCCAAGTCCCATCAGCATAAACGCGGCCAACAGCCACGTCTCTTGCCCGGTGCCGGTGATCTGGGCCAGCAGCAGCATACCTGCGCCCTGCGCCAGACAGCCTGCAACCAGCAAGGGGCGTGGGCCCAACGTATTAAACAGTTTGCCGGTAGTGAGGATCGCGACAAAAGAGGCCAGCGCCCACGGCACCATCATGGCGCCGGCCTGTGCGGCAGTCATCAACAACTGCGCCTGCAAAAACAGCATTGCCAGCAGGTTCACCCCCATAAACAACCCAGGGATCGCCTGATACATCAGCATAGCCATCCGCAACAGCGGGTCATGCAGCAGCACCGGGGCCAGCAACGGGTGAGGGTGGCGGCGGCTGTGATGAATCCCGTTCATCAGCAGCAGCGCACCGGCGGCGACCAGCACCCAGGGTTGCCAGCGCATGCTGTGTTCAGCCAGCCCGGTCAGGCCGAGCAACAACAGCGCCACGGCCGCGCTGAACGTAAGCAGGCCATGCCAGTCCAGCGGGGTGCGTTCCGCCGGGGGTGGGGAGGGACGTAACCAGCAGGCGGCCAGGATCAGGGCCAACAGTGCCGGCGGCAAACTGGCGAAAAAGATGCCGCGCCAGCTGAACTGGTCAGCAATCAGGCCGCCCAACGCCGGTGAGAGCGCCGGGGCCAGCAACCCCACCAGCATAATGGCAGCCGACAGCCTGGCCCGTTCATGGCGGGGATAGAGGCGGTATGCCAGCGTCTGCCCGACTGGGATCAGCAGCCCGCCGCCCAGCCCCTGCACAATCCGCCAGCCAATCAGCGTCTCAATGCGGGCGGCAGTACCGGCGGCCAGAGTCGCCAGCAGGAACAGGGCCAGCGATAACAGCATGATGCGCCGGGCATCTACCCGTTGCATCAGCCAGGCGCTGAGCGGGAGCACCACGGTCAGGCCAAGGATATAGCCATTGCTGACCCAGGCAAGCTCAGCCAGGGAAGCATGCAGCGCTCGCCCGATAGCCGGAAAAGCGACACCGGTACTGAACATATTGATTAAATCGACAAAAAATCCCAGCAGATAGAGTACGGCAACGCGGATGCGGTAGGGCATAGGGCCTCCTGTAATAGGGGGCCAGTGTAGCGGCTGAGCGAGGGCAGGATAACGCCGCAGCGGGCGACCAGAGTGTTAATGGAATTTTGACAATCCACGCACCGGCGTCTGCCGTGCAGAAGGCAGGGGTAGGATCCCTGCCCGGCAACTGCGTATACTGCCGGCTCTTTTGAGCAGGGATGGCCTTCTATGTTGAATTTGCAACGTCTGGCGATGTTTGTCGCGGTGGTGGAAGCGGGCAGCTTTACCGGTGCCGCCCAGTCATTGGGCCAGACCAGGGCGGTGGTCAGCGTTAACCTGAAACAGCTGGAGAAAGAACTGGGCGTGGCGTTACTGGTCCGCACGACCCGGCAGCTGGCGCTGACGGATGCCGGGGAGCGGTTTTATGCCCACAGCCAACAGTTGCTGCGCGCGGCTGAGGCGGCGCTGGAAGAGGTGCGCGGAGAGCATCAGGGGTATCAGGGTACCTTGCATGTTGCCAGCACGCCGGAGTACGGTGCGCACGCGGTAGTCCCGGCGCTGGCGGCCTTTGCCCGCCATCACCCTGAATTACGCATCCGCCACAGCTCCTCCTCCCAGCATACCGATCTTGTCGCCGCGCGCGTGGATGTGGCAATCCGTCTTGGCAGCCTGCGGGACTCCAGCCACCATGCGGCGCGGATTGGCCGTTTCCGCATTTTGCCGGTGGCCGCAAAGGCGTATCTGGCGCGCCATCCGGTGCAGGATCTGGCCGGCCTGGCGCAGGCGCACTGGATAGCCCATTCACGCCTGGCGTCGCCGCTGAACTGGCCGGTGAAAACGCCGGAAGGCCACACCGTGGCCTTTGACGTCGCAGGCGGCGCAGCCTGGCTGGCGGACAGCGCTGCGGCCCTGCTGACCTTTGTATTGGCGGGGAGTGGGGTCGCACTGCTGCCGGACTGGCTGGTACAGCCGCTGGTCAGGGAGCAACGGCTCACCGTTCTGTTGCCCGATCATCGCTTCCCGTCGCAAGCGATTTCCGCCCTCTACCCGAATACCCGCCACATACCGGAAAAAGTGCGGGCGTTTATCGACTTTTTCAAAGCCCGGACGCAGGCAGAAAGAGAGAGCTGAAAGGTGTAAAAAAAGCACCTTATTGGTACCAATAAGGTGCTTTAATAGTACTTTTTTGATATCAAAAGAGCATCATGATGATACCCCGAAAAAGGGGCTATGGCCCGCCGACAAACCCGGCGATCTGGTGTTGCCAGAGCCGGGTATAGAGGCCGTTTTGCGCCAGCAACTCCTGATGGGTGCCCATCTCCACAATCTGCCCCTGGTTCAGCACAATCAGCCGGTCCATACGGGCGATGGTCGAGAGGCGGTGCGCAATGGCGATCACCGTTTTCCCCTGCATCATCGGCTCCAGGTTCTCCTGCACCGCGGCCTCGACTTCGGAATCGAGCGCGGAGGTGGCCTCATCCATGATCAGGATTGGCGCGTCTTTCAGCAGCACGCGCGCGATGGCGATGCGCTGGCGCTGGCCGCCGGAAAGTTTGGTGCCGCGTTCGCCGACGTGCGCCGCCAGCCCGGTGCGCCCTTCGGCATCACACAGCCGTTCGATGAACTCATCGGCATGCACCTGCCGTAACACCTGCATGATCGCCTCCTCAGTGGCCGACGGGTTACCGTACATCAGGTTCTCGCGCAGTGAGCGGTTCAGCAGGGACGTATCCTGAGAAATCATGCCGATCTGCGCGCGCAGGCTCTCCTGGCTGACATCGGCGATGTTCTGGTCATCAATCAGCACCGCGCCGTCCGCGACGTCATAGAAGCGCAGCAGCAGGTTCACCAGCGTGGATTTCCCGGCCCCGGATGGGCCAATCAGGCCAATCTTTTCAC
Organism: Nissabacter archeti; assembly: GCF_018257325.1. NCBI lineage: Bacteria > Pseudomonadati > Pseudomonadota > Gammaproteobacteria > Enterobacterales > Yersiniaceae > Nissabacter > Nissabacter archeti. The sequence goes on from NZ_JAERKB010000007.1 coordinate 259,925, forward strand.
CGGGGCGGATGGTCAGGTTGAAGTTCTGGATCACCGCATTGTAATTGTCATAGCGGAAGCTGACGTTGTTAAAGCGGATCTCCCCGCGTGGGATCGCCAGTGGCGGTGCCTGCGGGCGGTCAACCACATTGATCGGTTGCGACACCATTTTCACGCCGTCCTGCACCACGCCGATGCCGCCGAACACGCCATTCACCACCCACATCAGCCAGCCGGACATGCTGACAATCCGCAGCATCAGCCCGATCGCCAGCGCAATCGCCCCAACGCTGATTAAAGACTGTGTCCAGAGCCAGAGCGCAAGCCCAGTGGTCGCCACGATCAGCAGCCCGTTCAGCACGGTGATCAGCAGGTCAATGCCGGTGATAAGCCGCCCGGCCTGTTGCGCTTTCTGGGTCTGCTCACTGATGGCTTTGCGGATGTATTGCTGTTCCAGCGAGGTGTGCGCAAAGAGTTTGACGGTGGTGATGTTGGTGTAACTGTCGACAATGCGGCCCACCAGCCGCGAATAGGCGGCGGAGGATTTCACGCCGCGCTGTTTCAGCCGCGGGATGAAGTAGCAGAGGGTCAGGGTGTAACAGAGCAGCCAGGTGGTAAGCGGCAGCATCAGCCGCCAGTCAGCAGAGGCGAAGAGAATCATCGAACTGACGATAAAGATAATCACATGCCAGACGGCGTCCACCGCCTGCACGGCGGAGTCCCGCAGGGCGTTGCCGGTCTGCATAATGCGCTGGGCGATGCGGCCGGAAAAATCACTCTGGAAGAAGTCCACGCTCTGTTTGATCACATAGTTGTGGTTCTGCCAGCAAATCAGGCTGCCCATGCCGGGGCTGATGGTCTGGTGGATCAGCATGTCATGCAGCCCTACGCACAGCGGCCGCAACACCAGCGCCACCACCGCCATCCACAGCAGCTCGCCGCCGTACTCATCAAACAAGTCCACCGCCGCGGTATTGCTGACGATGTTGATAATGCGGCTGAGGTAATTGAACAGGATCACCTCAATCAGCGCGCCAATCAGGCCGACAATCATCAATGCGGTAAAGCTCGGCCAGACCTGGCGCAGGTAGTAGAGGTAATAGGACGAGACGTTATTCGGGGGCGCCTCACTGGGTGCAGCCTGGAAAATATCAATCAACCTTTCTAAACGTCGATAGAACATAGCGACTCTCGCGTGTTAGGTGATTCACAGATGCAGCCTGTGGCAATCGGCAGGCTGTCCCATAACGTAGTGACCGGGGCCACTCTTCTTTCCTGTTCGGAAAACCAGGCGCTGTGTTCGTCAAACGACATCAAAGCTGAGGCTATAGGGCGCAGTCCGGGGATCGTCCGGTCACGCGCCGCCGCACGGTAATAACGTGTTGTGACTATTGTTGTTTATGGATGGTGCAGGAATGCTTAGTGACATCTACTAAGATAGTGGGTAGGTCAAATTATGTACATGTAAAGGCGGGCAGGGCAGGCGGGAAAGGAGAGGCTGTTTGCCTGGCCCGGCGGGAAAAGGCCTGCTGATAAGCGTATAACCAATGTGCCGTAATGACACTCTTTTAGTACTAAAAAAATGTAAAAAAAACACTGTTACAGTACCTTTTTGGTTCAAAAAAAAGCGGATTGTGACAAGAGCCGCCGCTAAACAACGGCTTACCCCACCCAGGAAGATTAAAAATAATCCGGGGTGTTTTTACGCATAAAAAAGCCGGTCAACTGACCGGCTTGGGTGAACGCTGACGCTGCGGCCGGGGTTTACGCCTCAACCTTAAACACGCGGATGGCACGCGCCAACTGGTGCGCCTGTTCCTGCATCGACTGGGCAGCGGCGGCGGACTCGTTCACCAGCGCGGCATTCTGCTGGGTGACCTGGTCCATCTGGGTGATGGCGGTGTTGATCTCTTCAATACCGCTGCGTTGTTCCGCGCTGGCCAGGGTGATTTCACCCATGATGTCAGTCACGCTTTTCACGCTGGCCAGCACTTCTTCCATCGTCGAACCGGCTTTGGCGACCTGCTTTTCACCCTCATCCACTTTCGATACCGAGTCTTCAATCAGCTGGGCAATCTCTTTGGCAGCGGAGGCGGAACGTTGTGCCAGGTTACGCACTTCAGACGCCACCACGGCAAACCCGCGCCCCTGTTCACCGGCACGCGCGGCTTCCACCGCGGCATTCAGCGCCAGGATGTTGGTCTGGAAGGCGATGCCGTCAATCACGCTGATGATGTCGACGATTTTCTTCGACGAGGTGTTGATCATATTCATGGTGCTGACCACCTGCTTCACCGCGTCGCCGCTTTCGGTCGCCACCCTGGAGGCCTGCGCCGCCAGTTGGTTGGCCTGGCGCGCGTTGTCGGCATTCTGCCGCACGGTAGAGGTCATCTGCTCCATGGCGGAGGCGGTCTCTTCCAGTGAGCTGGCCTGCTGCTCGGTGCGGACTGACAGGTCCATATTCCCGGCGGAAATCTCACCGGAGGCGTTGGCGATCAGGTCAGTGCCGCTGCGCACTTCATTGACGATTTTCAGCAGGTTTTCGTTCATGTTTTTCAGCGCCTGCATCAGCTGGCCGGTTTCATCCGTCGAGGTGACGCGGATCACCGTGCGCAGATCGCCCGCCGCCACATTTTCGGCAACGCTGACGGCGTCACGCAGCGGGCTGACGATTGAACGGGTCAGCAGATAGCCCAGCAGCACCGCAGCCAGGATCGCCAGCGCGGAGAAAATCAGCGTGACATTGATGGCGGTGGAGCCGTCTTTGAGCGCTTGCGCACCCTCAGATTGCAACTGGCCGGACTGGGAATCGGCGAACTTCACTGCGCTGTCGAGAAACGCGTTCTGCGCCGGGGTGATTTTCAGCAGCACATATTCGGCGGCGGCAAGCTCATCACCGGCGCGCACCAGGGCGATCAGGGCCTGTTTCTGGGTTTCAAACGCCTCTGCCGCGGCTTTCACCCCACTGATTTTTTTCTGGCCGACGGCGGTGGTCTGTAAGCGGGCGATTTTCTCAATCGCCTCGTTGGTCTGGGTGGTGGCGGCCGCGAGCTGCTTAAACCGTTTCTCATTGAACTGCGGCCGCGCGGTATCAATAACGATGCCGCGCAGGAATTTGATCTGATCGTTCACGCCGTCCCGGACATCAAACGCCAGCCGGACTTTGATGTAGCGGTCATTGACGATGCCATCCACGGCGGAGTTGATGTTGCCGATTTTGACGATGGCGGTGGTGCTGACGATGATCAAAAGCAGGATGACTAACCCGAATGCCGCCCCCAGACGGAGGCCCACTCTCATATTTTTCACAGAAACCATCACTTCTTCCCCTTTGAAATAGAATGCGGCAGCGCGGCCATCCCTTAATACCGGGTATGCCCGGATAACGCCCAAGTACGCTGGCTTACCGGCAGCGCCCCGGCGCACAGGCACCAGGGCTTTTTTTACGCTCGCCGAGGCTCACTAAATCGGCACCGGCAGGAAAAACTTGATATAAATCTGTGAGTAAGATCACCCAAGGCTTATCGCGGAGCAGGGGAGGGGATGAGGATAACCCTGCGATTTCAAGGAGTTGAGAACAGGGTAGGGCCGTACGGCAAGGCCCCCGCAGTAAACAGGGGCCAGAGGGAATTACGCGTCTGACGGTTTGGTTTTCCCAAACAGGGAAGGTGCCCAGAGGCTCGGGTCAACCTCCTGGAACTGCGCGCGGACAAAGTGTTCTTTCAAGTGGAACGGCACCGTACAGTCGAAAATTGTTTTGGTGGTGGTGCCTTTGGCGGTGACGCGCGGGTCATACTGCGGTGTTTGTGACGGGTCGAGCACATGCCCGGCGACACCCGGCACAAAGATCGCGTCCATGTCACCTGAGAAGCGGGTCTGCATCGCCCAGAGCACATCATCGGTATCGAATAAGTCGACATCCTCATCCACCAGAATGACGTTTTTCAGCTCACGATACACGGCCAGCGCAATCAGTGCTGCCTGGCGGGTCATGCCGTCGTCGCCGTCATGACGTTTCTGCACCTGCAGAATGGCCAGGAACTTGCCGCCGCCTGCACTGTGGGCATAGACATTTTTCACCAGCCCCGGCAGCGCATCCTGGCACTCAATGTGGATACTGGCTTCGGTCGGGATACCGGCCAGGCTGACGTGTTCTTCACCCGGCCCGACCAACGTTTGCAGAATCGGGTTTTTGCGGGTGGTGACGGCCTTGACCTTGATCACCGGCAACGAGGGGTTCGCCTCACCGGTATAACCGGGGAATTCCGGCATCGCTTTACCGGTATGGGTGTTTTGATCTTCCTCCACGCGGACACCCGGCAGGATTTCCCCTTCAATCACGATTTCCGCCCTGGCAATCGCCCGCTGGCGCACAGTCAAACACTCCACCAGCTCGACCGGCTGGCCGCGCAGGCCACCGGCCACGCACAGTTCATTAAACCCGAATGGGGTGGTGGGTGCCTCGAACTCCGCCCCGATATAGATGGCCGGGTCCAGCCCCATATTGATGGAGACCGGCAACGGCTTGCCCGCTGCCTCTGCTTTCTGGCGGAACACATCGATATGCCGCCCCGGCGCAAAGAAAATCGACAGCTCATCCTTACCCTGCACGCACAGGCGGTGGATGGTGACATCCGCGTTGTCCTGATCATCCGGGTCACTGCCGAGCACCAGCCCCATGCAGAAATAGGGGCCGGCATCCTCGGCGGTATTGGTCGGCGCAGGCAACAGGTTGCGCAGGTCAAAGCCCGCTTCATCAGCGCGGTGCACCACTTCCTGACAGGGCGCATCCTGTTGCTTTACCATCACCGGCGGCGTGACGTTCCTGCGCGCTTCCGCCATCTGGATACCCAGCTCACGTACCGGCGCACCCAGCAAAGCGCTGACCCGTTCACGGCTGGCCAGCATCCCCACCAGCACCCGCGCATCCGGGAAGCCTTTGATGTTATTAAACAGCATCGCCGGGCCGGTGCGGGTAGGGCGCATCACGGTGCCGCCGGCGCCAATATGGCGGTAGACCCCGGCCAGTTCGCCGATGGGGTCCGTCTCGCGGTCTGTTTCCAGGTAGTGGCCCGGCAGGGTTTTCAGCAAGGCGATGGCGGAGCGTAAATCGTTGACCGGTGGCACGTCCCACCCCTGGGGGTGGGCATCGCCGGGATTGACCACATGGTAATGTGCTGGGCGTTTCTGAGGCATGGCGCGGTACTCCCTATTTTTTCTCTGCGTGGATTTTCAGGCGGTAGAGCACCGCCCCCCAATAGCTGTTGCAGAACGGCAGGTGGGGGTCATCCTCCTGCCATTCACCGTCCGCCAGGGTCACCTGCGTCACGCCTGGGGCCGGTTCCGAGAGGGTCAGGGTCAGCGTTTTGTCGCGGGAGTTGCCGGGGCCTTCCACACAGGTCTGGGCGATCAGCCGGTCCGGCTCAAGCTGGTCAGTGCGCCAGCCAAAACGCAGGCCGGGCTTTGGGGTGAGGGTCAGGATCCGGCCGGGGGCAATATCGCCTTCCACCTGGCCTTTATGCCAGACGGCCATCTCCTCCGGGGTGGTCAGTGCGCGATACACCGCGGCGCAGGGGGCCGCGATCTTGATGGCATGATGCAACGTCTTCATGACTTCTCCTCCTGAAAATAGGAATGCAGTGAGGCTGCCCCGGCATCGGCGGCAGGCGTTATAGCCTTCACACTATATTGCCTTCACACTATAGCAGTGCGGCATAACCTCACCCGGCCCGGCAGCCGTCACCACATATCCTGATGCAGTTTTTAACCAAAAGGCACACAATATTGAAGGGATAAGCAAAACCGGATTGGAGGGAAAGCAACGCAGGCAGGAAAAACAAAAAAGGCTCCCACTGTGTAGCGGGAGCCTTTAGGGTACTGCAGATTGACACATTAACATTTACTGACTTAACAACATGATACTTCGGTTTGCACATCTGATGAGGTGCACTGTAATAACAGGAATATATGACACCCGATAACTATGTCCTCCTGTATAACGCGTTGATGACACTGACGCGTAGGAATACTCCGCTATACCGCCAGCCCGGATGCGCAGCCGGCTCAGTACACCGCCCTGCGATAGGCATTCTTTATTTCACGGCCTGATAACTGCCGTTGCGTAATATAACCGCGCCGCTAAAGAACCCACGGCAATAAAGAACCTGATTATCGCGGTAGTTCCCCCTGCGTGCGATGAGCAACTGCTATTACGTGGCCTGAAAGCGTGGTTACGTAAATACACCCCAGGAATAAACGCCGGGCGTAACCTTCCCATACAACATTCACTTCGTGGCCTTTATCGCACATCTCTTCATACAGATAACTGCATGGCAACAACAAGATATAAACAGCGGCACCCTTCGCCTGATGCCTTGATCATTTGTCATCTCATCGTCACCTTAAATGTAGTATTCGCTGCTATAATGTCAACCCATTTTTTTAAAAAATGATGATTTATGAGAGAGGCGGAAATAACGGTTTCAGGCTGTTTTCCGTACCCCCTGTTAAATAACAGAAAACCACCACGCAACGGTGAAGCTTTTTTCACACCCCCCGCCGGCAGGGCCCGGCAACCCCTTTCCGCGCCGGGTTCCGCCCGCCATGCAGCTGCGGCAGCCATGCGGTGCAGGGCCATCACTGATTTTTTTTATGAAAAATGACACCGGGCGGTTTATCCGCCGTATGCCCCGGCCGGGCACCACGGGAAATAAGAATGTGCTCTCTTTGTTCAATAAGGAAAAGTGAGAAAGCGAAGCGCGGGGAAATAAGCCGGTGAGATAAAATGATGGCAGGAAAAATGCACCCTGTGCAGCCGGGTGATACGCTCAAAAAATACCTGCTGCGGCATTGTGATAAATAAAGGAGCACCCAATGACAGCCAAAGATGACTTTTTCAAAAAGATGCGTGAAAACGTGGAAGAAGAGAGAACCGCGATTGAGGCCGTGAAAGAGGATATCTCCATGTTTCAACGGGAAATTGCCTTCCTGTTCGAAAACATCGAGTTATGGTTCCAGGACAGCAGCGTCCGCTGTGACAGGACAGAAACGTTTCTGACTGCCGGGAATGCGCCTTACGCCCGTTACCAGGTTCAGGAACTGCGCCTGACCAACGGCAAAAAGACCCTCTTTATTGTGCCGCAGGGCCTCTATTATTTTGGCGGGGCGAAAGGCTGTATCCTGGTTTCCGTGGGCAATGACCGCAGTGACAGAAAACTGTTTGAACTGCGGATGCAGGACAGCCGGGCGAACTTTGAAAACTGGGCGATCATTGACCATCAGAAACCGCATCACGTCACGCCCTTTAATGAAGAGAATTTCTTCAGGCTGATTTATGACTTTTCCTGAGCACCTTCACACCGGGTCACCGGCGTTGTGCTCATGGCCCGGCCAACGCAATTGTGGAAACAGCAATAACCGGATGTTAAACAAGTAGAACAGCGGCTTAAACGCCCGCTCATCCCGGCTTGCCAGCATCTCCAGCCGGAACAGCAGTAAATCGAGCTCCTCCAGCAACGCCGGGTGCGGGGCGGTGTGCAGCGATTTCATACGCCGCTTGAGGTATAACCCCAGCTCGTGAAACATCTGCCCGCTGTCGATGTGGTACTGCACCAGCACCTCACGGTCACGTGCATAGAAATCAAAGCAGTAGGCCCCCATCCACGCTTCTGCAATCAGGTTCCCGCCGGATTCCAGATCCGCCTCCGGGTCGAGCCGTTTGCGCGGCAGGATAATGTTCACCCTGTCCAGCGTACGGGCGATAAACTGCTGGCGCGCCAGCAGCGAAGAGGCGTTGCGCTCAATCTCTTTGATGAACCGCAGCAGGTCACGCAGCCCTTTGCGCAGTGCGCGTTTGGCCGTCCAGGCCGGGCGCTTGTTACGGATAACCGCGGTGATGGTGGCCGCGAACAGGATCCCCACCATCGCAGACATCGCGGTGTTGATTACCCCCGGCAGATTGGGCGCAAAGTGGTGGCTCATGCCGATAAACCCCGGCAACTGCGTGGCGACGCTCAGCCCAATCATGTTGGTGGCAGGCCGGGCGATCACCAGCCCCAGCGCCATCAGCCCCGGCGTCAGGCAAATCAGCAGCGCCTCGAAGGTCACGGCCTGCGGGATCAGCAACGCGATATACAGCACGCTGACCACCAGCGCGAACAGCACCCCTTTGATAAACAGTTTCATCGGCGTCAGCGGGGTGTCGGCCCCGGCAAAGAAGGAGCTGAGGATCGCCGCCATCATCGGGGCGGTGGCCCCGTCCGCCCAGCCGCTGCCAATCCAGAACAGGCAGGAGCCGAACGTGGCGAGAAAAGCCGTCAATGCCGAGAGCAGCAACATGCCTTTATCAATGTGGCGGTGCGCGCGGGCCTTTTTCGCCAGCCGCGTATCCCCGGAGAGATCGCTGACCAGCACGCTGACGCTCTGGTACGCCCCGGCAATGCGCACAAAATCCGCCAGCCGCTCCAGCAGGCCAATCAGCAAAATGCTCTCTTCCGTGCCCAGCGCCCGGCGCTGCCAGGCCTGTTGCAGCCCGGCCTGACAGGTGTGCAGCGCCTCTTTGACGGCATCAATCTCATGCAGGATGTCACCCCCGTTCAGCCAGTGCAGAAACTGCCGGAATGTCTGTGCCACCGGCTCGGGAAAGCGGATCTGCTGTTCGCCCAGCAGGTTCAGCCGCACCTCAATGGCGGTCAGCGTCGGGATCAGGTAAGAGAGGTGCTGGTACTGCACGCTGACGAGGCGGATCAGCTTGCGCGCCGCATCGCCTTCATACACGCAATGGGTGATCAGCGTTTCGACATTCAGCGGGAAGTTCGCCATCTGGATCAGGATGTCCTCCCGCGCCAGGGATTTGTCTTTCGGCAACACGGTGATCAGCTCGCTGCACAGTTTGCGCCCGTTCTGGTACCAGACGCTGACGCTCTGTTCCAGCAGGCTGCGCATCGACACCGGGAAGACCAGCCGGTGCACCAGTGAGCTACAGACAATCGCCACCGTGATCTCTTCAATGCGGGAAATCACCGTGTCCGTGATGGAGCCGGCCGACGCCACACTGGGAAAGCCCATAATGGCGGCGCTGTAACCCGCCAGCATAAACACATAACTTTTCGGCGTGCGGTCATGCAGCGAAAGATAGAGGCAGGCCGCCACCCACAGCGAGACGCACAGGCTGAACAGCACCGGGCTTTGCACCGTGATGGGGTAAATCAGGAAAATAAACAGCCCACCCAGGAGGGTACCCAACAGGCGGAACACCGATTTGGAAAGGGTCGAGGCGGAATAGAGCTGTGAGGCAACATAGACCGTGGTCAAGGCCCAGGCCGGTTTTTCAAGGTTAAGTTCAAGGGAAATAAACAGGGCCAGAAAGGCGGCAAGACAGGTTTTTACAGAGAACAGAACTGCGTTTTTAGAAAGCCACTTCATGGAAGGATCGTACCAATGCACGCTGAGTGGCGCGTATCCTGCCAGAAGCCTTCCGGTTGCGCGCGGCAATTTATACTACAAGCTGTTACCAGTTGGGTCTGCTGATGTTTTTATTTATTTAACAGGACGTTAAATCGCGTTTTTTTGTGCGGTTCCGGTGGTGTGGGGTGGCGTGTTGGGCAGGCGGGATAAAAAGTTGATAGCGGGGCACTGAATAGGGAGAATCGCGGCCACTTAAAAAGAACTGACTAATAATGAGTGACCTGCAAAATGGATGAACATCGTCAACATACGTGGCCGGCCCGCGTAAAAGGGGGGCTGCGCCGCCTCTGGCCCCAGCCGTTAGTGGTTGCCAAAAAACAGATTATCCTGGCGAGCCTGGGGGCGGCCATTGGCCTGGTGCTGACCAGCCTGTTCAGCCGCTGGTTACTGGGCGACGTCAATCCCTGGTTTGTGGCACCGATGGGGGCCTCGGCGGTATTGCTGTTTGGCGTGCCCAACAGCCCGCTGGCACAACCCTGGTCGATTATCGGCGGCAACGTCTTTTCCGCGCTGATTGGGGTTACCGTCGGCATGTGCATTCCCCAGCCGGCCATCGCCTGTGGGGTGGCGGTGGGGCTGGCGATTGCCCTGATGTATGCGCTGCGTTGCCTGCATCCGCCCGGTGGGGCAGTGGCGCTGACGGCCATTGTGGGCGGGGCAGGGATCCACCAGGAGGGCTTTTACTACGTTTTCAGCCCGATTCTGGTTAACTCGCTGTGCCTCGCGGTGCTGGCGATTGTGTTCAACAATCTGGCCGGGCGGCGTTATCCCCATCCTTTATCTGCTGCTGAAAGCAAACCCGCCCCGATCTCTTTTGCGGTGCCGATAACCCGGGAGGATCTGCATGAAGCGCTGCTTGCGGGGCAATTTCTGGATATTGATGAAGAGGATTTGCAGGCGCTGTTGCACGACGCGGAGCAGATTGCCGTAAACCGGCAGCAGGCCGCAAGCCGCTAAACCCACCGGGGGCCGCAAAAAACAGGCGGCCCCTGCACGCCTCCCACGTACCCGCAGCCAGCCGCTAACAGGGGCAACAGACCTGGGCTTTTCCTTGCCGGAAACCGGGGTGTTTAATTAAGCCGTTGTTCAAAGGCAATAATAAATTGGATTTTATTGCGTTTTTACCGGCAATGCGTCCGGCAGGTTGCCGCGCCCTTTCATGCCCCGCAGGCAATAAAATGCGGCGTTTTATTGGTTATAAAAAAACATGTAACATAATGATAACAACTGGGGTGATGATTAATCCACCAACCTGTTGATTATTAGGCTAAAAAATGTAAACAAATCTAAACAAAATTAAGTATTGAGTACCGGGGTAAAAAACCCTATATTGGCCGCGCTTTACCCACGGTAACGACTTTTTTAATTCAATTATTCAACCTGGGCGTTAACAATAACCCTGGTTGTAGGAGTGATATGATGACGGATAAAGTCCGTATTGATACTTTAGGTGCTAATTCATTAAACAGTAACAATGAAACTTATTTGGCGCGTCAGGCTGAATTCGAATCGAATGTCAGGAGTTATCCACGTAAATTGCCGTTGGCGATCGCAAAAGCCCAGGGCGTCTGGATCACCGATGTTGAAAACAATCAATATCTTGATTGCCTCGCAGGCGCAGGCACGCTGGCGCTCGGCCATAATCACCCTGATGTACTGCAAAGCATCCAAAATGTCATTACCAGCGGCTTGCCGTTACATACACTGGATCTGACTACTCCGCTGAAAGATCAGTTCTCCGAATACCTGCTCTCCTTATTGCCGGGCGCGGGCAGCGAGTACTGCCTGCAATTCTGCGGCCCGTCCGGCGCGGACGCGGTAGAAGCCGCCCTGAAACTGGCCAAGAAACACACCGGCCGCAGCGGCGTGATCAGCTTCTCCGGCGGCTACCACGGCATGACCCACGGCGCCCTGGCGGTGACCGGTAACCTGTCTCCGAAAGAGGCCGTCAACGGCATGATGCCGGAAGTCCAGTTCATGCCTTACCCGCACCAGTACCGCTGCCCGTTGGGTATCGGCGGTGAAGCCGGTGTGAAAGCGCTGACCTACTACTTCGAAAACCTGATCAACGATGTCGAGAGCGGCGTGCGCAAACCGGCAGCCGTGATCCTGGAAGCCGTGCAGGGCGAAGGCGGCGTGAACCCGGCCCCGGTCGAGTGGCTGCAACGCATCCGTAAAGTGACCCAGGAGCACGGCATCCTGCTGATCATCGACGAAGTGCAGGCTGGCTTTGCGCGTACCGGCAAACTGTTTGCCTTCGAGCACGCAGGCATTGAGCCGGACATCATCGTGATGTCCAAAGCGGTCGGCGGCGGCCTGCCGCTGGCCGTGCTGGGCATCAAGAAACAGTTCGACGCCTGGGCACCGGGCCACCACACCGGCACCTTCCGCGGCAACCAGCTGGCGATGGCCACCGGCCTGACCACCCTGAAGTACCTGAAAGACAACCAGGTGGCTGACAAAGTCGCCGCCCAGGGTGAGTGGCTGAAAGGCAAACTGGCTGACCTGCAAAAACGTTACCCGGTGATTGGCCACGTACGCGGCCTGGGCCTGATGATCGGCATCGAAATTGTGAAGCCGGGCGAAGCGCAGGATCACATGGGTTGCTACCCGGCTGACGGCGAGCTGTCTGCCCTGTTGCAGAAAAAATGCTTCGAAGCGGGGCTGATCCTGGAGCGTGGCGGGCGTCACGGCAGCGTACTGCGTCTGCTGCCTTCCCTGCTTATCACCAACGACGAGTTGGAGATTTTCCTGGATAAATTTGAACACGCCCTGTTGGCTGCCGGTGTTAAACCGGTTTGAGTGGAAGAGAAAGAATGACCCGGCAAAACCCGATTCTGGCCGCCTCTGCGCAAAGCACTGAGGCGTACCAGCAGGCCATCGCCCAGAGCAGCGCGGCCGTCGTGCAGTGGCTGCAACAGCCTGAGATGTATCAGGGGAAAAGCGTGGCGGAACTGCGTGAGCGCATCACGCTGGATTTCAACCCGCAGGGCCTGGGCAACCAGGCCGCGATTGAACGCGCGATTGAGTATTTCCTGAAAGACAGCCTGTCGGTACACCACCCGCAGTGCGTGGCGCACCTGCACTGCCCGAGCCTGGTTGTCAGCCAGGCGGCGGAAGTGCTGATCAACGCCACCAACCAGAGCATGGACTCCTGGGACCAGAGCCCGTCAGCCACCATCATTGAGATGAAGCTGATCGAGTGGCTGCGTACCCAGGTCGGTTACCAGCCCGGCGATGCCGGGGTGTTCACCAGCGGCGGCACCCAGAGCAACCTGATGGGCCTGATGCTGGCGCGTGACGCCTTCTTCGCCCGCCAGGGCCACTCCATCCAGCAGGATGGGCTGGTAGGCAACCTCAGAAAGATCAAAGTCTTCTGTTCTGAAAACGCCCACTTCTCGGTGCAGAAAAACATGGCGCTGCTGGGCCTGGGTTACCAGTCCGTCACGCTGGTGAAAACTGACCGCTTTGCGCGTATGGATCTCAATGATCTGAAAGAGAAAGTGGCGCAGGCGCAGGCCAACGGCGAGCAGATCCTGGCGATCGTCGCGACCGCCGGCACCACCGATGCCGGTGCGATTGACCCGCTGCGTGACATCGCGGCGGTGGCGGCCGAGCACGACATCTGGCTGCACGTCGATGCGGCCTGGGGCGGCGCGCTGCTGCTCTCTGAGAAGTACCGCGACTACCTGGACGGCATTGAGCTGGTGGACTCCATCACCCTGGACTTCCACAAGCAGTTCTTCCAGACCATCAGCTGCGGCGCCTTCCTGCTGAAGGAAGCACGCCACTATGAGCTGATGCGCTATCAGGCGGCGTACCTGAACTCTGAGTTCGATGAAGCGCAGGGCGTGCCGAACCTGGTCTCCAAGTCGTTGCAGACCACCCGCCGTTTCGATGCACTGAAACTGTGGATGGGCCTGGAAGCGCTGGGCCAGAAGCAATACGCTGAGATCATCGATCACGGTGTGACGCTGGCGCAGCAGGTTGCGGCCTATGTGGCTGAGCAACCGGCCCTGGAGCTGGTGATGCAGCCGCAATTGGCCAGCGTGCTGTTCCGCTACCGTCCGGCGTCGCTTGCCGGTGCGGACAATGCCGCCATCGCGCTGCTCAACCAGCGCATCGGTGATGCCCTGCTGGACTCCGGGCGTGCCAACGTGGGCGTCACGGAATTTGACGGCGTCACCTGCCTGAAAATGACGTTGCTCAACCCAACGGTCACGCTGGACGACATCAAAACGCTGCTGGCACTGGTGGAAACCACCGCGCAACAATTGCCGACCGCCTGATTTTCCGGTTGGCAGAAAAAAGCCGATGCCCCAGGGCATCGGCTTTTTTATTGGGTGCGATTTATTAGAGGCAAAACCATGTCAGTAGTTTACTTAATCAGCCTTCATTTTTTCTTGCTCTTCCACATAGCCGCCATAGGTCATTTCAACTTTTCCATTTTCATATTTAAAACGGGAGTCGTCATCGAAAGCGATGATTGAGTTTTTTTCACCCCAGGATACCCAGCTAACATGCGATCCATCTACAGGAGGACTAAATATGTTTGATACGATAGGTTTTCTTTTTGTTAAATCTATCATTATATTTGCGTGGCATTTATAATCATCGATACCTTGTGTGCAATTTCCTCTTGCATAGTAGTAAAAAATTATTTTGTCTCTTTTTTTGTTTTTTTTATCCAAGTAATAAGCTCCTGGGTCAGGAGTAATTAAATCAACTTTTGCTTTATAAATTATTTTATCATTAAGATAAATGTATGAATAACCATCATTTGATTCACTTGCTGATAAATTACGCACTTTCCCTAGTGAGATATTGTAGCAACTGTAATCATCTGGATCACATAATTCATCTGCAAAGCACGGAGTTATAAAGAGCATAAAAAAATATATTTAAAGATGGACATGTTTAATCCTGTTTTTTAACTTTTCTCAGAATTGATTCGGTTTTTTCTTTAAGTTGAAAATTTACCCTCTTTCTTTCATCACAGTAAAATACACCAATATCTATATAAGTATCTATAAACTCTAGTAACCAGCCTCGATGCCCTTCTATATAAGATCCGCGGTGATCATCTGCTATGCTTCCAGCCTTATCAGCACCAACCTGCGCAATCAACAATCTTTCAGCTGCCGCCTCAGTAATTGTGCCCTTTATAAACCGGATCGTGTCTGTCAGCCCAAGATGGTGCGCCAGATAGATCAGTTTGGCTTTTTCCGCATCATTTAACGCCGCGATGCGGTAGCCCGCTTTTTCCAGCGCGTCCAGATTGTGCACGCCATAATCAATTGCTCGCATTATTTTTATTTCCCCTAGGTTACTTTAAAGGGAGTTTAAGTAAGGGAACAGCTCAAAAGGATGTCCCCTTATCCTCAGATTAGGAAGTTATTTGTTTTTTTTCTTTTCCATTTCTATCTTCTTTTGCTCTTCCACATAACCGCCATAAATCATTTCCACTTTTCCATTTTCATATTTAAAACGGGAGTCGTCATCAAAGGCAATGATTGAGTTTTTCTTTCCGACTGAAGCCCAACTTATGTGAGAGCCCTCACTAGGAGGGCTGAATTTATTAGAAATGATTGGCTTTTTACTAGATAAATCAAGCAATATATTTACATTGCAATTGTAGTCATCGACTCCTTTTTTGCAATTGTTAAAAGAATAGTAACTTACAACAAATTTAATTATTTCAGTATCTAAGTTATCATTTTCAAAACCAATAGGTTCAGGTATAAAATAATCAGTTTTATCTTTATATATTAAATCCCCATTAAAATAAATGTATGAGTACTCATCCCCGGAATCGGTTCTGGATATAAATTGAATTTCTCCTGCGCTTGTTTTTATACAAGAATAACCATCACTTTGGCAATTATTTTTAGAAAATGATAAAACAGGAAAGATTATCATAGCTAAGAAAATATATTTCATTTTGACTCCTTTATTTTAATCATTACTTGTTCAATGCTACTTTGAGTAAGTGAAATATAATTTATTTTTTCTTGGCAAACGAATAAGTTGATATTTATATAGTCATCTATGAATTTAAACAGCCATTTTCGATGGCCGGAGCAATATGAGTTATTGTTATTTTCATAATACCAATTTGCTTTTTTTTCACCAACCTGCGCAATCAACAATCTTTCAGCTGCCGCCTCAGTAATTGTGCCCTTTATAAACCGGATCGTGTCTGTCAGCCCAAGATGGTGCGTCAGATAGATCAGTTTGGATTTTTCCGCATCATTTAACGCCGCGATGCGGTAGCCCGCTTTTTCCAACGCGTCCAGATTGTGCACGCCATAATCAATTGCTCGCATCATTTTTATTTCCCCTAAGCTACTTAAAAGGGAGTTTAAGTAAGGGAACAGCTTAAAAGGATGTCCCCTTATCCTCAGATTAGGAAGTTATTTGTTTTTTTTCTTTTCCATTTCTATCTTCTTTTGCTCTTCAACATAGCCGCCATAGGTCATTTTTAACTTTAATATTCTTAGCCTTTTCTACTCTGCTACATAGCCGCTATCAATCATTTCAACACTACCTTTTTTATAAATAAATACAGATCCGTTTTCAAAAATAAACCTTGATTTCTCACTCCCCCATTTTATATATAGGAGTTTGTCATTTAACACAGGAGGGTAAAACTGATTGGAAATAAAAATATCTTTAACAAGGTCGATAACGAAAAGTTTTTTGCACCTAACAATAATATTGTCTATAACGCAATTATTACCATTATATTTTAATAAAATGATATCTATTTCATTATTGTCATTTTCATGATATGGGAGGTCATAATAAGAAAATGCTTCATCAATATTACTTGTTTCTAGCTCTAAAATAACTTTGTCGTTTAGATAGAGCCCATATTTTTCATCATCTATTTTTTTGATACCAATATTCCCTTGCTTGTTTTGCAACCGCCTTTATTTATAGAGCAATTCGTTTCGGCAGTGCAATTAAAGCTTATTGTTAATATAGCTGCAAAAATAAAGATATACTTACGCATAAAATCCTCTTGTCTTATTTATGACTTCATCTAGATTTACATTGTCAATTCTTTGTTTTTTTGATTCTGCGCAGTAGAATATATTAATATCAATGTAATCATTAATGAATGAATTTAACCATGTTCTATGCCCTATGATATAAGATTCTTGATTTTTATTTGCGTATTTTTCAGCCGCGTCCGCTCCAACCTGCGCAATCAACAATCTTTTAGCTGCCGCCTCAGTAATCGTGCCTTTTATAAACCGGATTGTGTCTGTCAGCCCAAGATGGTGCGTCAGATAGATCAGTTTGGCTTTTTCCGCATCATTTAACGCCGCGATGCGGTAGCCCGCTTTTTCCAGCGCGTCCAGATTGTGCACGCCATAATCCACCGCGGCCATAATGGCGTATTCAGCCACAAAGCGTTTATCCAACCATGTACTGAGCGAGTACGTCGCTTTGGGTGGGTAGGGCGTGCAGCCATCCAGATATCCTTCACGCTTTAATTCTTTGCTGCTTTTCCACAGGTCTAATGAAACCTGGAATTTTGTTTCAAGCACGGGCCTGCCATCAAGGCCAGCAACTGCTTTTCCTGAACTATCGCGTTTCGGTATAAGGGCAACCAAACCAGAGAGTTTTGCTTTTTCATACAGGAACGTACCTTCACGCAGTGTTTCATCCATCCAGGTTCCATTTAGAAACTGGGTCATGCCTGCGGCGGAGCTTTTATAAAAGGCGACGTCATCGGTGGGGAGCCCAAGCTCCTTTCTTCTTTGTTTTTCCTTCTTGATTTTTGCTGAGCTCAGGCAAACTGAATCCGGGTTCCAGATACCCCCTTTATGTTTGGCTGCTTCTGCATTAATGACGACAGCAATGCTCTGTGGGATAAAGCCGCTTCGCTCTGCAGCAGCAATAATTTCATTCCAGTAAATAAAATTCTTGCCCAGTGATAAATCGTAGCGGTTAGGGCAGACATGATTTACCTGCACCACAGGCTGCCCCTCATTATTCCGCCCTTCACTGATGGTATAGACCTCATGTTTATCCTTATCGAGGTAACCCGGCGCTCCCTCTAACGCTACGCTCTTGCCTTGTATGCGAACTTTGGGGCTGGTGAGGATAACGTCCGTTTTCCCGGGCATCGGGGTGAAACTGGCGACCTCTTTGACTTTACCCGCCGCACTGGAGACAAATACCTGTACCTGGCTCTCCGCGTTAAGCAGGTAATCTTTAATTTTTCCCATCTCATCCGTGACTGACTCATAGACGTCACCGAGCGCGGATACAATTTTGACTTTCAGGCCGGCCAGCGGTTTCTCTATCAAGTCAAAAAAGGTAAAAGATAACTGACACGGCTCAGCGCCATTGCCAGGCTCCTGTTCAGGCGCGTCATAGGCATAGCGTGGGGCAGGGAGATGTAAAACCTGACCGGGATAAATCAGCGAGGGATTAGCGATGCCATTTATTTTTACAATATCATCGACGGTACAGTGATGATGATTTGCAATTTTGCTCAGGGTATCGCCTTTACGGACAACCACACGCGTTTCTGTAGCATCCAGTGAGGAAATTTCATCAAGCGGAACGGGTTTACCTTCAGGGTCAAAATAACATTTCCATTCAGCTGACCACCCCAATAGGCCATCATATTCGGTGGGCCTGTCGTGTGGTTTCTCAAACAGAGGTAATAACTTACCGCTCATTGTGTATCCCCTCCAGAAAAGGGTTTAAATATAAGTTCATTGCTGCGTGTTTCATCGGTGCTTTTAATAGAAGATAACCTGTAGTTAGAGTCTGGCTCCAGCGTTGGCAATTCCGGTGTTTCAACCACCTGCCGCGCCTTTTTCTTCCTGTCGTAATACCCGGCCTTAGTGACATAATCGCCCATCGTGGCCGACTCAATGCCGTCTTCATCTATCCGGATATAACTCCCGCCGCCGTTCAG
>NZ_JAERKB010000008.1:0-94362 GCF_018257325.1 Nissabacter archeti
GTTAGCTCAGTTGGTAGAGCAGTTGACTTTTAATCAATTGGTCGCAGGTTCGAATCCTGCACGACCCACCATCATTTCAAAGCATCTCGATTCTGTAATCTCCATCATCAAAAAAATCATTCAAAAAAAATCTCCACCTCTGACAAATCGTTAGCTCAGTGGGTAGAGCAGTTGGCTTTTAATCAATGGGTCGCAGGTTCGAGCCGAGCGAAGCGAGACGACAACGCGCAGCGTTGCCCGAAGGGCGAGGCCGGAGGCCGGGTCAATCCTGCACGACCCACCATCATCTCTCAGCACTTCAATCCTGTAAGAACAACCATCGAATTAGATTCACCATTAAATCCCTGGCAAATCGTTAGCTAGAGCAGTTGACTTTTAATCAATGGGTCGTAGGTTCGAGCCGAGCGAAGCGAGACGACAACGCGCAGCGTTGCCCGAAGGGCGAGTCAAACCCGTATTTCCCCATTTTTACCCTTTTAAAATCACTCCCCTAAACAATTTCACCATCGTTGATGCGATTCCCAGCGACATCAGGCTTTTTATCCGCTATTTTGTTTAGCATATAAAACGCAAGCACGCAGGCGACGGTTCGCCATAGTGCGGCCTGACCTGAGAGAGTGACATGAGCGACGTGCTGGATTTACATGTGGATGTTTACCCGTTTCCGCCCAAGCCTGCCCCGTTGACCACGGCGCAAAAGCAAGCGTATCGCGAAAAGATCAAGGCGCAGCTGAAACAGCAAAATGCCGTGCTGGTGGCGCACTATTACACCGACCCGGAAATCCAGGCCCTGGCGGAAGAGAGCGGCGGTTGCATTGCCGATTCGCTGGAGATGGCGCGTTTCGGCAGCCAGCATCCGGCCACGACGTTACTGGTTGCGGGTGTCCGGTTTATGGGGGAAACGGCTAAAATCCTTAACCCGGAAAAACGGGTGTTGATGCCGACGCTACAGGCAGAGTGCTCGCTGGACCTCGGCTGCCCCGATGACGCCTTTGCCGCCTTTTGCGATCAGCATCCCGACCGCACCGTGGTGGTCTACGCCAATACCTCTGCCGCCGTTAAAGCGCGGGCCGACTGGGTGGTGACGTCCAGCATCGCGGTAGAACTGATTGAGCACCTCGACAGCCTGGGGCAGAAGATCCTCTGGGCGCCTGACCGGCATCTGGGCAATTACGTCCGCAAGCAGACCGGGGCTGATGTGCTCTGCTGGCAGGGCGCCTGCATCGTGCATGATGAGTTTAAAACCCAGGCCCTGAGCCGGATGAAAGCGCTGCACCCTGATGCGGCGATTCTGGTGCACCCGGAATCCCCGCAGGCCGTGGTGGCAATGGCGGATGCCGTCGGCTCTACCAGCCAGCTGATTCAGGCCGCCCAGCGGCTGCCGCAGCAAAAGCTGATTGTCGCGACCGATCGCGGCATCTTCTACAAAATGCAGCAGGCCTGCCCGGAGAAAGAGTTGTTCGAAGCGCCGACCGCCGGGGAAGGCGCGAGCTGCCGCAGCTGTGCACATTGCCCATGGATGGCGATGAACGGCCTGCAGGCGCTCTCTGCCGCGCTGGAGCAGGGTGGGGCGCAGCATGAGATCCAGGTTGCCCCGGCGTTGCGTGAGCAGGCGCTGAAGCCGCTGAACCGGATGCTGGCTTTTGCCGCCGGGCTGAAAAAACCGCTGAAAAGCCCGGCGTAAGCGCCAAAAAAAGCCACCTTGCGGTGGCTTTTTTGTCAGTGATGGTGGTGATGCGCATGCGCCTGTGCGGCGGGTGCCTCGTTAATCAGGCAGTCCGGCGTGTCGCAATGCTGGTACTCCATCTGAATCGTGGCATGGCCAATGTTGTAGTGGTCCAGCAGGTAGTGCTGAATGCTGTGCAGCAGCGCATCATGGTGATGGGGCGGGATCACCTGCACATGCAGGGTCATCAGCCGTTGTTCACCAATCTGCCAGACGTGCACGTGGTGCACATTGCGCACTTCAGGAATATTGCCGCAGAGATCTTTTTGCAGCGCCGCGATATCGATCTCATGCGGCGTGCCTTCCAGCAGCTCATGGAAACTCTCTTTCAGCAGCCCCCAGGCACTGCGCAACACCAGGCAGGAGACCAGCACCGACAGGATAGGGTCGATCGGCGTCCAGCCGGTGTAGAGAATGATCAGCGCCCCCACAATCGCCCCCACTGACCCCAGCAGATCCCCCAGCACATGCAGCGCCGCGGCCCGCACGTTGATATTGGCTTCCTCTTCGCCGCGGTGCAGCAGCCAGAATGACACCAGGTTGGCGATAAGCCCGGCCACCGCAATGACCATCATGGTGCCGCCCAGCACCGGCTGTGGCGTCAGAAAACGTTGGATCGCTTCCCAGAGGATCAGCAGCACAATCACCAGCAGGGCGGCAGCATTGACAAAGGCCGCCATCGTGGTGAGCCGCAGGTAACCGAAGGTGTGGCGCGCATTGGGTTTTCGCTGGGCGAAACGCACCGCCAGCAGCGCCATCAGCAGCGCCGCAGAGTCGGTCAGCATATGGCCGGCATCCGCCAGCAGGGCCAGTGAGCCGGAGATCAGCCCGCCGATCACTTCCGCGACCATAAACCCGGCTGTCACCAGAAACGCCCACAGCAGGCGCTTGCTGTTGCCCGTCTCCGGGCCGGCATGAGAGTGATGATGAGAATGCGGCATACAGATTCCTATAATAAATGACGGGCTGACCTCACCGCCAGCGAGTGTCATGTTATAACAAAACAAAGAATATCAGAGGGTTACATAGGAAGTTAGCATAACCTAAGCGGAGCAGGTTGCAAGGGGGGAAAGAAGGGCGGTGGAAAAAAGAAAACAGGGGGCATGGCCCCCCGCAGGATACGTCACCGGCGCGGTACAGCCGGTTATTTGGAGGTGGCGTCAGCCTCAGGGGACCCTGGGGTCTGGTCCGGGCAACGGCCATCTTTACAAATGGTGTCCTTATGCGCTTCATTGGCATCGGTGCTGCCGG
The DNA here is from genome assembly GCF_018257325.1 of Nissabacter archeti. Lineage (NCBI taxonomy): Bacteria > Pseudomonadati > Pseudomonadota > Gammaproteobacteria > Enterobacterales > Yersiniaceae > Nissabacter > Nissabacter archeti. The sequence continues at coordinate 2,978 of NZ_JAERKB010000008.1, forward strand.
TCGCGGTGCTGGTATCGCCGCTGCCCTGATCACCGCTGCTTTTATCAATGCTGGTATTGCCGCTGGTGTCAGTGGAGCCGGTATTGATCTGGCTGTTGTCCACGTTGGACGGCGGCAGGTTCTCTTTGGCACCTGGGCCGTCAGACTGGTTGGACATGCCGTTATTCGACGAGGAAGAGCCGCTGTCAGAAGAAGAACCAGCAGCCAGCGCTGCGCCACTACCGAAAGCCATGGTTGCGGTCAGAAAAATCACTGCGAGCTTTTTCATAACGTTTTCTCCATTTTATGATGCTGTGAGTCTGATTAAGTGAAACATCGAAGGCAGACCGCCGGGCCATCATTGGCCCTGGCACTGCGTTTTCACCATCCTGAAACACTACCGATCTGAAACACTGTGGACAGTGAGCTTTCGGCTAACGTCTTAGCCGGGCGCGCCGGGAAAACCGGGGTTGCAAGCCGGTGGCCTGCGGGGATTGCTTTGTTACATGCATACTTTAAGCCTAGATTATAATTTTCAGTTATCAATCAGACATTCGGAAAATGAGGGTGTTAAATTATGTTTACAGCCGCAGGCAGAGACGATAAATTTATCCGGATATGCCGCGTGCGCACCTCTTGAATACCGAATGGATCAGCTATGAATTATCAAAACGACGATTTACGCATTAAAGAAATTAATGAACTCCTGCCGCCGGTTGCCCTGTTAGAGAAATTTCCCGCCACTGACAAAGCGGCTGAAACGGTGTCACACGCACGCAGCGCTATCCATAAGATCCTGAAAGGTAATGACGATCGTCTGCTGGTGGTGATTGGCCCCTGCTCCATCCATGACCCGGAGGCTGCTAAAGAGTATGCCGGCCGTTTGCTGGCGTTGCGTGAAGAGTTAAAGGATTCGCTGGAAATCGTCATGCGCGTCTATTTTGAAAAACCGCGTACCACCGTGGGCTGGAAAGGGCTGATCAATGACCCGCAGATGGACGGCAGTTTTCAGATTAATGACGGCCTGCGTCTGGCACGTAAATTGTTGCTGGAGATTAACGACACCGGCCTGCCGGCAGCCGGTGAGTTCCTGGATATGATCACCCCGCAATACCTGGCAGACCTGATGAGCTGGGGGGCCATCGGCGCGCGCACCACGGAATCCCAGGTGCACCGCGAGCTGGCGTCCGGCCTCTCCTGCCCGGTGGGCTTCAAAAACGGTACTGACGGCACGATCAAAGTGGCGATTGATGCCATCAACGCCGCCGGGGCGCCGCACTGCTTCCTGTCGGTCACCAAATGGGGCCACTCCGCGATCGTTAACACCAGCGGTAATGCCGACTGCCACATCATCCTGCGCGGCGGCAAGGAGCCGAACTACAGCGCGGCACACGTCAGTGAGGTGAAAGCCGGGCTGGAGAAAGCGGGCCTGCCGCCACGCATCATGATCGACTTCAGCCACGCCAACAGCAGCAAGCAGTTCAAAAAGCAGCTGGACGTGGCGACCGATGTCAGCGGGCAGATTGCCGGGGGAGACGCAAGCATCATGGGCGTGATGATTGAGAGCCATCTGGTGGAAGGCAACCAGAGCCTGGAGAGCGGCGAACCGCTGGTCTATGGCCAGAGCGTGACGGATGCCTGCATCGGCTGGGACGACACCGACGCCGTGCTGCGCCAGTTGGCTGCCGCCGTTCAGGCGCGCCGCGGCTAAACCGCAGGCATAAAAAAACGGAGCCGAAAGGCTCCGTTTTTGTTTCTGTGTGACTGCTTTTATTTCTGCATGATTGCGGCAGAAAAATGCCTTTCGCGTCAGAAAATTATTTCGCTTTACCCTGGTTGGCCACGGCGGCGGCTTTCGCTGCGATCTCGTCAGCATTGCCCAGGTAGTAGTGTTTGATCGGCTTGAAGTTTTCGTCGAACTCATACACCAGCGGCACGCCGGTCGGGATGTTCAGCTCGAGGATTTCCTCTTCGCTCATGTTGTCCAGGTATTTCACCAGCGCACGCAGGGAGTTACCGTGGGCAGCGATGATCACACGCTCACCGCTTTCGAGGCGCGGTTTGATCTCGTCAGTCCAGTAAGGGATAACGCGATCGATGGTCAGCGCCAGGCTTTCGGTGGTCGGCAGTTCATCAGCACGCAGTTTCGCGTAGCGCGGGTCGTGGCCAGGGAAACGCTCGTCATCTTTGGTCAGTTCCGGCGGGGTCACGGCAAAGCCGCGGCGCCACTGTTTAACCTGCTCGTCGCCATATTTCTGCGCGGTTTCTGCTTTATCCAGGCCCTGCAACGCCCCATAGTGGCGCTCGTTCAGTTTCCAGGATTTCTCCACCGGCAGCCACGGCTGGTCCAGCTCATCCAGGATGTTCCACAGGGTGTGGATGGCACGTTTCAGTACCGAGGTGTAAGCAAAATCAAAATGGAAGCCTTCCTGTTTCAGCAACTGACCTGCCTGCTTGGCTTCGGTGCGGCCTTTTTCAGAAAGATCGACATCTTTCCAGCCTGTGAAGCGGTTCTCTTTGTTCCACTCACTTTCACCATGTCTCACCAGCACCAGCTTCGTTACAGCCATAGCTAAACTCCTTAATTTCCTGATTTTTAATGATAACAATTATCATTATATTGCCTGACCATCACGCCGACAATCGGATTGTGCCGCGGTCGCCCGCGTCTTTTTCCACCAACCCATTGGCGGGGACAATCTGTTGACCTACACCATAACGAAATTTAGGGCACAAAGAAAATGAAACGCGGGGTGGGGCGCGGCCGGCAGGGGCGCGTCCCGGCATTTTCAGCGGTTATCAATGCCTGGACAGGCACTGACTCATAAAGGTTTTGCGTGCATCGCCGGTGATGTCCTGCTTGTCGGCGTCCTGGTTACAGGCCTGCATTTTTAATTGGTGCGGGGTGAGTTCTTTCGCTGGGTTGACCTGCGCAGGCAGGCATTGGCTCATGAATTTTTTCCGGTCTTCCCCTTTGAGCGATTGCATGGTGGCCTGCTGCTCGCAGTCGGTCATTTTTTGCTGATCAGGGTCGCGCAGCACCGAAGAGGGCACGGCGGACGAGTGGCCGGCAGCCAGCGCATTGCCGGCAAACAGCAGGGCAAAGGCACAGCCATAGAACGCAATACGCATAAACACTCCTTGAGCGGTAAAAGGGACACTGCTTTAAGCGTAGAGGGCAGAACGGGGGCAAGGCGGGATTTCAGCGGGGAGTGTGCCGGTTCTCACATTTTGTTGCTGAAAAGACACGAAAAAAAACGGGAGCAACGCTCCCGTCAGAACAGGCATTACTGCGCGAAGAACTGGTACACCGTGGTCGCGCGGTACGTTTTGCCGGGGGCGAGCCAGCAATCAGGCTGCGGCCACTCCGGGTGGGCCGGGCTGTCAGGCAGGAATTCACTCTCCAGCGCCACACCGGCGTACGCGGCATAGCTGCCGCCGCTGCGGTTCGGCACGCCGCTCAGGTAGTTACCGCTGTAGAGCTGTAACGCCGGGGCGGTGGTGAAGACACTCAGCCTGACCTTGTCGTCCGACGACCAGAGGTGCGCGGCCGGGCAATCCAGCGCGCCGCTGGAACGGCGCAGCAGGTAGGCGTGGTCATACCCTTTCACCCGCTGCTGGTCACGGTCTTTCAGGAAATCCTGTGCCAGGGTTTTAGGCTGGCGGAAGTCCATACCGGTATTGTCCACGTCGGTCAGGCCGGCACTCGGGATGCCTTCGCTGTCGACCGGCAGGAAACGGTCAGCAAAGAGCTGCAACCGGTGGCGGCGCACATCCGTGCCTTCGCCGTCCAGGTTGAAGTAGGCGTGGTTGGTCAGGTTCACCGGGCAGGGCTGGTCCACGGTGGCGTTGTACTCAATCTCCAGCCGGTTATCGTCGGTCAGCCGGTACGTCACGGTGGCGGTGAGGTTGCCGGGGAAGCCCTGGTCGCCGTCCGGCGACTGGATCTGGTAACGCAGCTGTTTCTCATCCGCCTCCAGGCAGAGCCAGCGGCGGGCATGGAAGCCTTCCGGGCCGCCGTGCAGCTGGTGTGCGCCCTGGTTGGCGGCAAGCGGGAAGGTTTTGCCGTCATGCTGCAACTGCGCATTGGCGATGCGGTTGGCGTAACGCCCCACGGTCGCGCCCAGATAGGCCTCCTGCACCGGGTAGCGATCGGTGGATGCACAGCCCAGCAGCAGTTCGCGTTCCGTGCCGTCTGCCAGCGGCAGCACGGCGGAGAGCCAGGTCGCGCCCCAGTCCATAAAGGTCATGGTCATCCCCTGGGCATTGCGCAGGGTATGCAGGCGGAACGGCTGGCCGTCCGGTGCCGGGGTCTGGTTCAGCATACGCTTGCCCCCTGCATCGCACGGCAGACGTAGAAGGTCTCTTTCAGCCCGGTTTTGGCCTGATACTCACGCGCTACCGTGGCTTTGACGTCGTCCACCAGCTCGCTCGGCATCAGCGCCACCACACAGCCGCCGAAGCCGCCGCCGGTCATACGCACACCGCCGCGCTCGCCAATCACCCCTTTCACCATCTCGACCAGCGCGTCGATAGGCGGCACGGTGATCTCGAAATCGTCACGCATAGACGCATGGGATTCCGCCATCAGCTGGCCCATTTTCTTCAGGTCGCCGGCGGCCAGCGCATCTGCTGCGGCCAGCGTGCGGTTGTTCTCGGTGATCACGTGGCGTGCGCGCCGTGATACCACCGGGTCAAGCTCGTCGGCAATCGGGAAGAAGATGTCCGGGTTAACGTCACGCAGGGCTTTGACGCCGAAGAAGCGCGCGGCCACTTCGCACTGTTCGCGGCGGGTGTTGTATTCGCTGCCTACCAGCCCGCGTTTGACGTTGGAGTTGATGATCACCACCGAGACGTTGTCCGGCATCGGCACGGCGCGGGTCTCCAGCGAGCGGCAGTCGATCAGCAGCGCGTGATCCTGCTTGCCGAGCGCGGAGATCAGTTGGTCCATGATGCCGCAGTTGCAGCCGACGAACTGGTTTTCCGCCTCCTGGCCGTTCAGCGCCAGGGCCACGCCATCCAGCGGCAGGTTATACAGCGCCTGCATCGCCTGGCCGACCGCCACTTCCAGTGAGGCGGAGGAGCTCAGGCCCGCGCCCTGCGGCACATTGCCGCTGATCACCAGGTCAGCCCCGCCAAAACCGGGGCTGCGCTGGTGCAGGTGTTTCACCACCCCGCGCACATAGTTAGCCCACGGCAGGTCGTCACTGCTGAGGATCGGTGCGTCGAGGGAGAACTGGTCCTGCTGGTTGTCATAATCCACCGCCACCACGCGGATCTGGTGATCGTCACGTTTGGCGCAGCTGATCACCGTTTCATAGTCGATGGCGCACGGCAGCACGAAGCCGTCGTTATAGTCGGTATGCTCACCGATCAGGTTGACGCGGCCGGGGGCCTTGACGGTCAGCGCCGCCGGGTAACCGAACGTCTGCTCGAAAATCTGTTGGGTTGTGGTGTTAAGGCTCATGGAATCACTCCGCGTCACGGTAATGGATGTCACTGACGGCACGCAGACGCTCAGCGGCCTGTTCAGCGGTCAGGTCACGCTGGGTTTCTGCCAGCATCTCGTACCCGACCATAAATTTGCGCACTGATGCAGAGCGCAACAGCGGCGGATAGAAGTGGGCGTGCAGCTGCCAGTGCGCGTGGTCGCCGTCGGTAAACGGCGCGCCGTGCCAGCCCATCGAGTAGGGGAAGGAGCACTGGAACAGGTTGTCATAACGGCTGGTGAGTTTTTTCAGCGCCAGCGCCAGATCGCGCCGCTGGTCGTCCGTGAGGTCAGTCAGGCGCAGCACGGCGGCTTTCGGCAGCAGCAGCGTCTCAAACGGCCACGCCGCCCAGTAGGGCACCACCGCCAGCCAGTGTTGTGTCTCAACCACCGTGCGGCTGCCGTCGGCCAGCTCACGCTGCACATAATCCACCAGCATCGGGGAGCCGTACTGTTGCAGGTAATCACGCTGCAACCGGTCTTCGCGCTCCGCCTCATTCGGCAGGAAGCTGTTGGCCCACACCTGGCCGTGCGGGTGCGGGTTGGAACAGCCCATCGCCGCGCCTTTGTTCTCAAACACCTGCACCCACGGGTAGGTTTTGCCCAGCTCAGCACTCTGTTCCTGCCAGGTTTTCACCACCGCCTCCAGCGCCTCCAGCGAGAGCTGCGGCAGGGTTTTGCTGTGGTCAGGCGAGAAGCAGATCACCCGGCTGGTGCCGCGTGCGCCCTGGCAGCGCATCAGCGGGTCTTCACTCTCCGGCGCGGCCGGGGTGTCCGGCATCAGCGCGGCAAAGTCATTGGTGAACACATAGGTGTCCGGGTAATCCGGGTTCACATCGCCGGTGACGCGGGTGTTGCCGGGGCAGAGGAAACAATCGGGATCATGGCTCGGTAACGTTTCCAGCGCCGGGGATTCCTGCTGGCCTTGCCACGGGCGTTTGGCACGGTGTGGGGAGACCAGGATCCATTGATCGGTCAGCGGGTTGTAACGGCGATGCGGATGATCAACCGGGTTAAAAATCGACATAACGTAAACCTTCCTTAATCCGAACGGCCCTGAGGGTCGCCATCAGGGCATCTGGCCCAGGGGCATAACAGGGAACAGCAACAGGGAGCACCGCCTGCCGGCGCACGAGGTGTAATCGCTTCCACTTCCAGCCATCACGGCTCGCGCTTTTCTGTCGCAAAATCTGCTGAAAGATAGCATGGGCGCGCGCAGGAAAAGGTGATCCAGGCTTTAAAAATGGAATCGCTTACACCGGAAAGCCTAGCATAAGCCCCGGTGAAAAAGCAGCAGGTGTTTGGCTGAAAAAGCGTGGGGCGGGCATCAGGCGTTAAGCGACGTGATGGGCGGAACAGCATGGCTGCCGTGAAGTGTAATCGCTTCCACTTGGCGGGCAGCCTGAACAGGGCAACGGGGCAGGCATGCCCCTTATGCGTCAGAGTGGCTCAATCGGGTAGCGGTAGCTGTCGCCGTCCGGCACAAAACTGAGCCGGTGGGTAATGCACTGCGGCGCGTCTTCCGCGTGGTGTGACACAAACAGCAGTTGCGTATCCCCTTCGCCAATCAGCACATCGATCCAGCGGCGCACCAGCTGGCGGTTCAGCGGGTCCAGCCCCTGTAACGGCTCGTCGAGGATCAGCAGTGCCGGGTGTTTCACCAGCGCGCGGGCAATCAGCGCCAGCCGCTGTTGCCCCCAGGAGAGGCTGTGGAACGGCGCCTCGGCCGCTGCGCCGTCCAGGCCGAGCAGCGCCAGCCATTGCTGGGTCAGCTGTTGCTGGCGGTCGGACACCGCCTGATAGATGCCGATGGAGTCAAAGAAGCCGGAGAGGATCACCGTACGCACGCTGGCGCTGACGCGATACTCCAGATGCAGGCTGCTGCTGACGTAGCCGATATGCTTTTTGATGTCCCAGATGGTTTCCCCGCTGCCGCGCCGGCGGCCGAACAGCGTTAAGTCGTTGCTGTAGCCCTGCGGGTGGTCGCCGGTGACGAGGCTCAGCAGCGTGGATTTGCCCGCCCCGTTCGGCCCGACAATCTGCCAGTGCTCGCCGGGGTTCACCTGCCAGTCGAGGCCGTTGAGGATCGGGCGGTCGTTATAGGAGACCACGCCGTGGCGCAGCACAATCCGCGGCTGATCCGGCGGCAGGGTGGGGCGGCGCTGCGGCTCCTCGGTCTCCGGCAGGGCCAGCCCCGCCAGCTGCTCACTGTGCGCCAGTTGCGCCACCAGCGCCTGAGACATCACCTCTGCGCGGGGGCCGGTGGTGGTGAGGTGGCAGTCGGCCAATACCCCGACCTGCGCGATAAACGCCGGGATCTCATCAAAGCGGTTCAGCACCAGCACCAGCGTAATGCCCTGTTGCGACAGCGTACCGAGCAGCGCAGCCAGCTGGCCGCGTGACGTCACATCCAGCCCGTCAAACGGCTCGTCAAGGATCAGCAGGTCCGGGGCGGCCATCAGGGCCTGGCACAGCAACGTTTTGCGTGTTTCGCCGGTAGAGAGGTATTTGAAGCGGCGGCCCAGCAGCGGCGTAATGCCGAATTGTGCCGCCAGCGCCGCACAGCGCGCCGGGTCGCGGTGGTTTTCCTGAATGATGTCGGCGGTGGTTCGGCCGGTGTCATCCTCATCGGCGCTCAGCAGGTCAGTGTTGTTACGCTGCCACTCTTCGCTCACCAGCTTTTGCAGCTGTTCGAAGGAGAGGCGGGCAACCTGGGTGAAGTCGCTGTGGCGGGAGCCGGCCAGTTGCACCAGCTCCCCGGCCAGCGCGCGGGCCAGCGCCGATTTGCCGCTGCCGTTGGCCCCGACAAACGCCCAGCTCTCCCCGGCGTTCAGGCGCAGATCCGGCAGGTGAAGGGTGCGGGTATCGCTCAGGCGGAACAGGCCTTGCGTAATCTGCAATGACGACATGGTAGTATCCCTTTTTGTGCAACCAGTTTGGGTTAGGGATAAGCGGCTGTCCGGGTGAAGTCAATTGACAAATCTGCAAACTGTTAACGCTGAAAATGCAACTATCTGATAAATAAACGCAATCAGCACAGCGTGGCAATAATCACCTGATCCGGTTGCACCTGCGCGGCCACCGCCAGGCCCGGTGCCAGCGCCAGCGCGGCGACCTGCGCGTTCGGCACCGTGGCGCAGAGCGTCTCCTCACCGGCAAAGGTCAGCAGCACTTCGCTGTTCTCCTGGCCGGGATTGAGGCTGCTGACCACGCACGCAAACTGGTTGCTGCCGGCCGGGGCGGGCGCCCCGGCTGCCGCCAGCGTTACCCACGGCGCTTTGATCAGCGCCAGCACCTCTTTGCCCGGCTGCAACTGCAACCGGTCGGCGCTCTGCTCCGTCAAGGCCGCCAGCAACCGGGTCTGCCCGTCCGCCAGCAGCAACTGCACCTGTTGCTGCACATGCTGGTGGCCGCGATCGACCACGGTCGCGAAAAACTGGTTACGGGCGCTGGTCTGCAACGAGACACGCGCCACCGCCGCCAGCAGGCTGTCGAGCGGCAGGGCGTCATCGTTGAGCACATCAAACGCTTTTTGCTGAATCTGGGTCAGCAGGTCATAGAGTTGGATCAGCCGCCGGCCGTAACGCGTCAGCGTGGCCCCGCCGCCGCCTTTGCCGCCGGTGGCGCGCTCCACCAGCGTCTGTTCGCCCAGCTGGTTCATCTCATTGATCGCATCCCAGGCGCTCTTGTAGCTGATGCCCGCCAGTTTCGCCCCCTGGCTGATGGAGCCGGTGGCCTGCACCTGCTTCAGCAGGGCGATGCGGCGCGGGTCGGCAAACAGGTGTTGGTCAAGTTTCAGGGTCAGCAAAATGTCAGCGTGCATGTCGTCATCCAGCAGCGGAAGAGGAAAAAAGGATTGTCGCTGATTGAAGGCAGTGAGGCAAACCGCGGCGGTTGGTGAATTGCTAACGCCCCGGCGCGCAATCATTGCTATTATCGGTGCATGACGCGCGCGGCATGTGCCGCATAACGCACAGCTAAGTGAGGCGAAAATGTTGGAATTGTTAGAGAGTCTGGTATTTGCCATCGTGATGGTGCCGGTGGTGATGGCGATTATCCTCGGCCTGATTTATGGCCTGGGGTCGGTGTTCAACGTCTTCTCGAAGATCGGGCATCCTAAAGAGAGCCGCAACGGCAACACACAGGCCGGCGCCCGCCACTAACGCCCCGTATGACCCCGCCCGGCCCTTGTGCCGGGCTTTTTTATGCCGCCCATCAAGTTCTGTTTTTTGCGGCCGATAAACCGAATGACAAGGTTTGTCACGACGTTATATCCTTTGCTATATAACGTAACCCGGAGACTGTCCTGATGCCCTTGCTGACCAAAAAAAGCCTGCTTACCCTGACACTGCTCTCTGCCCTGACTTCCCAGGCGCAGGCGGCGGAGAAAATCACCGTGTTTGCTGCCGCGTCGCTGACCAACGCGTTGCAGGATATCGCGCTGGATTACCAGAAAACCCACCCGGTGGAGATCGTCTCCTCGTACGCCTCCTCGTCAGTGCTGGCGCGGCAGATTGAGCAGGGCGCCCCGGCGGATCTCTTTATCTCAGCTGACCAGCAATGGATGGATTACGCGGCGGCGAAACAGCAGATCATCCCCTCAAGCCGTTACACCCTGCTGGGCAATGATCTGGTGCTGATTGCCCCGGCGAAAGCCGGTGCCGCGAAGGTCACGCTGAATAAGCAGACCAACTGGACATCACTGCTGGCGGGGGAACGGCTGGCCGTGGGTGACCCGGACCATGTCCCGGCGGGGATATATGCCAAAGAGGCGTTGCAGTCGCTCGGGGCCTGGGCGGCGCTGGAGCCGAAACTGGCGCGTGCCAATAATGTGCGCGCGGCGATGGCGCTGGTGGAGCGCGGCGAAGCGCCTTACGGCATCGTCTACGGTTCTGACGCGGTGGTCAGTGATAAAGTAAAGGTCGCGGGCACCTTCCCGGCCGACAGCCACAAGCCGGTGGAATACCCGATGGCAATGGTGAAAGATCACCAGACAGCCGCGGTCAGCGCCTTCTATGATTATCTGAAAGGGCCGCAGGCGGCGGCAGTCTTCACACATTATGGTTTCACCCCAACACAAGGCGGGCTTGCGCCCACCCAGAACGGATCGACTTCACACTGATGATCATAAGCGCGTATGAGTGGCAGGCGGTGCTGCTGAGTTTACAGGTGGCGGGCGTGGCGGTGCTGTGCAGCCTGCCGTTCGGCATCCTGATGGCCTGGGTGCTGGTGCGCTGCCGTTTTCCCGGCAAAGCCCTGCTCGACAGCCTGATCCACCTGCCGCTGGTACTGCCGCCGGTGGTCATCGGCTATTTGCTGCTGATTGGCCTGGGGCGACGCGGGCTGATTGGCGGCTGGCTGTATGACACCTTCGGCATCAGCTTCAGTTTCAGCTGGCGCGGCGCGGCGCTGGCCTCGGCGGTGGTCGCGTTCCCGCTGATGGTGCGCGCCATCCGGCTGGCGCTGGAAGCCATCGACCTGCGCCTGGAGCAGGCGGCGCGCACGCTGGGCGCGTCACCCTGGCGGGTCTTTTTCACCCTGACCTTGCCGCTGTCGCTGCCGGGCATCATTGTCGGCGCGGTGCTGGCCTTCGCCCGTTCGCTGGGTGAGTTCGGCGCGACCATCACCTTCGTCTCCAATATTCCGGGGGAGACCCGCACCCTGCCGCTGGCGATGTACACCCTGATTGAAACGCCGGGCGCAGAAGCGGCGGCGGCGCGGCTTTGTGTGATTGCGATTGTGCTGTCACTGGGCGCGCTGCTGCTCTCGGAGTGGCTGGCGCGCTGGAGCCAACGGCGGTTGGGGGCCTGATGCTGGAACTCGATATAACGCAACAGCTCGGCGATCTGGCGTTGTCGGTGCAGGCCACGCTGCCTGCGCAGGGGATCACCGCCATCTTTGGCCTCTCCGGCGCGGGCAAAACCTCGCTGATCAATGTGATTGGCGGCCTGACGCGGCCCGATAGCGGCCACATCCGGCTTAACGGCCGCGTGCTGGTGGACACCGCTGCCAACCAGTGGCTGCCGCCGGAAAAACGCCGCATCGGTTACGTGTTCCAGGATGCGCGGCTGTTCCCGCACTACCGGGTTCGCGGCAACCTGACCTACGGTATGCCGCCCGCCCAGCGCGGGCAGTTCGACACCGTGGTGGCGCTGCTCGGTATTGAGCCGCTGCTGGATCGGCACCCGAATACCCTGTCCGGCGGTGAAAAGCAGCGGGTGGCGATTGGCCGGGCGCTGCTGACCGGGCCGGAGATGCTGCTGATGGATGAGCCGCTGGCTTCCCTGGATCTGCCGCGCAAACGTGAGCTGATGCCCTATCTGGAGCGGCTGGTGCGGGACGTCAAATTGCCGGTGCTCTACGTCACCCACAGCATGGATGAACTGCTGCGGCTGGCGCAGAACGTGCTGATGCTCGATCAGGGGCAGGTGCGCGCCGTCGGGCCGCTGGAGGAGGTGTGGGCCAGCAGCGCGCTGCGGCCGTGGCTGCCGAAAGAGGAGCAGAGCAGCGTGCTGCCGGTCACGGTGCTGGAGCACCACCCGCGTTACGCGATGAGCGCCCTGAGCCTCGGCGACCAGCACCTGTGGGTCAACCGGGTTGAGGCGGCGGCAGAGTCGCCGCTGCGCATCCGCATCCAGGCCGCTGATGTCTCGCTGGCGCTGCAACCGCCCACCGGCAGCAGCATCCGCAATATCCTGCGCGCCAAAGTACTGGAGTGCCTAGAGGTCAGCGATCAGGTTGAAGTCAAACTGGCGGTGGGCGATCAGGTGCTCTGGGCGCGCATCTCCCCCTGGGCGCGGGACGAGTTGCTGATTAAGCCCGGTATGTGGCTCTACGCGCAGATCAAAAGCGTGTCGATTTCCGGTTAGGGCATCGGCGGGGGGCTGACGTCGCCCACCGGCTGCCCCCGCTTCTTGCTGTGATTCCCCGCCTGTTGCCCTGTCGCTCAGCAGGGCAGGAATAGGGGGTTATTTTGTTTATTATCAAAAATAACGCCCCAATAAATAAAGCGCGTGAGGGTGATAAACCCTGGCGGTCAATTAATACCTGCCTATTATATATTTCCAATGACCAATAAAATACGTGAATGAATTAAAGATTATAATAATAATGTTTAGCGATATTAATTTTACACTATTAGGAATAGTGCTGTATGCTCAGCGCCCGATATGACCTGGGGTGCGCCGGGTTATTATTTCCGGCGGCGGCTGTCTGTTCAGGCTTATATTTATGGCTGTTTTACCGCGACAGCCAGCCCCATTAATTTTTATACGTTGTTGATACCCGCAGGGCCGGCGATGGCCGGGCCTGCTCCCGGATGAGAGTAAGCAATGATAAACAAAAAGAATATTCTTTATTTTCTGGCGTATACCCTGCTGGTGATCGGCATTTCTTCTTGGTGTACCACGATGTGGATTGAGAAATTCGTGCTGAGTGGCGGCCAACAGGAAATGCTGGTTGATAAGGGGGAAGAGGGGGCGGCTAACTCACCGGTACGTGACGAGAATGCCATTATTGAAGTCTTCTCTTATGCCTGCCACTTTTGCCAGCAGTCATCAAATGACGTGCAAGCCCTGGAAGCGAACATGCCTGCCGGTAAAAAAGTGGTCTATTTACATATTAATGATGGGTCAGGCAACTGGCTTTCCGGTTCAGCCCGTGTTTTCGCCACACTTAATGTCATGGGTATTGAAAAACAACACCGGGCGGCACTCTATGATGCGGTGATTAATCAGCAATTAAATACCTCTGATATACAGCAATTTAATGCATGGTTAACCAAAAACGGGATTAATGTTGAAACCTATCGCCAGGCCGAAGCCTCAGCGGAGGTGGCCGACGCGCTCGATTATATGAAAGCAGTCACCGCCTATTATAAAATCAATGGCACCCCCGCCTTTATTATCGGAAAACGCTGGGTGACTTATCAGGACAGCGAATTCGGTGAGTTTTCTAAAAAAATGATTGGGCTGCTCGCCTCGCAAGATAAACACTAAGGCGGCACAGGCGGAAACGCTCCCCGCCCATCAGGGCGGGGAAACGGTTACTGCAAAATCTCTTTGGTGATCACGTCCGCAATGCCCGGCTCCTCATTGGTGCCAATCACGCGGGCGGCGCGCTCTTTGATGTAGTCATCCGCGTTGCCCATCGCCACGCCCAGCCCGGCGGTCTCCAGCATCGAGAGATCGTTATAGTTATCACCAAATGCCAGCACATCCTTCATGGTCATGCCCTGCGCCTCCACCCACTCCTGCAGGCGTTTGCCTTTGCTGTTGCCGCCTTTGGCGACGTCCACCTGATCGTGCCATGACCATTCACACGCCAGCCCCAGCCGCTCCTCAACCTCCACGGTAAAGGCTTTCAGCGCTTTCAGGTCAGGGTGGGTGGTGGCAAATTTCCAGATAGCCTCTGCTTCCTGTGCCGCCTCACGCAGGCTGTTGACCTGCAAAATGGTGGGGCGCTGCGCTTCCGGCAGGGTCTCCGCCCACGCCAGTGAACGCAGCACATGATCGGTCGGGCGCTCATACAGCATCGCATTGTCCACATACAACATGCCGTGAATCTTGGAGTGATCCAGCATGGTGATCACCTCCTGCGCCAGCTCTTCCTGTAGTGGGTCAGACGCCAGCACCTTTTTGTTCTGGTAGTCATACAGGTAGGTGCCGTTACAGCAGATGGCCGGGGTATCGAGCTTCAGCGCCTGGTAGAACGGGTGGATGGCGACATGGTGGCGGCCGGTCACTACCAGCACCTTCACGCCCTGTTCACGGGCGGCCTGAATGGCCTTCAAAGATTCCGGGAGGATACGTTTTTGACGGTCAAGCAGTGTGCCGTCGAGATCGAGCGCAATTACGCGATAGGTCATAGCGGGTCTCTTTATCGAAAGTGAATAAAAGTCAGCCTGTTCAGAAGATAGTACACGCGAACGCCGGATGGGGAAAACGCACACGGCACTTTGCGGCAGCGGGCTGAATGGTTATGGTAGAGGATTACCGACCCCGTACATTGACTTACGCCACCCATGCTGCTGTTTTCGGCAGCTGTAAAAGGAGAGACCATGAAGCAAGTCGTCTATGTCGCCAGCCCGGACAGCCAGCAGATCCACGCCTGGCAACTCGCCGGTGACGGCACGCTCACCCTGCTGCAAACCGTTGACGTACCCGGCCAGGTACAGCCGATGGTATTGCGCCCGGACAACCGTTTCCTGTACGTCGGCGTGCGCCCGGCGTTCGGCGTGGTGAGCTACCGTATCGCCGATGACGGTAAACTGGAGCAGGCCGGTATGGCCCCGTTGCCGGGCGGCCCCACCCATCTGGAGACGGATTTGCAGGGGCGCTTCCTGTTTGCTGCCTCCTACAGCGGCAACTGCGTCAGCATCAGCCCGATAGGCCATGACGGCGTGGTGCAGGCCGCCAGCCAGACGCTGGAAAACCTGCAGGCCCCGCACTCCGCCAACATCTCACCGGACAACCAGTTGCTGCTGATCCCTTGCCTGAAAGAGGACCGCATCCGCCTGTTCGATCTGGCGCAGGACGGCACCGCCACCCCGCACCAGCCGGAAGCGCTTTCCGCAGCGGAAGGGGCCGGGCCGCGCCACATGGCGTTCCACCCGAACCACCGCGTGGTGTACTGCGTAAACGAGCTGAACAGCAGCGTTGACGTCTACCAGCAGGACGGGCAGGGCGGTTACCGCCAGGTGCAGTCCCTCAACGCGATGCCGGACGATTTTGCCGACACCCGCTGGGCGGCGGACATCCACATCACGCCGGACGGCCGTTTCCTCTACACCACTGACCGCACCGCCAGCCTGCTGAGCGTGTTCCAGGTGTCGGAAGACGGCAGCGTGCTGACGCTGGCAGGCCACCACCCGACGGAAACCCAGCCGCGCGGCTTCAACATTGACCACAGCGGCCAGTACGTGATCACCGCCGGGCAGAAATCCGCCGGCATTGAAGTGGCGAAAATCGATCAGGCGACCGGCGCGCTGAGCACGCTGGCCCGTTACGACGTCGGCCAGGGCCCGATGTGGGTCACCATCCTGGATCTCGACAAGCAGTATTCATCGATTGAGTAAGGTGCCCTGAAATGATGACGGCCGGTAATCCGGCCGTCATCGTTACTCTTCATCTTTCACCCGTTTGATTTTGCCGTTTTCGCCATGCTGGCGGTAGGTGTCTTCGCCCACCGTATAATCAATAACTACCCCCCCGAACCAGGGGCCGCTATAACGAGATATCCGCATTAAGATATTTTTTTCTATGCAATTGGCTTCGGTTTTCATACCCTTGAAGCAGAGGAGATCTGAATCCTGATCTGTCCAGGTATTAACACGATATCCATCACCAATGTCCCAAATTGTTATATTATAGTTTCCTGTTTTTGGGTTCTGAATTGGGATGCCATATTTTATTTTTAACAATTTCTTGTTTTTTAACCACCACGTAATTTTCCCGTTATTTGTAATGGGGAAGTTTTTGACCACTATGCTGGTTAAATGATTTTTCTGATGAATATTGATAATTTCAGGAGTCTGACATAGCCGCCATAGCGCAAAAGAGAGCAGGCTAATCGTTAGAGTAGAGAGAGCTATTTTTTTATATTTTTTCATTTCTTCCTCCGTTAATCGTAACGGTTGCGTTGATCTCTGTAATAAATGGCCTATAGTTATACTCTTCCCAGCGCTGAAGTAAAAACCAGATTCTGAATATACGGAGTTTGCGGTATATAGGGTGCAGGATGTCTGTGTCGTCAAGTCCGAAATGATCCTGAATACGATATCTGATTGTTGCTTTGAAACTATCTGTATCTACTTCTAATGATTCTAAGAAAATGTGTGTTGACCACGTATCATGCACGGAAATAACCAATCCATTAGTTCTGTCTATTAATTTATTAAATTTAGGTAATATAGACTGTGATAATTTGTCTTTAAAATCTTTTTTGCTTGCTTTAGGATAATAATTATTATTCCAAGCAATGTAATCTATTAAAGTTTGATTTATTATTTGTAAAGTGCTTTCTCCCGTTATATCCCCCAATATCTGCGCTTCCAGCGCCTTATCCAGCAGCGGATCGCTGAATGGCTGGCCGTGGTGGTACTGCATATGGGTAATCATCTTGCGGATTAGCCCCTGATAATCGCCGTAAAAAGAGAACATATCAGACAGGTCACGGAATTCATCAAACAGTATTGCCGCCACCGCCTCTTTGCTGAGTTTCTCTTTTTTCTGAAACAGGGAAAATCCGCGGTAGGCCGGATCAATTTTTACCCCCGTCCAGGGGTTTACCCGGGTAGAAATATCGTTCAGCTTATAACGTTTTTTCAGCGTTTGTTCATCCAGGTCGCCGTGGTGCATATCTTTCGCCCGGTAATCATCCATGTTGTTTTCCGTGGCGAAAATCAGCGCGGGCAACGGCAAGGGTTCAGAATGGTTTTCCTGCTCTTTCTCCGGCTCCTGCTCTTCCTGCTCCTTAGAAAAAACCTCCGGCTCCGTTAATGCCGCCCGCTGAGCGGCGGAGGATTGCCGTTTGTCCCAGAAAGCACGTTCGTCGTTAGTCCCCTGGCTGGGCGCCTTCTCATAGGTGTCCTTCAACAGCGAAGGAACAAACCGTGCCTGGCATGGGCAGGTACTGACGCTGTCCAGTGTTCCGGCCATGCGCCGCCCATGAATCGTATCGGTTTCAATACCGCCTTTGATATAAAACTTTCCAGGGTAAACCCCGCAGGTGACCTCATCGCGCTCCCGGGCAGCCGGGCGGCCAAATAGGGTGTGGTCTTCTGCACCTCCGGCAATCACGCCTCCGCAGTTAGTTCTGTCTCCCCTGACTAAAAAATAGCCTTTTGCCATTATCCTGTTTCCTTGCGTGAGGGAATAAATACAGCCCGACAGCAGAGAGGAGGCCATATTATCGATACCGGCCGTTCCGGCGTCGTGCTGGCGGGGAAATAAGATAAGTCGGTTGGGGAGGTGTTTATTTGATATGAAGCAGGTGGAAAGAGGATGTGATGAAAAGAATTTACTGTGTGCAATTAATAATTAAGAAATGAATAATTACCATGGTGTGTATTGACTGATGAAGCAAGCAGAAACATAGAGAATTTCAGCAATGCCCGATTTTTTATTATTGTTTATCTCGTAGGATCACCCTATGAGCCACCACCCGACCGAAACCCAGCCGCGCGGCTTCAACATCGACCACAGCGGCCAGTACGTGATCACCGCCGGGCAGAAATCCGCCGGCATTGAAGTGGCGAAAATCGATCAGGCGACCGGCGCGCTGAGCATGCGGGCCCGCTACAACGTCGGCCAGGGCCCGATGTGGGTCACCATCCTTGACCTCGACAAGCAATATTTGTCGATTGATTAAGGCGTTCTGACAAGAGTAACGGCCGGTGATCCGGCCGTGATATTTACTCTTCCTTTTTGACTCGTTTGATTTCGCCGTTTTCGCCATGCTGGCGGTAGATTTCATTATCAATGGTATAATCAATAACCACACCACCGAACCAGGGGCCGCTATAACGAGATATTCGCATTAATCTCTTTTTTTCAATGCAATTGGCTTCTTTTTTCATATCCTTGAAGCAGAGGAGGTCTAAATCCTGATCTGTCAAGGTATTAGCGTGGTAGCCATCGCCAATGTCCCAAAATGACACCGTAAAATTTCCATCTTCTTTATATGGAACAGGTATTCCGTAATTTTTTTTAGTTCCTCTTTATTTCTCACCCACCATTTAATTTTCCCGTGATTTGTTAATGGAAAGTTTTTTACTACAATGCGAGATGAGTTTCCGTATTGATGAACTCCAATTATTTCCGTAGGCAGAACTGCTAAATAAAGCAGATAGGCTGGGAATAGCAATAGCGTAATTGCACAAATGATAGTTTTACTCCTCATCTTTCACCCGTTTGATTTCGCCATTTTCGCCATGCTGGCGGTAGATGACATTCTTCAATGTAAATTGAGTAAAAGGCCCCTTATCATTATTTTTACTATAATGTGTGATAAATAATACAGGGTTTTTTTTAATGCATTTTTCTTTTGTTTTAAGAGCGCTAAAGCAAAGAAGATCAGCGTCTTCATCAGTTCCGTGGTTAATTTTATACCCATCGCCAACATTCCAGAATGATATGTCATAATAGCCTTCTGAATCAGGTTTTGGAATGCTGTATTCTTCTTTTAATTTTTGCTTATTTTTAACCCACCAGTTTATTTTACCCTTATCAGTCAAAGGAGGGTTTTTCATTACAATAAATGTCAAGTATCTATCCTGATGAACTCCGACTATTTCTGGTTTTAAAAATAGCCGCCATGAAAAGAAAGCAACTGTAAAAAAAATAATTGTAAATATTGTTTTTTTATTATTTTTCATATCTTTTACCTTGAGTGAAAATACTGACATTCATTTCAGTGATGAAGGGTTTGTAATTATATTCTTCCCAGTGTTGAAGTAAAAACCAAATCCTGAAAATACGAAACTTATGATAAATAGGATGCGAAATGTCTTGATCATCAAGACCAAAATGATCCTGGACACGATAGTGTATCGTTGCTTGAAAGCTATCGTCAGTAACCTCTAACGAGGTGAGAGTAATATGAGTTGCCCATGTATCATGTACAGAGATAACCAAGCCATTCGTTCTATCTGTTAATTTATTAAACTTAGGTAGAACAGATTTTAGTACACTGTCATATAATTTTTCCTTGCTTTTTAAAGGATAGTTATTATTTGACCAGTCAATGTTTTCTTGTATAGCGCCTTTGATTAGATTTAAAGAGCTAGTCTCAGACATATCCCCCAATATCTGCGCTTCCAGCGCCTTATCCAGCAGCGGATCGCTGAATGGCTGGCCGTGGTGGTACTGCATATGGGTAATCATCTTGCGGATTAGCCCCTGATAATCGCCGTAAAAAGAGAACATATCAGACAGGTCACGGAATTCATCAAACAGTATTGCCGCCACCGCCTCTTTGCTGAGTTTCTCTTTTTTCTGAAACAGGGAAAATCCGCGGTAGGCCGGATCAATTTTTACCCCCGTCCAGGGGTTTACCCGGGTAGAAATATCGTTCAGCTTATAACGTTTTTTCAGCGTTTGTTCATCCAGGTCGCCGTGGTGCATATCTTTCGCCCGGTAATCATCCATGGTGTTTTCCGTGGCGAAAATCAGCGCGGGCAACGGCAAGGGTTCAGAATGGTTTTCCTGCTCTTTCTCTGGTTCTTGCTCTTCCTGCTCCGTAGAAAAAACCTCCGGCTCCGTTAATGCCGCCCGCTGAGCGGCGAAGGATTGCTGTTTGTCCCAGAAAGCACGTTCGTCGTTAGTCCCCTGGCTGGGCGCCTTCTCATAGGTGTCTTTCAACAGCGAAGGAACAAACCGTGCCTGGCATGGGCAGGTACTGACGCTGTCCAGTGTTCCGGCCATGCGCCGCCCATGAATCGTATCGGTTTCAATACCACCTTTTATATAAAACTTTCCAGGGTAAACCCCGCAGGTGACCTCATCGCGCTCCCGGGCAGCCGGGCGGCCAAATAGGGTGTGGTCTTCTGCACCTCCGGCAATTACGCCTCCGCAGTTAGTTCTGTCTCCCCTGACTAAAAAATAGCCTTTTGCCATTATCCTGTTCCTTGTGTGAGGTAATAAATGCAGCCCGACAGCAGAGAGGAGGTCATATTATCAATACCGGCCGTTCCGGCGTCGTGCTGGCGGGGAAATAAGATAAGTCGGTTGGGGAGGTGTTTATTTGATATGACACAGGTGGAAAGAGGATGTGATGAAAAGAATTTACTGTGTGTAATTAATAATTAAGAAATGAATAATTATTTTTGCATCTTATTTTGTACAGAAGAGGGTAACTATAATAAAGAGAGAAAAACAGGCCGTGCCGGGGCACGGCCTTAATCAGGCACCTCAGTTAAACGTGACCGTTAAACTCGCCTTGCCGAGGCTGTGGTGGTGCAGGTTGAAGCCGAGCATCGCGCCGCTGGTGTTCTCGTCCACCTCCAGGTGGTCAACGTCCAGCGCGTGCACGGTGAACTGGTAGCGGTGGGTTTCGGTTTTCGGCGGTGCTGCGCCGCCGTAGCCGGCTTTACCGAAGTCGGTGCGGGTCTGCGCCGCGCCTTCAGGCAGGCCGCCTTTGCCGGAACCGGCCCCGGTCGCCAGTTCACGCACGTCGGCCGGGATGTTGGCGACGCCCCAGTGCCACCAGCCGGAGCCGGTCGGGGCATCCGGATCGTAGACCGTAATGGCGAAACTTTTGGTGCCTTCCGGCACGCCGTCCCAGGCCAGGTGCGGGGAGAGGTTCTCGCCGCTGTAGCCCATGCCGTTAAAGACCTGCTGCTGCGGCATTTTGTCGCCGTCTTTCAGATCGTTACTGCGTAATGTAAATGCCATATCGTCCCCTGAATCAAGGTGGTAAAAAGCGGCAACCGGTGCCGCCCCAGGCAGGGATCTCTACCCTATACGTCCAGCTTTTTCAATAACATCTGTGCAGTGGCCGCCGAGGAGCCGGGGTTCTGGCCGGTCACCAGATGGCCGTCGTCGATGACATAGCTTTTCCAGTCCGCCTCTTTGCTGTACTCACCGCCCATGCGTTTCAGCTCATCTTCCACCAGGTACGGCACGATTTTGGTCAGGCCCACCGCGTCCTCTTCACTGTTGCTGAAGCCGGTGACGCGCTTGTCCTGCACCAGCGGGGTGCCGTCCGGTTTTTCGGCGTTACGCAGCACAATCGGCGCATGGCAGACTGCCGCCACCGGTTTCCCGGCCGCGTAGAGGGTGTTGATGATCATGATCGATTTACGGTCATCCACCAGATCCCACAGCGGGCCGTGGCCGCCGGGGTAGAACACGGCGTCATACTCATTGGCATTGACAGCGTCCAGAGTCAGGGTATTCGCCAGCACCTGCTGCGCGCTGTCATCCTTGCGGAAGCGCTCAGTGTGTGCGGTCTGGGCGTCCGGCTCATCGCTTTTCGGGTCGAGCGGCGGCTGGCCGCCTTTGGGCGACGCCACGGTGACCTCTGCGCCCGCATCGATAAATTCATAATAGGGTGCGGCGAACTCCTCCAGCCAGAAGCCGGTTTTTTTGCCGGTATCACCCAACTGGTCGTGCGACGTCATAACCATCAGAATTTTCATTTTTCCTCCTCACGTAAGGTGGCGGCAGGTTTACGCATCATCCCCGACGCGCACCACCACTTTGCCGAAGTTTTTGCCTTCCAGCAGGCCAATCAGCGCCTGCGGGGCGTTCTCCAGCCCGTCCGTGATATCTTCACGGAAATTAATTTTGCCCGCGTTGAACCACTCGCCCATCTGCGCGGCGAACTCCGGGTAACGGTGACCGTAATCATCAAAAATGATGAAGCCTTGCATCCGCAGGCGTTTGCGCAGGATAAGCCCCGTCAGTTGCGGCAGGCGGTCCGGGCCGTCCGGCAGGCCGGTGGCGTTATAGTGGGCTACCACGCCGCACACCGGGATGCGCGCCTTGCTGTTGAGCAGCGGCATCACCGCGTCAAAGACCTTGCCGCCGACATTCTCATAATAGACGTCAATGCCGTCCGGGCAGGCGGCCGCCAGTTGCGCCTCAAAATCGTCGGCCCGGTGGTCGATGCAGGCGTCAAAACCGAACTGTTCCAGGGCGTAACGGCACTTCTCTTCGCCGCCGGCGATGCCGATGGCACGGCAGCCTTTGAGTTTGGCGATCTGCCCGACCATCGAGCCGACCGGCCCGGTGGCCGCGGCCACCACCACGGTTTCGCCCGGCTGCGGGTTGCCGATGTCCAGCAGCCCCATGTAGGCGGTGAAGCCCGGCATCCCGAGCACGCCCAGCGCCAGCGACGGATGATCCGCGATGTGGTCAGCCAGCTTCTGCACCTTGTCGCCCGGCATCACGCTGTAATCCTGCCAGCCGGTGGTGCCGAGCACCCAGTCGCCCTCCTGGAAATCCGGGTGGCGCGACGTGACCACCTTCGAGACGGCGCCGCCGGTCATCACCTCACCGATTTCCACCGGCGCGGCGTAAGACGGGGCATCGCTCATGCGGCCGCGCATATACGGGTCAAGCGAGAGGTAGACCGTGCGCAGCAGCAGCTCACCCTCTGCCGCCTCGGGGATCGGGTGCTGTTCCAGACGGAAATTATCGGCGGTGGGCGCGCCATGCGGGCGTGATGCCAGTACCAGTTGACGGTTTACGCTGTTGCTTTGACTCATCACTCACTCCTGTTCACGGAAAAAGGAACACCATCCCTAAGTATAGGCATGAGTTCTTAGGATTTTATGCGGTGAAAACCCAGGGCATGGCAGAACGCGCCGGAAATGGCGCACGGCGCGCCTGGGACAGGGCATGAAAAAGGGCAGAAAGCCGGAAAAAAAGGGGAAGCGCAGTGGCTTCCCCCAGGCCGTCAGGCCAGTGCGGAGGCGATGGCGCGGGTCAGGCGCGTCAGCTGTTCCGGGGTGATGATGTAAGGCGGCATCAGGTAAATCAGCTTGCCGAACGGCCGGATCCAGACGCCCTGTTCCACAAAGTGGCGTTGCAGCCGCGCCATGTCGACCGGCGTATGCAGTTCCACCACGCCGATTGCCCCCAGCACCCGCACCGCGGCGACCGCCGGGTGCCCGGCCAGCGGCGTCAGTTCCGCCCTGAGCTGGGTTTCAATCGCCGCGACCTGCGCCTGCCAGCGGTTCTCCGCCAGCAGTGCCAGGCTCGCCCCGGCCACCGCGCAGGCCAGTGGGTTGCCCATAAACGTCGGGCCATGCATAAAGCAGCCCGCCGCGCCGTTGCTGATGGTCTCCGCCACCTGGCGGGTGGTCAGTGTGGCCGAGAGCGTCATATAGCCGCCGGTCAGCGCCTTGCCGAGGCAGAGGATATCCGGCGTGATCCCGGCATGTTCGCAGGCAAACAGTTTGCCGGTGCGGCCAAAGCCGGTGGCGATCTCATCGGCAATCAGCAGGATGCCGTGCTGGTCACACAATGCCCGCACCGCCTTCAGGTAGTCAGGGTGGTAGATGCGCATCCCGCCTGCGCCTTGCACCACCGGCTCCAGGATCACGGCGGCGATCTCCGTGGCGTGCTGCGTCAGCAACTGCTCAAACGGCGCGATGTCCGCGGCGTCCCACGCCTCCTCAAACCCACACTGCGGCGCGTCGGCGAACAGGTGATGCGGCAGGTAGCCCTGATACAAACTGTGCATCGAGTTTTCCGGGTCGCACACCGCCATCGCGCCGAAGGTGTCACCGTGGTAACCGCGTTTCAGCGTCAGCACCCGCTGGCGCCGTTCGCCGCGTGCCTGCCAGTATTGCATCGCCATCTTCAGCGCCACTTCCACTGCCACGGAACCGGAGTCCGCCAGGAACACGCACTCCAGCGCCGCCGGGGTCATCGCCACCAGCTGGCGGCAGAGCGCCACGGCGGCCGGGTGGGTAATGCCGCCGAACATCACATGGGCCATCTGGCCGAGCTGCGCCGTGGCCGCCGCGTTCAGGGCCGGGTGGTTGTAGCCGTGGATGGCCGCCCACCAGGAGGACATGCCGTCCACCAGCGTCCGGCCATCGGCCAGCGTCAGTTCCACACCCTGCGCGGACACCACCGGGTAGCAGGGCAGCGGGGTCGTCATAGAGGTGTAAGGGTGCCAGATATGGCGTTGGTCAAAAGCAAGATCGTCGTGCGTCATCAAACAGTTCCGGCTGAAGCGGTAAACAACAAAGTCTACATAAGGTTTACCGTAAACTAAAGTGATCTGTTTTTGGTTGACAGCATGATGCCGTTATTTACACTGTGCCCACAACACCGATAAGGAGATGCCGCCGTGGCACAACGTATTTACTGGACGCCGGAAACCACCCAGGCGCTGTTTGAGAAGCCTTTTTTAGAGCTGATGTTTGAAGCGCAACAGATCCACCGCCAGCATTTTGACCCGCGTCAGGTGCAGGTCAGCACCTTGTTGTCGATCAAAACCGGTGCCTGCCCGGAAGACTGCAAATACTGCCCGCAAAGTTCGCGCTACAAAACCGGGCTGGAAGCAGAGCGGCTGATGCAGGTTGACCAGGTACTGGAGTCGGCACGCCAGGCGAAAGCGGCCGGGTCGACCCGCTTCTGCATGGGCGCGGCGTGGAAAAACCCGCATGACCGCGACATGCCCTACCTGGAGCAGATGGTGCAGGGCGTGAAGGCGATGGGCATGGAAACCTGCATGACCCTCGGCACCCTGAACAGCGAACAGGCGCAGCGGCTGGCGCACGCGGGGCTGGACTTCTACAACCATAACCTCGACACCTCGCCGGAGTTTTACGGCAGTATCATCACCACCCGCAGCTACCAGGAGCGGCTGGACACGCTGGAAGAAGTGCGCGGCGCGGGCATCAAAGTCTGTTCCGGCGGTATCGTCGGGCTGGGTGAAAGCGTGCGCGACCGCGCCGGGCTGCTGATGCAGCTGGCCAACCTGCCGACCCCGCCGGAGAGCGTGCCGATCAACATGCTGGTGAAGGTCAAGGGCACGCCGCTGGCGGACAATGACGATGTCGACCCGTTTGACTTTATCCGCACCATCGCGGTGGCGCGCATCATGATGCCGACCTCCTACGTGCGGCTGTCGGCCGGGCGTGAGCAGATGAGCGAACAGACGCAGGCGATGTGCTTTATGGCCGGGGCCAACTCCATCTTCTACGGCTGCAAACTGCTGACCACGCCGAACCCGGCGGAAGACAAAGATCTCATCCTGTTCCGCAAACTGGGGCTGAACCCGCAGGCCACCGGCGTGGAGCACGGCGACAACCAGCAGCAACAGGCGCTGGCGGCGCAACTGCTCACCGCTGACAACGACCAGTTCTACAATGCGGCAGCCCGCTGAGCATGATGGGCTGGCAACAACGCATCACGGCCGCGCTGGCTGAACAGCACGCGGCCGCAGCCTATCGCCGCCGTGTGCCGAACCGGGGCGGCAACGGCCGCTGCCTGGTGCAGGGCGGGCAGGCTTACCTCAACTTTTCCGGCAATGATTATTTGGGCCTCAGCCACCATCCGGCGGTGATCGCCGCCTGGCAACAGGGCGCGGCGGACTACGGCGTCGGTTCCGGCGGTTCCGGCCATGTTACCGGCTACAGCGAGGTGCACCAGCGCTTTGAGCAGCGGCTGGCTGAGTGGCAGGGCTACCCGCGTGCGCTGCTGTTTATCTCCGGCTTTGCTGCCAATCAGGCGGTGCTGGCGGCGCTGTTGCAGGCCGATGACCGGGTGCTGGCGGACAAACTCAGCCACGCCTCGTTGCTGGAGGCGTCGTTGCAGGCACCGTCAGGGCTGCGCCGTTTTGCCCATAATGACGCCGCCGCCCTGGCGCGTTTGCTGGAGAAGCCGGCCCCCGGCAACACGCTGGTGGTGACCGAAGGGGTCTTCAGCATGGACGGCGATGCCGCGCCGCTGAAGGCGCTGGCGGCAGAGGCAGCGGCGCACAACGCCTGGCTGCTGGTGGACGACGCCCACGGCGTCGGCGTGGTTGGGGAGCAGGGCGCAGGCAGTTGCCGGCAGCAAAACGTGCGGCCGGAACTGCTGGTGCTGACCTTCGGCAAGGCGTTCGGCGTCAGCGGGGCGGCGGTATTGTGCGATGACGCCACCGCCGAATTCCTGCTGCAACGGGCGCGCCACCTGATCTACAGCACCGCGATGCCTGCGGCGCAGGTCTGCGCGCTGGATGCGGCGCTGACAGCGCTGATTGACGGCGATGCGCGGCGTGAGCAGTTGCATCAGCATATCCGCCGCTTCCGCGACGGCGTGGCGGGGCTGCCGTTACAGCTGGCTGATTCGGCGACCGCCATCCAGCCGCTGATCGTCGGTGACAACCAGGCGGCGCTGGATCTGGCGGCGCGGCTGCGTGAGCGCGGCATCTGGGTGAGCGCCATCCGCCCGCCCACCGTGCCGCCCGGCAGCGCCCGTTTACGCCTGACCCTGACCGCCGCTCACCGGCCGGATGATATCGAGACCCTTCTGGAGGCACTGCATGCTGTCTGTGGCTGACCACCCCACAACCGTGGATAAACGCGCCGTGGCGGCGGCCTTCAGCCGCGCGGCGCACCATTATGATGAGGCTGCCGCGTTGCAGCGCCGGGTCGGCGAACGGCTGATGGCGTTGGCGGCCGTGCCGGCCGGGGCCACGGTGCTGGATGCCGGGTGCGGCACCGGCCATTTCAGCCGCCGCTGGCGCGACGCCGGGCACCCGGTGGTGGCGCTGGATCTGGCGGAAGGCATGGTGCAGCAGGCGCAGGCACTGGCCTCGGCGGATCGCTACCTGACCGGTGACATCGAGGCGCTGCCGCTGCCGGACGCCGCCGTGGATGCGGTGTTCAGCAGCCTGGTGGTGCAGTGGTGCGACGCGCTGCCCCAGGTGCTGGCGGAGCTGACCCGCGTCACCCGCCCCGGCGGGGTGATCATGTTCTCCACGCTGGCGGCCGGATCGCTGTCGGAGCTGGCGGAAGCCTGGCAGCAGATCGACGGGCATGGCCACGTAAACCGTTTCCTGACCAAAGAGCAGATCGCCGCGGCCTGTGCGCCCTACCGGCATGAGCTGGGCTTCGGCCATGAGCGGGAGCGGTTTGCCGATGTGCGGGCGCTGATGCGTTCGCTGAAAGGCATCGGCGCGACCCACCTGCATCAGGGGCGGGCGCCGGGGCTGACCGGCCGCCGCAGGCTGGACAGGCTGGAACAGGTGTTCCCGCGCCGGGATGGGCAATGCCCGCTGAGTTACCACGTGGCTTATGGAGTGATTTACCGTGATTAAACGCTATTTTGTCACCGGCACCGACACCGAGGTCGGCAAAACCGTGGCCAGCAGCGCCTTGTTGCAGGCTGCGGCGCGCGCCGGTTACCAGACCGCCGGTTACAAGCCGGTGGCGTCCGGCAGTGAGGAAACCGCCGACGGCCTGCGCAACAGTGACGCGCTGGCGTTGCAACAGCACAGCACGCTGGCCCTGCGTTATGAGGAGGTGAACCCGTACACCTTTGCGGAACCGACCTCGCCGCACATCGTCAGCCGGGACGAAGGGCGGCCGATTGACCCCATCGTGCTCTCTGCCGGGTTACGCGCCCTCGGGGCGCGGGCGGACTGGGTGCTGGTGGAAGGGGCGGGCGGCTGGTTCACCCCGCTGGGGGAGGCGTTCAGCTTTGCCGACTGGGTGGTACAGGAGCAATTGCCGGTGATTCTGGTGGTGGGGGTGAAGCTCGGCTGCATCAACCATGCGCTGCTCACCGCCGCCGCGGTACAGGCGGCCGGGCTGCCGCTGGCGGGCTGGGTCGCCAATGATGTGCAACCGCCGGGGCGGCGGCACGGTGAGTACCTCGCCACGCTGCAACGGCTGCTGCCCGCGCCGATGCTGGGCGAAATCCCTTATCTGGACGATCTCAGCCAGCCGCTCGGCGCGTACCTCGATCTGGCCCGCATCACATCAGATAATGGCTGATCAGCCGGTCATCCAGCTGATCCAGCGTGCCTTCCGCCACGTTGCGCCCGCGGTCCAGCAGGCAGAAGCGGTCAGCAACGCGGCGGATAAACGCTAACTGGTGCTCCACCAGCAGCACCGTGATGCCGAGGTCGCGGTTCAGGCGGTGGATCAGGTTGCCCATCTCCGCCACCCTGTCCGGCGGGCTGCCGTCGGTCGGCTCATCCAGGATCAGCAGTTCCGGCTCCGGCACCAGCGCCCGTGCGATCGCCAGCTGTTGTTGCTGGAACGGGCTTAACTCCCCAGCGCGGCGGCTGCCCATATCATGCAGCGCCGGGAACAGCTCAAACACCTGCGCCGGGATCCGGCGGTGCGGGTGCTGCGCCGCCATCATCGCCACATGCAGATTCTCCTCCACGCTCAACTGTGAAAAAATGGGCCGCCCCTGCGGCACATAGCTGATGCCGAGCGCCGCGCGGTTCTCCACCGGCTGTTGCAGCAGGTTTTGCGGCGGCCGGTCGCCGGTCTGCCAGGTCATTGAGCCGCTCCTGACCGGCAGGTGCCCCATGATGCAGTTCACCAGCGTTGTTTTGCCGACCCCCGCCCGCCCCAGCAAACAGGTGCATTCGCCGCGCGGCAACTCCAGATTAACGTCCCATAAGGTGTGGGTCGGTCCATAGAACTGGTTGACTGCTTTTACGCTTAACATCAGGCACTCTCCCGATACGCGATGGTTCATGGTGTGGTTGCCCCGGCCGACGAGCCGCCGGGGCAGTGCAGAGACAGCACCTGCGGCGTGCACGATGCCCGTTAACGCAGCGGGCGGGCGGGCCAGGCTGCGGCAGGACAAGGCCCGCTGATTGACGCCATCGCCAGCAGATTCTGCGGCCGGTATGCGGGATGGCACCCAGGCAAAAGCGCAGGTAAACGGTGTTACGGCAGTGATTAATCATGAAAAATGTTGGCCGGCCGGGACAAAACAAGTCGCCTGCGCACGCTTTCAGTGAAATCCCGCCGCGCCCTGAAACAGGGAAAAACTGCCCGCGCCGTTACCATTAAGCAATCCGCAGGCCAACTTACCATGGGCAGGAAAAAAGAATAACGTTACACGGTTGTTAACGGTTTGCGACTAAAAAAACATCCCCTGACCGGTAAGCGCAGTTAACCATTAGCGTGCCGGGGGAGGCGGGTCTGCACCTTGCCGGTGCCTGCGGGGTGATGCTGGTGCACTCTTAACCGGTGCCATAGTGGCTGACCTCACCGCCTGGGCTAAAAACGGCGTTCTGCGGTTTGGCAAGAGGGCGCATTAGTCTTTATCAGCATAAATAGCCAGGCAAACCGGGATAAAATTAACTAAAAAAAGCCCATTAATCCTCATCGGGCCGGTAAAGCGCCTTTTTTGCCAACTCCCGCCGCACATGGCGCTGTGTGAGTTATCCACTATTCCTGTGGATAACCTTGTGCATGAGCGTGCGAAAAGTGGCTGTAAGCAAGGCGGGGCGCGGCTTGCGCCCAGATTGGCGCGAAAGCCCGCTTTTTACAAAAGTGCTTTTTTATCAGTAAATTAGTAAAAAACAAGTCAGAAAAAAAAGGGGGTGATGATTTTGTTGCGAGGTTGTCTCATTTTTCTCACCAGGTTAATTTGCGACGCGTTCTGGGGATAAAAGTCAACCTGTGATAAAAATATCATTTTTTGGTCATGTAATGCCGGGCTGCCCAAAGGCAGAAAGGCGTTGCACAACCAACGTGCCGAAAAAGCGTACTTGAACCTGGAATTATATCCAGTAGAATAGGGCTGGCAAAAATCGCTCCGGCTTCCATACTTAGTAGCCGTGTAACCCCTTTCCGCGTCGCGGGCTGGGTCAGGTTTTCTCGCGGCGGCCAGCCGCGTCTCTCCAACAGGTAGCCTATCAATGAGTAAAGTGTTCAAACTGCGTTCCGATTTCAAGCCGTCCGGGGATCAGCCCGAGGCGATCCGCCGTCTGGAAGAGGGGCTGGAGAACGGGCTGGCGCACCAGACACTGCTGGGGGTGACCGGCTCCGGCAAAACCTTTACCGTGGCCAACGTCATCGCTGACCTCAACCGGCCGACCATGGTGCTGGCACCCAACAAGACGCTGGCGGCCCAGCTGTATGGCGAGATGAAGGAGTTCTTCCCGGAGAACGCCGTGGAGTATTTCGTCTCCTACTACGACTACTACCAGCCGGAAGCCTACGTGCCCAGCTCCGACACCTTCATCGAGAAAGATGCGGCGGTGAACGAGCACATCGAACAGATGCGCCTTTCCGCCACCAAGGCGCTGCTGGAGCGGCGTGATGTGGTGGTGGTGGCCTCCGTCTCCGCCATTTACGGCCTGGGTGACCCGGACGCTTACCTGAAAATGATGCTGCACCTGACGCGCGGCATGTTAATCGACCAGCGCTCGATCCTGCGCCGTCTGGCGGAGCTGCAATACGCCCGCAACGACCAGGCGTTCCAGCGCGGCACCTTCCGCGTGCGCGGCGAGGTGATCGACATCTTCCCGGCGGAGTCAGACGATCTGGCGCTGCGGGTGGAGCTGTTTGATGAGGAAGTGGAGCGGCTGTCACTGTTTGACCCGCTCACCGGCCACCTGGAGCAGGATGTGCAGCGCTTCACCATCTACCCGAAAACCCACTACGTCACGCCGCGCGAGCGCATCCTTGAGGCGATGGAGGGCATCAAGCTGGAGCTGGCCGACCGCCGCAAATCGCTGCTGGAGAACAACAAACTGCTCGAGGAGCAGCGCATCACCCAGCGTACCCAGTTTGACCTGGAAATGATGAACGAGCTGGGCTACTGCTCCGGCATCGAGAACTATTCGCGCTACCTCTCCGGCCGTGCGCCGGGCGAGGCCCCGCCGACGCTGTTTGACTATTTGCCGGCGGACGGCCTGCTGGTGATTGACGAATCCCACGTCACCATCCCGCAGATTGGCGGCATGTACCGCGGCGACCGCGCACGCAAAGAGACGCTGGTGGAGTACGGCTTCCGGTTGCCGTCCGCGCTGGACAACCGGCCGATGCGCTTTGAGGAGTTCGAGGCGCTGGCCCCGCAGACCATTTACGTCTCCGCCACGCCGGGCAACTATGAGCTGGAGAAATCGGGCGGCGAGGTGATTGACCAGGTGGTGCGGCCGACCGGCCTGCTTGACCCGCTGATCGAAGTGCGCCCGGTAGGCACCCAGGTGGATGACCTGCTGTCGGAAATCCGCAAACGCGTGGCGATCAACGAGCGGGTGCTGGTCACCACGCTGACCAAGCGTATGGCCGAGGATCTCACCGAATACCTGGAGGAGCACGGCGAGCGGGTGCGTTACCTGCACTCAGACATCGACACCGTGGAGCGCGTCGAGATTATCCGCGACCTGCGGCTGGGCGAGTTTGATGTGCTGGTGGGCATCAACCTGTTGCGTGAGGGGCTGGACATGCCGGAGGTGTCGCTGGTGGCGATCCTGGACGCGGACAAAGAGGGCTTCCTGCGCTCTGAGCGCTCGCTGATCCAGACCATCGGCCGTGCGGCGCGTAACCTCAACGGCAAGGCGATCCTCTACGGGGACAAGATCACCAACTCGATGGCGCGTGCCATTGAAGAGACGGAGCGCCGCCGCGCCAAACAGCAGGCGTACAACGAGGAGCACGGCATCACGCCGCAGGGCCTCAACAAACGCATTGCCGACATCCTGCAACTTGGCCAGCCGACCTCGCGCACCAAGCAGAGCAAACGCGCGGCCGAAGCCAAAGCGACTTACGAGGCGCTGTCGCCGAAGGCGCTGGACAACAAAATCCGCGAGCTGGAAGCGAAAATGTATGTCCATGCGCAGAACCTGGAGTTCGAGGAAGCGGCCAGCGTGCGTGATGAGATCCATCAGTTGCGCGAGCAGTTCATCGCTGCCTCCTGATGGTTTGCCGGGGCGCACAAACCTGTTAAGGTGTGCGCCCCCGATTTCAGAGGCGACACGGCGATGACGCAAAACAAGGCTTCCCACACCCCGAAAGATCCCCTGCACGGCATCACGCTGGAGCAATTGCTGACGGCGCTGGTGGCGCACTACGGCTGGCCGGGCCTCGCCCAACGCATCAGCATCAACTGCTTCAAAAGCGACCCCAGCATCAAATCCAGCCTGAAATTCCTGCGCCGTACCCCGTGGGCGCGGCAGAAAGTCGAAGAACTCTACATTGACACCCAGCACGGCAATCCCTGGAAGCAGCCCTGAAAAAAACCGCCTGATGGCGGTTTTTTGTTGTCACTGACGGTGTAACGGATTATTTCATCCGTTGCAGCGCGCTTTCCAGCGCCAGCCGCAGTAATTCGCGGTCGTGGCGATAGGGAATGTCGCTGGCTTCCAGCGGCTGCTGGACGATCAGCCGGTCAGTGATGCCGCCGGTGTCCACCCGCGGCCCGGCAATGATTGCCTGGATCGCTTTGCGGCCGATGCGCTGCTCCATCAGCGCCAGTTTGTCCGGCAGCGAAAGCGACGCCGCCGCCACGCTCAGCTCACGCCCCAGGTTGCCGATGTAAATAATCGGCGCGGCGCTGCGGCGCAGGGCGGTGGCCAGCTCATCCAGCAGCAGCAGCGGCATCAGGCTGGTGAGGAAGCTGCCCGGCCCGATCAGGATGATGTCCGCGTGGGTGATGGCGTCGATCGCCTCCGCGGTGGCGCGCACCGGCGGCGACAGCATCAGCTGTTGCGGCATATGCTGCAACTGGTCTACGTCCACTTCGCCGTACACAGGGTTGCCTTCGTGGTCGAGCGCCACCAGGTCCACCGGATGCTCTGACATCGGGATCAATTGTGCTTCCACCTTCAGCAGGCTGCGCACCAGGTTGATCGCCTCCAGCGGCCGCACGCTGAGGTTATCCAGCGCTTTCAGCATCAGGTTGCCGAGGTTATGCCCGGCCAGCTCCCCGTTGCCGTTGAAGCGGTATTCGAACATCGCCGAGGCGACGCTGGGTTCGGTGATCAGCTGGTTCAGGCAGTTGCGCATATCCCCCCAGGCGATGCCGCCCTCAGAGCGGCGGATGCGGCCGGTGGAGCCGCCGTTGTCGGTGGTGGTGACGATGCCGGTCAGCCGGGAGCCGAGCGAGGAAAGGGCGGACATCACCCGGCCCAGGCCGTGGCCTCCGCCGAGGGCGACCACTCTGTCCAGATCGGCCAATGTTCTGTTGCGCATACTGCTCCTTACCAAGGGAAATCGTGGGCCGTGCAGAAAGGCCCGGCGTGACGGCGGCGATTTTACCTGATTTTTTTACCGGCTGTTACTCACGGATACAAAGCAAGCGGTTGCGCGCCAAAATACGTTATATATCAAGATATATAGCGAAAATGCGGATTGGCGCCGGCGCGGATTTAGCGCTAAGATTTCCCTCTCAACAGGGTCTTCACCGCCCGCCACAGGCGACCGGTGGATGATCAAACTCCTAGCCTTTGCGCCTAAGTCATTACCTTCACACAAATGATATGGCGCCCTGGCCGTGGCGTAAGCCACCAGGGTGCGAGGCAGAAATGCCTGCATCTCCCGTATTTGGAAAGGTGTTACTGGTGCCCCAACTTACCGATGCTTTTGCGCGCAAGTTCTATTACCTGCGCCTGTCAATTACTGACGTGTGCAACTTCCGTTGCACCTATTGCTTACCGGATGGCTATAAATCCACCGGTCATGCCAAAAAAAGTTTTCTCTCGCTGGATGAGATCCGCCGCGTGACCCGTGCCTTTGCTGAACTGGGCACGGAAAAAGTGCGCCTGACCGGCGGGGAGCCGAGCCTGCGCCGTGACTTCTGCGAGATCATCGCCGCCGTGCGCGAGAACCCGCAGATCCGCACGCTGGCGACCACCACCAACGGCTACCGCATGGCGCGTGACGTCGCGGCCTGGCGTGATGCCGGGCTGACGGCGATTAACGTCAGTGTGGACAGCCTCGACGCCCGCCAGTTCCACGCCATTACCGGGCAGGACAAATTCCGTCAGGTGATGGAAGGGATCGACGCCGCCTTTGAAGCCGGGTACGAGAAGGTGAAGGTCAACGCGGTGCTGATGCGCGACGTCAACCACAAACAGTTGCCGGCCTTCCTTAACTGGATCAAAGACCGCCCGATCCAGCTGCGCTTTATTGAGCTGATGGAAACCGGCGACGGCAGCGACCTGTTCCGCAAACACCACGTCTCCGGCGAGGTGATCCAGCGCCAGCTGATGCAGCAGGGCTGGCAGCTACAGCTGCGCGGCCGCAGTGACGGCCCGGCGCGGGTGTTCCGCCACCCCGATTATCAGGGCGAGATTGGCCTGATCATGCCGTACGCGAAAGATTTCTGCGCCAGCTGCAACCGCCTGCGCGTCTCCGCCATCGGCAACCTGCACCTCTGCCTGTTCGGCGAGCAGGGCGTGCCGCTGCGCGATTTGCTGGCCGATGACCGCGACCACGAGGCGCTGCTGGACCGCATCCAGGGCGGGCTGCACCGTAAAAAGCAGACCCACTTCCTGCATGAAGGCAATACCGGCATCACGCAGAACCTTTCATTTATCGGCGGCTGATGCGCTGCCTGTTAAGGAGCTTCCATGAGCAAACCCCGTGGTGATTTCGTCTCTGCCCAGCTGGCGGTGCTGACCGTCTCCGATTCCCGCACCGAGGCGGATGACACCTCCGGCGACTACCTGCGCGAGGCGGCACACGAGGCCGGGCACAAGGTGGTGGTGAGCCGGATCGTCAAAGACAACCTTTACCAGATCCGCGCCATTGTCTCGGCGTGGATTGCTGACCCGGATGTGCAGGCCATCCTGATTAACGGCGGCACCGGCTTCTCGGCGCACAACACCACGCCGGAGGCGCTGCGGCCGCTGTTTGACCGCGAAATCGAAGGCTTTGGCGAGCTGTTCCGCATGGCCTCCTATGAGGAGATCGGCACCTCGACCATCCAGTCGCGCGCCATTGGCGGCATCGCCAACCAGACGGTGATTTTCGCCATGCCCGGCTCCACCCGCGCCTGCCGCACCGCCTGGGAGCGCATCATCGCCGAGCAACTTGATGCCCGCCACGGCCCCTGTAACTTTATCCCGCACCTCAAGCCGCTGCCGCAGCCTGACGCGCCGGATGCCACTGAGTAAGAGAACGTTATGTCCCAACTGACCCACATCAACGCCGCCGGGGAAGCCCACATGGTGGACGTCTCCGCCAAGGCCGATACCGTGCGTGAGGCGCGCGCCGAAGCCTTTGTTGAGATGCTGCCCGCTACGCTTGCGATGATCATCGACGGCAGCCACCACAAAGGTGACGTGTTCGCCACCGCCCGCCTCGCCGGGATCCAGGCCGCCAAAAAAACCTGGGATCTGATCCCGCTCTGCCACCCGCTGCTGCTGACCAAGGTCGAAGTGCAGCTTGAGGCGCAGCCGGAACATCACCGGGTGAGGATTGAGTCACGCTGCCGCCTGAGCGGCAAGACCGGCGTGGAGATGGAGGCGCTGACGGCCGCCTCCGTGGCCGCCCTGACCATCTATGACATGTGCAAGGCGGTACAGAAAGACATGGTGATTGGCCCGGTGCGCCTGCTGGAAAAAAGCGGCGGCAAATCCGGTGATTTCAGGGCGGACGTATGATTGAGATCCTGTTTTTCGCGCAGGTGCGCGAGCTGACCGGCACCGCGTCCCTGACGCTGCCGGCGGAGTTTAACGACGTTGACGCGCTGCGCCGGGCGCTGTGCGCACGCGGCGACCGCTGGGCGCTGGCGCTGGAAGCCGGCAACCTGCTGGCGGCGGTGAACCAGTCGCTGGTGGCGATGGACCACCCGTTACAGGCGGGGGATGAGGTCGCGTTCTTCCCGCCGGTCACCGGGGGCTGAGATGGACAATACCCGCATCCGCGTCGGCGCTGAGCATTTCAGCGTCGGCGATGAGTACCGCTGGCTGGCCGCGTGCGATGACGACGGCGCGGTCGTCACCTTCACCGGCAAAGTGCGCAACCATAACCTCGGCAGCGATGTCAGCACCCTGACGCTGGAGCACTACCCCGGCATGACGGAGAAAGCGCTGGCGGAGATCGTCGCTGAGGCGCGCAGCCGCTGGGCGCTGCAACGCATTTCCGTTATCCACCGCATCGGCGCGATGTACCCCGGCGATGAGATCGTGTTTGTCGGCGTGACGGCGGCGCACCGCGGCATGGCGTTTGACGCGGCAGAATTCATCATGGATTACCTGAAAACCCGCGCGCCGTTCTGGAAGCGTGAAGCCACGCCGGAAGGCGACCGCTGGGTCGACGCGCGTGACAGCGACCATCAGGCCGCCCGCCGCTGGGACTGACGGGATCGGTTAACAGGCCGTTGCCCCGGCTGTGGTAGACTATACTTTTGAGGGGGCTGCCGGTTGCAGCCTGATTTTTCTGTCACTTACGCAAAAGGTTTCACATGGACAGATATCCGCGTTCCAATAATTCCGCTATTCAGGGTGTCGGCACCGGCATTCAGACCTACATGGCCCAGGTTTATGGCTGGATGACTTGCGGCCTGCTGCTGACGGCGTTTGTCTCCTGGTATGCCGCCAATACCCCGGCGGTGATGCAGGCGATTTTTTCCAGCCAGATCACCTTTTTTGGGCTGATCATTGCCCAGCTGGCCGTGGTGTTTGTGCTCTCCGGGCTGGTTAACCGCCTGAGCGGCGCGGCGGCCACGGCGCTGTTTATGCTCTATTCGGTGCTGACCGGCCTCACCATGTCGAGCATCTTTGTGCTCTACACCTACTCCTCGATTGCCAGCACCTTTGTGGTCACCGGCGGGATGTTCGGGGCGATGAGCCTGTTTGGTTACACCACCAAGCGTGACCTGAGCGGCATGGGCAGTATGCTGTTTATGGCGCTGATCGGCATCGTGCTGGCCTCCTTGGTCAACATCTGGCTGAAAAGCACCGCGTTGATGTGGGCGGTGACCTACATCGGCGTCATCGTGTTTGTCGGCCTGACCGCCTACGACACTCAGAAGCTGAAAAACATCGGCGAACAGCTCGACCCGGCGGATCGCGACGGCTTCCGCAAGTATTCGATTGTCGGCGCGCTGACGCTCTACCTTGACTTCATCAACCTGTTCCTGATGCTGCTGCGCATCTTCGGCAACCGCCGCTAAGCGCACACCAGACAAAAAAACCGGGCCATGCCCGGTTTTTTTCTGCCTGCGGTTCAGCGCCGCTTAGGCACCCGTTTGACGTTCAGCCAGAGCTGCGCGGTATTGATGATGATGATCACGGCGGTGGCGATAAACACCCAGCGGAAACCGGCCAGCGCCGAGATGCCGGAGCCAATCAGCGGCCCGGCAACGTTGCCGAGGTACATAAACGACTGGTTATAGCCGAAGATGCGGCCGGTGACCTGCTCGCTGCTGTGCTTCATCAGCAGCGTCTGCACCGCGGGCAGCAACGCGCCGTCGGCGAAGCCGAGCAGGAAGCGCAACACCGCCAACTGCACCGGCGTGGTGACCCAGGACATCATGAAAAACAGCAGCGTGGCGCACAGCAGCGCCGCCAGCAAAATCCGCTCGGTGCCGATGCGGTCACCCAGCCGCCCGAGCCGGGGCGCAGCCAGCAGCGCCGAGACGCCGGGCACCGCGGCGATCACCCCGCTGATAAAGGCGATGTTGTCACTGGCCGGGGTCAGCGCTTTGATAAACAGCGCCAGAATCGGGCCGATCGAGCCGTTCGCCAGCTGGATGGTCAGGGTGGTGCAGAACAGGCTGATGATAAGCGCCGGGTAGGGCAGGGACGCGAACACCGCTTTGCCGCTGAGTTTGTCCGCTTTGCTGACCACCACCACCCGCTCCTTGATCAGGAACAGCGTCACCAGAAAGCTGAGGAACAGCATCCCGGCGGTCATGAAAAACACGATGCGCAGCCCGACGTGGTCAGCCATAAAACCGCCCAGCAGCGGGCCTAAAATCACCCCGGAGATCTGGCCGGTCGAGAGCGTGCCGAGCGCCCAGCCGCTTTTGTCTCGCGGCACCTGAGAAGCCACCAGCGCCATCGCATTCGGGATATAGCCGGAGGTCAGCCCCATTAAGGTGCGCAGAATAAACAGTTGCCAGACGTTGGTGGCAAACCCCTGCAACAGCATCACAATCGCCATGCCGAGCGAGGCGCGCAGCAGCATCAGCTTGCGCCCTTTGCGGTCCGCCAGGCTGCCCCACATCGGTGCCACAATCGCCGACACCAGAAAGGTGCCGCTGAACACCAGCCCTGACCAGAGGCTCAGCGCCTCGTGGTCATGCACGCCAAGCTGCTCAATATAGAGCGGCAGAAACGGCAGGATCTGGCTCATCGCCAGCCCGGTAAAGAAGCAGCCTAACCAGACTGAAAATAAATTAACCTTCCAGGTTTCCATCGATCCTGAACCGCCTTCTTGCAGGGACACAGAGTTCAAGGGTAGCAGGCGGGTCAACGGCCGACACAGCAGAAAAGCGTAGGATTTTATGTCATTGACGGGAAAGGCCCATGCCAGCCTGTAAAAAAGCCGGGCCGGGACGCGATTTTTTTTACCATAATGTGACCGGCCGCATAATATTTCACGTATCGCAGGGGTTATCTGCTACACTTTGCGCAACTGGCGCACTCGCAGTTTGTGCCGAATCCTCGTGGTGATGCCCCATCTTGCCTCGTCTACTATCTCCCCGGAAACTGCACCAACCTTGTTGGTAACGGGAGATCTGGAGCTTTATTCTTTATGTCATTTGATTCTCTCGGTTTACATGCCGATATTCTGCGTGCGGTAGAAGAACAGGGTTACCGTGAGCCGACGCCTATCCAGCGTCAGGCGATCCCGGTAGTGCTTGAAGGCCGTGACCTGATGGCCAGCGCCCAGACCGGCACCGGCAAAACCGCCGGGTTTACCCTGCCGTTGCTGCACCTGCTGAACAGCACCCCGCACCAGAGCAAAGGCCGCCGTCCGGTCCGCGCCCTGATCCTGACGCCGACCCGTGAACTGGCGGCGCAGATTGGCGAGAACGTCGACGCCTACAGCAAACACCTGCGCCTGCGCTCGCTGGTGGTCTTCGGCGGGGTGAGCATCAACCCGCAGATGATGAAACTGCGCGGCGGCGTCGATGTGCTGATCGCCACCCCCGGCCGCCTGCTCGACCTGGAACACCAGAACGCGGTAGACCTGTCGCAGGTTGAAATCCTGGTGCTGGACGAAGCGGACCGGATGCTCGACATGGGCTTCATCCATGACATCCGCCGTGTGCTGGCCAAACTGCCGGCCAAACGCCAGAACCTGCTGTTCTCCGCGACCTTCTCTGATGAGATCAAAGCGCTGGCGAACAAGCTGCTGCACAACCCGGCGTCGGTGGAAGTGGCCCGCCGCAACACCGCCTCTGAGCAGGTGGCGCAGAGCGTCCACTTCGTGGACAAGAAGCGCAAACGGGAACTGCTGTCGCAGATGATCGGCACCGGTGACTGGCAGCAGGTGCTGGTGTTTAACCGCACCAAGCACGGCGCCAACCACCTGGCGGAACAGCTGAACAAAGACGGCATCACTGCCGCCGCCATCCACGGCAACAAGAGCCAGGGTGCGCGTACCCGTGCACTGGCGGACTTCAAAGACGGCCGCATCCGCGTGCTGGTGGCGACCGACATCGCGGCGCGCGGGCTGGACATCGACCAGTTGCCGCACGTGGTGAACTATGAGCTGCCGAACGTGCCGGAAGATTACGTGCACCGCATCGGCCGTACCGGCCGTGCCGAAGCCACCGGTGAGGCGATCTCGCTGGTCTGCATCGATGAGCACAAACTGCTGCGTGACATCGAGCGCCTGCTGAAGAAAGAGATCCCGCGCATTGCGCTGCCGGGCTATGACCCGGACCCGACCATCAAGGCGGAGCCGATCATCAACGGCCGCCAGGGTGGCGGACGCGGGCAGGGCGGCGGTCGCGGCAACGGCGGCAATGGCGGCGGCCAGCGCAGCGGTGCCCCGCGCACCGGCGAAAGCCGCAACGGCCAGCCGCGCCAGCGCCAGGAGCACAGCGACGGCCAGCGCCGTCCGAGCCGCCCAAGCCAGCCGCGCCGTTCACGCCCGGCCGGCAAAGCGGACTGACCGTTTGCTTGCTGAAAAAGCGCTCACCAGAAAAAGCTGCCTGCGGGCAGCTTTTTTTTTGCCTGTGGCCTTTGCGGCCGCGAGACGATTGCCCCGGACAGGGCATCGCCCGTATCATGTCGCACTCTTTTTCTGAGGTATCCGGCAATGCGTGTATTACTCGCCCCGATGGAGGGCGTCCTCGACTCACTGGTGCGGCAACTGCTCAGCGAGGTCAACGATTACGATCTCTGCATCACCGAGTTCCTGCGGGTGGTGGACCAGCTGCTGCCGGCCAAATCCTTCCTGCGCCTCTGCCCGGAGCTGGAGCACAACAGCCGCACGCCTTCCGGCACCCTGGTGCGGGTGCAGCTTTTGGGCCAGCACCCGCAATGGCTGGCGGAGAACGCCGCGCGCGCGGTGGAGCTGGGGTCGTATGGCGTGGATCTCAACTGCGGCTGCCCGTCGAAGCTGGTGAACGGCAGCGGCGGCGGGGCGACGCTGCTGAAAGACCCGGAGCTTATCTACCGCGGTGCCAAAGCGATGCGGGAGGCGGTACCGGCGGCGCTGCCGGTCACGGTGAAAATCCGGCTGGGCTGGGATTCCGGCAGCCGCAGCCTGGAGATTGCCGACGCGGTGCAGCAGGCCGGGGCCACTGAGCTGGCGGTGCATGGCCGCACCAAAGAGGATGGCTACAAAGCAGACCGCATCAACTGGGCGGCGATTGGCGAAATCCGCCGGCGCCTC
Source organism: Nissabacter archeti (assembly GCF_018257325.1). Lineage (NCBI taxonomy): Bacteria > Pseudomonadati > Pseudomonadota > Gammaproteobacteria > Enterobacterales > Yersiniaceae > Nissabacter > Nissabacter archeti. The sequence goes on from NZ_JAERKB010000008.1 coordinate 43,666, forward strand.
ACCATCCCGGTGATCGCCAACGGTGAAATCTGGGACTATGAAAGCGCGCAGGCGTGCATGACGGCCACCGGCTGTGACGCGGTGATGCTGGGGCGCGGCGCGCTCAACGTGCCGAACCTCAGCCGGGTAGTGAAGTACAATGAACCGCGCATGGCGTGGCCGGACGTGGTCACCTTACTGCAAAAATATGTGCGGCTGGAGAAGCAAGGCGACACCGGCCTCTACCATGTGGCGCGCATCAAACAGTGGCTCGGCTACCTGCGCAAAGAGTATGACGAGGCCACGGCGCTGTTTACGGAAATCCGTACCCTGACGTCGTCTGCCGCTATTGCACAGGTAATTGACCGCCAGTAACCGGCGGCTCGTCCCAGTAACGGTACTGGTAAGCCGTGCCGAGGTTGCGCGTCAGGCGCATTGACGGCAGCAACTCCGTTTCAAAGGTGTCACTCAGCGTACAGTTGCCGGCCTCGTCCCAGGATTGGCAGCGTTCCACACGGCTGGTCTGGCTGAACGGCGACGAGGAGAACGTCACCGAGCCGCTTTCGCGCCCCTGCGGGTCATAGCGGTAGGTGCTGCGGTCGCCGTCGGTGGCGGTGGCGCTGAGCAGCCAGCCCTGCGGCGTGTAGCGGTAGCGCGTCTCCTGGTTGCTGAGCGCATCGGTGCCGCGCGTGACGCTGCGCACCACCCGCAACTGGGCATCATAATCGTAGGTGCCGGTGGTAAAGCCGCGCCGGTCATTGATGGTGAACAGATCGGTGGAGGCGGTGATGTTGCCGCGCTTGCCGGTGGTGTAGTAGAGGGTGCCGCGCTTGCGGTTGACCAGCGTCTGGTTTGCCTCTTTCAGCACCGAAATCCTGACCTCATAATCGGTTATCCAGCCTGCCTCCACCCGCAGGGTGCGGCTGACCATCTCCAGCCGGAGGTTATTCTCGGTTTTCTGGTATTTGAACACGGCTTCGCTGAGGCGGCCGCAACGGTCGATATTGCCGCTGAGGTGCACCTGCTGGTTGACGTCTTTGCCGAGTGAGCCGGAAACAAACTGCCGGATGTCGCCGCGGGCGCTGCCGCCGAGTAAAATCTGGATATTGCTCTCATTGACCTGGCGGTTCTTCACCGCGCAGGGAAGGGGAGCGGCCGTTGCGCTGCCAATGGCCCCGGCCGCCAGAACGATCCCTGTTAATGCTTTCAGCACTGTGCCCATTGTCTTTCCGTTGTTGAGAGAGGACGTCCTTCTATCGTAGCGGATAGGCCGGGCAGCGTCAGCCGCCTTTCACGCCTTACAGCGCCATATCAATCACGATACGCCCTTCGATCTTCCCGGCGTGCATCCTGGCAAAAATGTCATTGATATTCTCAAGCGGCTCGGTGGCAATGGTGGCCTGCACCTTGCCTTCACCGGCAAAGTTGAGCGCCTCCTGGAGATCGAGCCGCGTGCCGACGATTGAGCCGCGCACCGTGGTGCCGTCCAGCACCATGTCAAAAATCGACAGCTCGAAGTTGCCCGGCGGCAGCCCGTTCAGCGCAATGGTGCCGCCGCGGCGCGTCATGCCGATCGCCTGCTGGAACGCGATCGGCGAAACGGCCGTCACCAGCGCCCCGTGCGCACCGCCGATCTCTTTTTTCAGGAAGGCGGCCGGGTCCTGCTGGCGGGCATTCACCGTCACGGTGGCACCGAGGCGCGTTGCCAGCGCCAGCTTGCCGTCATCCACGTCCACCGCCGCCACGTTCATGCCCATCGCTTTGGCATACTGCACCGCCAGGTGGCCCAGCCCGCCGATGCCGGAAATCACCACCCATTGGCCGGGCTTGGTTTCGGTCATCTTCAGCCCTTTATACACCGTGACCCCGGCGCAAAGGATCGGCGCAATCTCGTTGAAGCTGACGTTATCCGGCAGGATGCCGACGTAATTGGCATCGGCCAGCGTGTATTCGGCAAAGCTGCCGTTGACCGAGTACCCGGCATTCTGCTGCTTCTCACACAGGGTTTCCCAGCCGCCGAGGCAGTGCTCGCAGTGGCCGCAGGCGGAGTAGAGCCACGGCACGCCGACGCGGTCGCCCTCTTTCAGGTGGGTGACGCCCGCCCCAACGCGGACCACATGGCCGACGCCCTCATGGCCGGGAATAAACGGCGGGTTGGGCTTCACCGGCCAGTCACCCTGCACTGCATGGAGGTCAGTGTGGCAGACGCCGGTGGCGGCGATTTTCACCAGGATCTGGCCAGGGCCGACGTCAGGGACCGGCACATCTTCTATCTGGAGGGGTTGGTTGAATTCGTGTAACACAGCGGCTTTCATTGTCATCGCCATAAAAACTCCTTGGAAGGCATGCAGCCACCGGAACGGGCTGCACTCTGCCTGTTAAGCGTAGGCGATGGGGCGGGCTGCCGGGAAAATGCACCGGGTGCGCACTGTCACACCTGCGTGACAGACGTGCCACACGCCGCGCCGGACGGGGCGCAGCGTGTGGCAGGCCGGGCAGGGAATTCAGATTAACCTGACACAGTACAGGGATTAGGCCGCGTTAACGGGCCTGCGGCAGCCGGGCATTAAAGTGCGTGGCGTAGTCGCGCTCACGGAAAGCCTCTACCAGATAATCGACAAACACCCGAGTTTTGGCAGGCAGCAGGGTGCGGTTGGCGTAATACACCGAGATGGGGCCGAGGTCGGCATACCAGTCCGGCAGCAGCCGCACCAGCGCACCGGACGCCAGCCAGGGCAGGGCATCCGGCAGGGTGATCAGCGCCACGCCCAGCCCCTGCAGCGCGGCCTGCCGCATCGCCAGCGGATCGTTGACCACCAGCGATTCCCGCAGCATCGCGGCCTGCTCCTCACCCGCCGCATTGCGCAACACCCAGCGGCGCAAACGGCCGGTATTGGCGGAACGCAGCAGGATGCCGTCAAACGCCGCCAGATCGTCCGGCGTGGCGGGCAGGGAACGCCCGGCCAGCACTGCCGATGCCGCCACCGCGATACAGTGCGCCGGGGCCAGTGACCGGGCCACCAGCCCCGGCGTCAGGGCGAAACCGCCGCCGATCGCCACATCAATCCCTTCGGCGATCAGGTCTGAGGCGCGGTTTTCAAAATGGCACTCGGGGCGCACCGCCGGATAGCGCGCGATAAATGCCGGCAGCAGCGGAAGCAGGTAGTCGGTGCCGAACACCAGCGACATGCTGATTTTCAGCACGCCGGCCGGTTCGCCCTGTTGCGTGGTCTGGGCTGCAATCGCGGCCTGCAACCCCTCCAGATGGCTGCCAACGGCTTGCCGGAAACGTTCGCCCGCCTCGGTCAGCGTCAGCTTGCGGGTGCTGCGCAGGAACAGCCGCTGCCCCAGGTTGCGTTCCAGCATCGCCACATTGCGGCTGACCGCCGCCGGGGTCAGCCCCAGCCGCCGCGCCGCCGCAGAAAAACTGCCGCCCTCGACACTGCGCATAAAAGACTCAATGTTGGCCAGCGTTTCCATCCCGTCACCTTCAAGCAATCGTTGAAAATAATAGCCATCACTATGGGCTAATCATCAGGGAATCGGAAGCGTAGTCTTAAGCCATACCGACATCCCACGTAACGTGTTAACCCATAAGGAACAGATCATGACAATCGGCATTATTGGTGCAGGTGCTATCGGCAGTGCAATCGCCCGCGCATTGGCGCGCCACCACATCCCGGCGATGATCGCCAACAGCCGCGGCCCCCAGACGCTGGCCGCGCTGGTGGAAGAGATTGGCCCGACGCTGACGGCCGCTACCCGTGAACAGGCGGCGCAGGCGGACATGGTATTTCTGGCGGTGAACTGGGCGACGCTGCCGCAGGCGCTGGCCGGGCTGCCGGCCTGGCAGAACCGCATCGTGATTGATGCCAACAACGCGGTGGAGGTGCCGTCATTCCGCGCCGTGCCGCTGGGCGGGCGGACATCCAGCGAGGTGGTGAGCGATCACCTGCCGGGCGCGCGGCTGGTCAAAGCCTTTAACCACCTCAGCGCCCCGTTACTGAGTGAGCCGCCGGAGAGCCACGGCGGGCAGCGGGTGCTGTTTTACGCCGGGGATGATGCCGATGCGAAACAGCAGGTGGCGGCACTGATGGCGCAACTGGGGTTCGCGGGGCTGGACCTCGGGGCGCTGGCCGCAGGCGGGGCGCTGTTCCAGTTCCCCGGCGGCCCGCTGGCGGTACACCATCTGGTGAAACAGGGCTGACAGGGCGGGGCCAGGCAACCGGCCCCTTTTCACCTCGGCGCGCTTTCACGGCAGGCTGCCACTTGCACTTTGTCACAAATAGTCCTGCATTATCCAAGTGCTAACGGTATTCACGTCACTTATAATTCGCCCGCAATCTGGCGGGCAGTGTCCGATAATCCTGGCAAGTGACAGAGTATTTCATGTGAAAATCCCTTTTTTGGTTTTAAGCCTGCTCGCGGTCAGCGTGGGCGCAGTGGCAGCACCGGCCTCCACGGCCGGCAGCAATGCGGCAATCGCCGGTAAACTCACGCCGCTGGAGATCGCCTCCGGCAGTGCGATGGTGGTGGATATGCAGTCCCATCAGGTGATCTACTCCCGCAACCCGGATGAGGTCGTCCCGATTGCGTCCATCACCAAACTGATGACCGCGATGGTCACGCTGGACGCCCACCTGCCGCTGGATGAGGTGATCGCGGTGGACATCCACAATACGCCGGAGATGCGCGGCGTGTTCTCACGGGTGAAAATCGGCAGTGAAACCAGCCGCCGGCTGATGTTGCAGATGGCGCTGATGTCGTCGGAAAACCGGGCCGCCGCGACGCTGGCGCACCACTATCCGGGCGGCTATGACGCGTTTATCCGCGCGATGAACGCCAAGGCGCGCGCGCTGGGCATGACCCACACCCACTATGTGGAGCCGACCGGGCTGTCGGTGAAAAACGTCTCCACCGCCCGTGACCTGACCAAACTGTTGCAGGCGACCCGGCTCTACCCGCTGATAAGCCAGCTCAGCACGCAGGAACAGGCGCAGGTCAGCTTTACCCACCCGCGTTACAGCCTGCCGTTCCGCAACACCAACCACCTGCTGAGCAACGGCAGCTGGAACATCCAGCTGACCAAAACCGGCTTTACCAATCAGGCCGGGCATTGCCTGGCGATGCGCACCACCATTAACCACCGGCCGGTGACGTTAGTGGTGCTGGATGCGTTCGGGAAGTATACCCACTTTGCGGATGCCAACCGGCTGCGCAGCTGGATGGAAACCGGGCGCGCCGCGCCGGTGCCGCAGGTGGCGAAAAATTACAGAAGGGAAAAAGATCAACGGCTTGACCACCCAACGGTGGCACAGGCGATCGAGTAACCGCCCGGAAGGGGTACCCTGTCCGGCCAGGCAGCCGGACAGGGCAACGCGGGGCCGGTCAGAACAACATCTTAAAGACGCCGGTCAGGGTCAGCAGGCCAACAATAAAGATAATCGCAATAATCCATAAAATAATTTTCATAGGTTTCTCCTGACTTCATATGCACCTTACAACGCCGTGACGTTGTTTTCCCAAAACGGCCGCGCGCTCTCCCTCGCATCCCGTCCCGCCCGGTAAACCGGTGCGGTATCAGTAAGTATAGACACTTTCCCCTTTTCTGCCGGAAAACGCCTGCATACCCGACTGAAAAGCATGACGTTTATCGCAACCCGAAGTTTTAGTCCGCCTGTGGGCGGCCGGTGTCTTGTATTCACTCCCGCCTGGGTTATGGTTGGGTAACGAATCTGAATGGACACACCAAGGAGTGACTGATGAAAAAGATCGTGCTGTGTTGTGCCGCCGGAATGTCGACCAGTATGCTGGTCCAGCGGATGCGTCAGGAAGCGGAGAAGCGTCAGATTGAGGTGGATATTGAGGCGGTGCCGGTGTCGGATTTCGAGCTGGTGGTCAAAGACGCGGATGTCATCCTGCTCGGGCCGCAGGTGAAGTTCCAGCTGAAACGGTTGCAGGAAGCGGCCGCGCCGCTGGGCAAACCGGTGGATGTGATTGATATGATGGATTACGGCACCATGCGCGGTGACAAGGTGCTGGACAAAGCGCTTTCGTTGATTGCATAAAGCCTGCCGCGCAGCCCGCTGCGCGGTCTTTCCTCCTTTCCCCTGCCTTTCTGCTGCGCTGCCCGCCTTTCTGCATAAGAGAGCCTGTATAAAATCTGACCGGCACTATACTTGAGCTGAAGAGGGTCGTGCACACTCAGGTCAGCCTGGGCGCGCCTCAGCCGGTTCGTCTGTTGCGGCCACAGGCGGACACTGGAGGTAGCTATGATCAATCACGTCTGGGGGCTGTTCGCCCATCCCGAACCGGAAATGCAACAGATTAAGCGTGAGCATGAGTCGGTTCCCCATCTCTATATGCACCATGTCATGTTGATGGCCGCCATCCCGGTGGTCTGTTCGTTTATTGGTACGACGCAGATTGGCTGGAGCTTCGGCGGCGACGAATACCTGCGGGTACAGCCCGCAACGGCGCTGGGCATCGCGGTGGCGTTCTACCTGCTGATGCTGGGTGCGGTGGCGGTGATGGGGCGGGTGATCCACCTGCTGGCCAGCCGCTACCCCGGCCGCCCGTCGCGCAATGACTGCATTGTGTTTGCCGGCTACGTGGCCACGCCGATGTTTTTAAGCGGGGTGGTGGCGCTCTACCCGATGGTCTGGCTCTGCTTGTTTGTCGGCGCGCTGGCACTGGCCTACAGCGGCTATCTGCTGGCGGTCGGGATGCCCGCCTTCCTCGGCATTAACCGGCAGGAGGGGATGCTGGTGTTCGGCTCCACGCTCGGCATCGGTGTGCTGGTGCTGGAATTGCTGCTGGCGCTGGCGGTAATGATGTGGGGGTACGGCGCGCATTTCTTCTGACATTTCCGGCTTAGTTGGCAGCGGCATCCGGCCACAAAAACCCCGCTGCGCCCTGAGGTAACTTCAGGCGCAGCGGGGTTTTTTTCTTTTTTTTCCTGTCTGTTCCACATTGAACGCACGCTTTAGCGCGCACCCCGCCGCCGCATTTGTTACAGTGACTTTCCCGAGAGAAAAAGAGGAACGGGCCGAAGCCCGTCAGAGTATGCAGCTGAAAGTGTTATTTACCGTGGTGTCGTGGATGGTCACCCTGATTGGTGTGTTACTGGCAGCGGATGCCGTCTGGTTTGCCCCACACGGGGCCTTTGAGCATTTTAACGGCTATGTGGCGTTGGGCATCCTGGCCGTCACCAATTTCACCACGCTGCTGCTGCACCTGGCGATGCTGACGATGGCCCCGGCGCGGCGCGGGTTCAAACTGCTGGTGGGCGTGCAGTGCGCCGGCCTGGTGCTGACGGCCGGGGTGGCCGGGGCGTTTTTCCTCTGACCTTCACGCCCGCCAGTATTTCTGCTTCGGCGTCTTGCCGATGCCGGGGTTAAAGCTGTTGGTTGGGTCAATCTCCCGGTAAAACGCCTTCAGCGCCGGTTTGGCCGGGTAGAGGTGGCCGACATTGTGTTCCGCCGGGTATTCCGCCCCTTTGGCATTCAGCCCGGCCAGCATCTGCGCTTTAAGGGCGTGCGTATCCACGCCTTTTTTCACGATGTAATCCTGGTGGAACACATGGCACATAAAGTGGCCGTAATAGAGTTTCGCCACCAGTTGTTGCTCAATCTCCGGCGGCAGGGTTTCAAACCAGTCCGTCTCGTTGCGGCGCAGGGCAATATCCAGCGCCAGAATATCCTCGACCTCCTCCTGGTGCACCGCATGGTAACGCACCGCCGCCCCGGCGGCGGCGAAACGGTGCAGGAACGCCTTGCGCCCTTCCTCTTCCGTGCAGGCAAAAAAATCGCCTTCCGCCTGCTGGAAGAAGTGGGTCAAAAACGCCTGCGCTTCGGCCACGCCGTCACCGGACATCTTCAGCAGCAGGTGGTGCGCATAACGGTCGCGGTAATCGGTGAGGCGGGCCGGCAGGTGGCCCGGCAGCAAACGGCTCATGCACTGCATTACCCGGTCACTCATATTGCGCGGCAGCAGCGGCACCTTGTTCAGCCGCGCATCCAGCTTGCCTTTGGTCAGGAACAGGTCAGGGATGCGGTCGGTGCCGAGCCGGTCAATCATCAGGAAGGTGTCTTTGCCGTAGATCTCGGCGATGTTGAAACAGTCGCGGTGCAGATACTCCCCGGCCACCGGCAGCGCCGTAAAGTGGCGCAGGATATGGCGGCGGATCGCCGTCAGCACGCCGGTGTCATTGGTGCCGATGTAGAACACCTGCTGCTGCGGCTCCTGCGGGAAGGTGTCGAGACGTACCGCGAACACCGCCAGCTTACCGGCGCAACCGCTGGCCTCATGCAGGCGGCGCGGGTCGGCGTTGAAGCGTGACGGGGTGTCGGCGTCCACGTCCCGCACCCGGTCAACGTACTCGTGGTCAGAGGCGGCGCGCGGCGTCTGTTCAATCTCATACGGGCTGTAACTGCCTTTTTCCAGCCGCGTCAGAATCTCTTCCGGCGTCTCGCCGAGATCGATGCCGAGATGGTTCACCAGCTGCAACTGGCCGTCGGCATCCACCTGCGCATAGAGCGCCAGTTCGGTGTAGGCCGGGCCGCGTTTAATCAGCGACCCGCCGGAATTGTTGCAGATGCCGCCCATCACCGACGCCCCGATGCAGGAGGAGCCGATCACCGAATGCGGCTCGCGGCCATGCGGTTTCAGGATTTTTTCCAGCTGGTGCAGGGTACTGCCGGGGAACGCAATCACCTGCTCGGCGTTGTTGATCAGTTGCAGCTTGTCGAGCTTGCGGGTGCTGATGATCACCACCTCGCGGTCATAATCGTGGCCGCTGGGCGTTGAGCCTTCCGTCAGGCCGGTGTTGGCTGCCTGCATAATCACAATCTTGTTGGCGGCCACGCAGGCCTGAAGCACGCGCCACTGCTGCAACAGCGTCTGCGGCAATACCACCGCCAGGGCATGGCCGCCGCCGGAGCGGTAGCCGTGGCGGTAACGTTCGGTGCTGCGCGCATCGGTCAGCAGGTTGTGGCTGCCGACAATCTCCTGGAGTCGTGTCAGGAACACGCGGTTGACGCTGGCGGGCTGGGTCATACTCTCTCCCTGTGCTTATGAATTATTCACTTGATGAATAAACCTAATCCTAACCTGGGGTGTGGTCAATAAAACGGCGGCGGGAATCATGCGGTAAATACCGGCCGCCAGGGCGGCGGCCGGCAGGGCAGGGGGCTGGCGCGTTATTTCGCGACCACCACCAGCTTCTGGTTCACAAACTCTTTGATGCCGAGGTCAGACAGCTCACGGCCATAACCGGAACGCTTGACGCCGCCGAACGGCAGCTCCGGCGCGGTATCGGTCAGGGAATTGATATAGACCATGCCGGTTTCAATGCGTGACGCCAGCTTTTTGCCGCGCGCGATGTCCTGCGTGAACAGTGCGCCGCCGAGGCCGTAGTTGGAGTCGTTGGCCAGTTTCACCAGCTCGTCGTCATCTTTTACCACGTACACCTGCGCCACCGGGCCGAAGAACTCCTGGAAGTAGGCCGGGTTATCCCGTTTGACGTTGGTCAGGATGGTCGGCAGGTAGAAGTTGCCGGGGTTGTTTTCCAGTTTCTTGCCGCCCAGGTGCAGCGTTGCGCCGGCTTTCACCGCGTCATCCACCTGTTTTTCCAGGTCTTTCAGCGCCTGCGCGGAAGAGAGTGGGCCGAGGGTGGTTTCCGGGTCAAGCGGGTCGCCCAGTTTTGCCGCTTTCATCTGCTCGGTGAAGCCTTGCAGGAAGCGGTCAGCCACTTTCTCATGCACAATAAAACGTTTGGCCCCGGTACAGACCTGCCCGCAGTTATTCAGGCGCGCATAGGTGGCGGCTTTGATCGCTTTGTCGAGGTCGCAGTCATCCAGCACCGCAAAGATGTCGTTGCCGCCCAGCTCCAGCGTGGATTTCTTCAGCTTACCGGCGGCGCGCGCCGCCACGATGCTGCCCGCTTTTTCCGAGCCGGTCAGCGCCACGCCCTGCACCCGGTCATCATCAATCAGGTTGCCGACCTGGTCGGTGGAGATAAACAGGTTGGTGTACGCCCCTTCCGGCGCGCCCGCTTCGTGAACTAATTGTTCGAACACTTCCGCACAGTGCGGCACGATGCTGGCATGTTTCATCAGGATGCTGTTCCCGGCAGCCAGGTTGGGCGCCAGCACGCGCATCAGCTGGTAGTAAGGGAAGTTCCACGGCTCCACGGCCACCAGCACGCCAATCGGGGCATTTTCAACCCAGGCTTCGCCCAGGTCGGTCGGGTAGCGCGTCGGTTTCAGGAATTCTTCGGCGTGCTCAGCATAGTATTTGGCAATGGCGGCACAGAGCTTCACTTCGCCCCGGCTCTGCTCAATCAGCTTGCCCATCTCTTCACTGGCGATCTTCGCCAGCTCGTCCACCCGCGCAGAGATAAGCTCTGACAGCTTATGCAGCACCTGCAGGCGCGGCTGGATGTCGCCCTGCGCCCAGTCCGATTTATAGAGTTCATGGGCAGTGGCCAGCGCCTGCTGCACCTGGCTGTCGTCGTGGGTCGGGTACTCTTTGATGAGTTTATTATTGAAAGGATTAACGGTTTGATAAGGCATATCGTGCTCCTTGGTGACGGCGAATTGTCGTGTTAAACCAATAACACGCCGTGAAAAGGGGCCGCCGGTGACAGCGGCAAACGTCCTTAAGCATAGTTGAAAAAATCGCGTTTCTGCCGTACAGACATGTTTTGCAACAGAGCAGCAGGTTATCCGGCGCAGCAGGGCCGTGACCGCCTGACCTGCCGCGTTTTTTTCTTTTTGCCTGATTTACTTAACTTTTCACTTTTCGCCGCTGTTCAAGGCCACTGCCGGTTCCGTATGCTGGAACGCCTGACACTGGCACAAGGCACCCGTATGAAACTCTCTGCCATTCCTTTCGGCATCACTGACTGGTCAACTCTTGAGGCCACCGAACACCCCGGCGAACAGGGCATGGCCTGGTGGCGCACCCGGCATTTCGGCGACGAGGCGAACCCCGTCCGCGTGCGGATGGTGGAGTACTCCCCCGGTTACCTGGCCGACCACTGGTGTAAAAAAGGCCATATCCTGCTCTGCCTGGCCGGGAAACTCGAGAGCCGCCTCGACGACGGCCGCACCTTTGTGCTGACGCCCGGCGTCAGTTATCAGGTGGCGGACGACCATGAGGCGCACCAGTCCTTTACCGCCGAAGGCGCGACCCTGTTTATTGTCGATTGATCGTGATTGTCGACTGACGGTTATTATCGGCTGGCGGCAGTTTTACGCACGCCGCGTCTTTACAGCCGCCCCCCGGCCGCGCCATTATTTCGCGTCAATTCTTCCCTGACCTCATTAAGGAACCGGCGTGGCGAAAATTCGGGTAGGCGTTATTTTTGGCGGCAAATCAGCAGAGCATGAAGTGTCGCTGCAATCGGCAAAAAACATCGTGGACGCGATGGACAAAGAGCGGTTTGAGGTCACGCTGCTCGGCATCGACAAACAGGGGCAGTGGCACGTCAGCGACGCCGCCCATTACCTGCAACACGCCGACGACCCGGCGCGCATCGCCCTTAACCCGTCGCAGCGCAATGTGGCGTTGATCCCCGGCCAACAGCAGCATCAGCTGATCGAGAGCCGGGATGCCAGTGCGCTGGCGCAGCTCGATGTGATCTTCCCGATTGTGCACGGCACGCTGGGCGAAGATGGTTCGCTGCAAGGGCTGTTGCGGATGGCGAACATCCCATTTGTCGGGGCCGGGGTGCTGGGTTCGGCGCTGAGCATGGACAAAGACGTCACCAAACGGCTGCTGCGTGACGCCGGGCTGGCGGTGGCACCCTTTGTCACGCTGACGCGGCGCAATGCCGCGCAGCACGATTTTGCCCGCGTCAGTGAGAAACTGGGGCTGCCGCTGTTTATCAAACCCGCCAACCAGGGCTCCTCGGTGGGCGTCAGCAAGGTACGCAGTGCGCAGGAGTATGACACGGCGCTGGCGCTGGCCTTCCGCTATGACCATAAAGTGCTGGTGGAGTCCGCCATCGCCGGCCGGGAGATTGAGTGCGCGGTGCTGGGCAACGACCACCCGCAGGCCAGCGTGTGCGGCGAAGTGATTTTGCAGGATGAGTTCTACGCCTATGACACCAAATACATCAATGCGCAGGGGGCGACGGTGGCGATCCCGGCCGATCTGCCGCCGGACGTCAACGATCGTATCCGCGCCATCGCCGTGCGGGCGTTTCAGGTGCTGGAGTGCAGCGGCATGGCGCGGGTGGATGTGTTCCTGACCAACGACGGTGAGGTGATTATCAACGAGATCAACACGCTGCCCGGCTTCACCAACATCAGCATGTACCCGAAACTCTGGGAAGCCAGCGGTCTGGCCTACCGTGACCTCATCACCCAACTGATTGAGCTGGCGCTGGAACGCCACCAGGCAGACAACCGGCTGCAAAGCTCGGTACGCTAATCGGAGTTGATGTGCTCTTTGCAGTAGAGCCGCCGGTAGGCCAGCGGCGACATCCCTTTCAGTTTGCGGAATACCCGCCGGAAATAGCCGGGGTCATCAAACCCGGCGCGGCGGGCCACGGTGGCGATCTGGTGCTGCTCCTCCCGTAATAACGCCTCCGCACAACGGATGCGCTGCTGGTGGATCGCCTCCGTCAACGTCTGGTGAAAGGTGGCGCGGAACACCCGGCCGAGGTAGTCCGGGTTGCAGTGCAACTGCTGCGCCAGGGCAGAGGCCGCCAGCGGCCGGTGGAACTGGGTTTTGATGATCTGCCGCGCCTGCCAGGCCAGCGCGGCGCTGCCTGCGGTGGCCTCCGGCGGGCTGGCGGCTGCGGCGGCGACCTGCTGTAACAGCAATAATAAAATCAGCGGCAGGGCCGCGGTATTTTCCCGCGCCTGTTCGCTGAGAAATAACCGGAACAGGGCTGCCACCTCATCACGTTGCTGAATAATCACCTGTTGCGGCACCCGGAATAATTGGCTGTTTACCGGTGGCGTTTCTGCTGGAAATACCTCAAAGTGCAGCCAGTAAAATATCAGGTCGGGCGGGAAGGGGCCTATTCCGCTGTGCTGACGCCCCGGCCATAATAAAAGGCTGCTCCCTGCCGGAATATAAAACGCCTGCGTCTCTTCCCGCAATGCCAATTGCCCGCGCTCAACATAGATTAATTCAAAGGAATCAAGCCTGCGGGTGGGATGTGTCCCGATACCGCGCGAGATAAAGCGCCCGGCATTCTGCACCCGCACCGGCAGGGTAAACATCAGGTTCAGCATTTTTATCAGCCTATTCAAGAAGATTACTGCTCAGTCTGGCAGCCGGTGAGCGCGCCTGCCGGAGAAAGATCGCGCAGTTTGACCCTCTTCACACTTTTCCCTTACAGGTCGGAATCCTCCCGTTTTTATACGGCTGCCGCACCTTGTTGGCTTATTTCGGCTGTGCGAGATTATTCCGGTCGCGGTAAATAACGCCAAACGCCGTGATAAACCGATAATAAAAAAGAACCGCTGTCCCTACAAAAAACCTCTGCTAACGAGGGTACCCTGATGTCAACAACACTTCATGATGTGGAATTGACCGGCCAGCCCGTGGCTGCCGGAGCGAAACTCAGCGTGCGGGAGAAAATAGGTTACGGGCTGGGAGATGCCGGCGGCACGATAATTACCGCGCTGATCGGCAATTTCCTGACTTTTTTCTATACCGATATTTTTGGCCTGACACCGGCCGTGGTCGGCACGGTGTTTGTGCTGCTGCGGGTGGTGGATGCCGTCAGCGACCCGCTGATGGGCATTTTTGTTGACCGCACCCGCAGCCGCTGGGGGCGCTTCCGCCCGTGGCAGCTGTGGGTTGCGCTGCCGATCGGCATCGCCGGCATGTTGACCTTCACCGTGCCGGAGCTGGGCGAATCCGGCAAAATCGCCTGGGCGTTCGGCACTTACCTGCTGCTGTCGCTCTGTTACACCGCCATTAACGTCCCCTATTGCGCGCTGATCAACACCATGACCACCGACCACCGCGAGGTGATGGCCTGCCAGAGCTGGCGCTTTGTGCTGTGCGGCGTGGCGGGCTTTATGGTGTCGGTGGGGCTGCCGTGGCTGGTCACCGCCACCGGGCAGGGCGAGGCGGCGCAAGGCTACCAGCGCGGCGTGGCGCTGCTGTGCGTCTGCGCGGTGGTGATGTTCCTCTGGTGCTTCTTCACGGTGCGTGAGCGCATCCCGCTGAATGTGATGGGGCAATTTACCCTGCGCGAACACCTGCGCGGCCTGCGCCGCAATGACCAGTTGCTGCTGATGCTGGCGATGTCCTTCCTGCTGATGACGGTGTTCAACACCCGCGGCGGCGGCTATATGTATTTCATCACCTATGTGCTGCACGGCAGCGCCGCCTACACCTCGCTGTTTTTCGCGGTGGTGACCTTCTCGCTGATCCTCGGCGCCCTGCTGGTGAACCCGGTGACGAAACGCGTTTCGGCGTCCGCGGCCTACACCTGGAGCAACCTGCTGCTCGGCGTTTACTCCCTGGGCCTGTGGTTTGTGCCTTCCGTCAACCAGGAATTGTGGCTGGCGCTGATCCTGATCAACTGCACGGTGCTCGGTTTTACCCTGCCGCTGCACTTCTCGCTGATGGCCTACGCTGATGACTACGGCTACTGGAAGAACGGCATCCGCTCATCCGGCATGAATTTCGCCTTCAACCTGTTCTTTATCAAGCTGGCGTGGGCCGCCGGGGCCGGGATTGTCAGCCTGGTGTTTGTGCTGGTGGCCTATAAATCCGGCGCGGCCAACCAGACACCTGCCTCGCTGGCCGGGATCACCGCGTTGCAGACGCTGGCCCCCGGCATCACCCACCTGCTGCTGGCCGCAGTGAGCTGCCGCTACAAGATTGACAACGCATTGCTGGCCACCATGGCGCAGGATTTCTCGCGCCACCCGTCACCGGCCGCGATAACGAAGACCTGAGGGAGAGACGATGCAGAAAATCACTGAACCCACTTATGAATTACCGCTGGCGAATGTCGATATTCATGACGACTTCTGGCTGGCCTACCAGCAGCTGATCCGCGACGTCGTGATCCCTTACCAGTGGGCGGCGCTGAACGATCAGGTGGAGGAGGCGGAACCGAGCCATGCCATTGAAAATTTCCGCATCGCCGCCGGGCAGCGTGACGGCGAATTTTACGGCATGGTGTTCCAGGACAGCGACGTCGCCAAGTGGCTTGAGGCGGTAGGCTATTTGCTCAACAAACAGCCGGATGCCGCGCTGGAACAGACCGCCGATGAGGTCATTGAGTTAGTGGCGGCAGTGCAGCAACCGGACGGCTACCTCAACACCTATTTCACGGTGAAAGACCCGGCCGGGCGCTGGACCAATCTGGCGGAGTGCCACGAACTCTACTGCGCCGGGCACCTGATTGAGGCGGCGGTGGCCTATTACCACGGCACCGGCAAACGCCGGTTGCTCGATGTGGCCTGCAAACTGGCCGATCACATCGACAGCGTTTTCGGCACGGCGGCGGGCCAACTGCCCGGCTACCCCGGCCACCCGGAGATTGAGCTGGCGCTGGCCCGGCTGTACGAGGTCACCCAGGCGCCGCGCTATCTGGCGCTGGCCGGGTACTTTGTGGCCCAGCGCGGCACCCGGCCGCACTTCTATGATGAGGAGTATGCCCGGCGCGGCTTTACCTCCTACTGGCAGACGCACGGCCCGGCGTGGATGGTGAAAGACAAAGCCTACAGCCAGGCGCACCAGCCGCTGGCAGAGCAGCAGGTGGCGGTGGGCCACGCGGTACGCTTCGTCTACCTGATGACCGGCGTCGCCCACCTGGCGCAGCTCAGCAACGACGCAGGCCAGCGGGCGATCTGCCGCCGCCTGTGGGACAACATGGCGCAAAAGCAGCTCTACATTACCGGGGCGATCGGCGCGCAGAGCAGCGGCGAGGCGTTCAGTTCCGATTACGATCTGCCGCCGGACACTGCCTACAACGAAACCTGCGCCTCGATTGGCCTGATGATGTTTGCCCGCCGGATGCTGCACCTGGAGGCGGATCGGCGCTACGCCGACGTGATGGAGCGGGCGCTCTACAACACCGTGCTGGCGGGCATGGCGCTGGACGGCAAACACTTTTTCTACGTCAACCCGCTGGAGGTGCAGCCGCAGAGCTGCCGCCACAACCATATCTATGACCATGTCAAACCGGTGCGCCAGCGCTGGTTCGGCTGCGCCTGCTGCCCGCCAAACATTGCGCGGCTGCTGGCGTCGCTGGGCCAGTACATCTACACCCAGACCCCTGAGGCGCTGCTGGTGAACCTCTATATCGGCAGTGAGGCGCGGGTGGAGTTAGGCGGGCAGGGGGTGACGCTGCGCCAGCAGGGGGACTACCTGCACCAGGGCGAAATGCGCCTGTCACTGGCGATGGAAGCGCCGGTCAGCGGGACGCTGGCCTTGCGGCTGCCCGGCTGGTGCGCCGCGCCGCAGGTCACGGTGAACGGCGAGGCGCAGGATGTCACGCCGGCGCGGCAGGGCTATCTCTGGCTGACGCGCTGCTGGCAACCGGGGGATGAGATCGCGTTGACGCTGCCGATGGCGGTACGGCGGGTGAAAGCCGCCTCACCGCTGCGCCATGCCGCCGGTCAGGTGGCATTGCAGCGCGGGCCGCTGGTCTACTGCCTGGAAGAGGCGGATAACGGCCGCGAACTGCATAATTTGTTGTTGCCGCCGGAGGCGACGTTCAGCCTGCGGGAGGGCGGGGGCGTGCTGGCCGGTAAAATGCTGATTTGTGCACCCGGCCAGCGGGTGGTGCCTGCCGCGCCGGACGCCGCGCTCTACCAGTTTGACCCGGCCCCCGCGGCCCGTACGGCGCAAACCCTGACCTTCATTCCCTATTTCGCCTGGGCCAACCGCGGCGAAGGGGAGATGCGCGTCTGGGTGCGGGAGGGCTGAGACGTGCTCAGTAGCCCGCCAGCCGCGCCGCCAGCAGCGCCAGCAGGCGTGGGTTATCCACCTGCGTCATGATGCGGGTATTGGGCGTGCGCCCGGCCAGATGGCGCGGTTTCACGGCGGCCAGCGTCTGCCCGGCGGCCGCGCCTTCGGTGACGACGCTGACATGGCCGTCGACGCCGCTGAACAGCGTCGGGTCAATCAGCCAGGCGATTACGCACGGGTCGTGCAAGCAGGGGTCAGCCGCCCCGTAACTGCGCATCATCGCGGCCAGCGTCGCGCCGGTAGCGTTGCGCTGGTGCAGCGCGTCGAGCCAGGCAGCGCTCATCTGCGCCTGCGACGTCACATCCAGCCCAAACATCACCTGTGGAATACCGGCACTCAACACCACATGGGCAGCCCATGGGTCAACGTAAAGGTTAAATTCCGCGGCCGGGGAGACATTGCCGGGGCAGAACGCCGCGCCGCCCATCAGCACCAGTTGTTTGATCTTCGGGGCAATGCCGGGGTCTTTAATCAGCGCCAGCGCGATGTTGGTCAGCGGGCCGATGGCGCACAGGGTGATTTCAGCGGGTTCGGCGTTAATTGTCTCGATAATAAAATCCACCGCGTGCGGGCGTTGCAGCGCGAAACCCGGCTCCGGCAGCGGCACGCCGCCCAGCCCGTCATGGCCGTGCACCTGCGTGTGGTAACCGTGCAGGTCGCGCATCGGGCGCGGGCAGCCGGAAAACACCGGGATGTCGTGGCGGTTGGCGAGGGTACAGATGCGCCGCGCGTTGTACTCCGTCAAGGTTGCCGAGACATTGCCGGCCACGGTGGTGATACCGGCGAGCGTGATCTCCTGCGGGGAGGCGAGGGCCAGCAGGATGGCGACGGCGTCATCCACGCCGGGGTCGCAGTCAAGAATAATGCGGTGTGCAGCCATAAAGAGACCTGATTGTCAGGGGTATCGGGAGCTCTACAGTAAAGGGAGGCGGGGCAGAGGGCAATGCGCGGAACGGCAGGCAAGAAAAAGGCGGCCAACGCCGCCTCTTCGACCGTACTGCCTGGGCTTATTTATACAGCTCAGCATTCCCATAAAGATGGTTATTGCCGGACGCTGAAATGATGCGGTATGAGGTCGCACCCTGTTCGTCGGCTTTCTGCGCCAGACGGCTTTCCAGGTCGCTCAGGTTCAGCGAACGGGCGCTGACAACGCCAATGGCCTGTTCGCCGGCCGGGGCGTGGTCAACCTGCTGGGCAGCGAAGGCACCGAACGAGGCGGTGGTTAACGCAAGGGCAGCGATGGCAATTTTCAGGTTTTTCATGATCTTATTCCTATCCGAAGTTGATGTTTTTATACGTTATTTTTCAGTCTGACATCAGTTGTAAAGTTCAGCGGTACCGTACACCAGGTTGGTGCTGCCGGACGCGGAGGTAATGCGGTAAGCACTCGCACCCTGTTCCTGCGCTTTCTGCGCGATCTGGCGTTCCAGGCCGGAGAGGTCAGTTGAACGGGCGCTGACGGTGCCGATCTGCTGGGCATCAGCCGGGGCCTGGGTCACTTCCTGGGCGGCAAACGCACCAAAGGAGGCGGTGGTCAGGGCGAGGGCGGCAAGGGCAATTTTCAAGTTTTTCATGGTATTCATTCCTGTCAGTAAGGGGCACAACGGGCGTTAGCTCAGGTAACGGCCGGGCTTATTTATAAAGTTCAGCGGTACCGTACACCAGGTTGGTGCTGCCGGACGCGGAAGTAATGCGGTAAGCACTCGCACCCTGTTCCTGCGCTTTCTGCGCGATCTGACGTTCCAGGCCGGAGAGGTCAGTTGAACGGGCGCTGACGGTGCCGATCTGCTGGGCATCAGCCGGGGCCTGGGTTACTTCCTGGGCGGCAAACGCACCAAAGGAGGCGGTGGTCAGGGCAAGGGCGGCAAGGGCAATTTTCAGGTTTTTCATGATCTGGTTTCCTTAACGAAGACGGTGTTGTCAGGTGACCGTTATTTAATTAACGATCGATAATTAAATGTTAGACCGATCTTTCCGACCCTGCAACTATTTTTTTAACGTTCGTTAATTAATCTTTGGCAATGCGTGCGGCAGGCGGGCGAACTGCGGAGGGCGGCGCGTGCCGCCCTGTCAGCGAAGGGAATTAATTGTAGAGCGTGCTGTCATCAAACAGGTGGTTATTGCCGGAGCTGGCAATAATCTGCCGCGCCACCGGGTCGCGCAGGGTTGTGCGTTGCGCCACGGCCGGTTTCAGGCCGGAGAGGTCCTGGCGGGTGTGGGTGGAAAAGCCAATTTTCTGGCTATCAACCTGCATCGTGATAACCTGTTGGTTCGCCAGCACCGGTAGCGGGCTGGCGGCCGAAAGCAGGGCCGCAATAAGCAGCGTGGTGGTTTTCATGGTGAGATGTCCCAGTAGGGCGAATCCCGTGATGACCGGTCTGGTGCCGTCAGGGGCGCCGGTATCGCCGGCGGGGTGGCGGTCTTGCTGCCCGGCAGGGCGGGAGTCGTCATTTGTTTAACGATCGATAACAAAATTATAAACACTCCTCGACACACCTGCCACTGTTTTTTATAATGATCATTAATAAATATTTTCTGACCTAATCACAGCAGTGATAAGAGAGGGTGTATGAGCACTGAAAATATGGCACTGGCCAAAAAATGCCGCGGACGCCCGAAGCAGTTTGACCGTGATGACGCCTTAAACAAAGCCCTGAAACTCTTCTGGAAATACGGTTACGAAGCGACCTCACTGGCCGATCTGGTGGAAGCCACCGGCGCCAAAGCCCCGACGCTGTATGCCGAGTTCGGGAATAAAGAGGGGCTGTTCCGGGCGGCGGTTGAGCACTACCTCACCCTGTTTGTGGAAACCAGCAACCGGGCGCTGATGCAGTCTGACGTGCCGTTGCGCCAGGCGATTGAAGAGTACCTGCGGGCGGCGGCGGCACTGTTTACAGACTGCGACAACCCGTCCGGCTGTTTTATGGTCTGTACATCGGCCACGCTGTCGGCGGCATCGGAGGAGATCGCCTCGATGCTGCGGTCGCGCCACCATTTGCAGGAAGAGACGCTGAGCGAGTTCCTCGACAGCCGCAAAGAGAGCGGTGAGCTTTCGCCGCAGGTGTCCAGCCGGATCCTGGCGAAATACCTGAACTGTACGGTGCAGGGGATGTCCGTACAGGCGCGTGACGGTGCCAGCCGTGCCGAGCTGAACCAGCTGGTGGATGTGGTGATGGCCATCTGGCCGCAGTTGATCGCCTTTGAGGCGCAGCCCACCGCCTCTGCCTGAGGCCGTGATGCGCGACGCGTTACGCCTTCGTATTGAGCGGCAGGTGCTGAGCATTTCCGGCCTGTCGCTGGGCGGTATTGACTTGGAACAGCCGCGTGGTGACCCAGGGCTGTTTGGCCCGGACGCCGTGGCCTGGCGCATCCACGGTGATTTTACTTCCATGCTGTGCGGCGGCGTGTGCGCGCTGCTGTTACAGATGCTGCACCCGCTGGCGCTGGCCGGGGTGTGGGACCACTCCAATTTCCGCGCCGACATGCTCGGCCGCCTGCGCCGCACCAGCCAGTTTATCTCCGGTACCACCTTCGGCGCGACCGCCGACGCTGAGCGCCTGCTCCAGCGGGTGCGCATGATCCATGACCGGGTCAGCGGCCGGGATGCGCTCGGCACCCCCTATGCCGCCAATGACCCGGCGCTGCTGGTCTGGGTGCATGTGGCCGAAACCTACAGTTTTCTGCAATCCCACCTGCGTTACCGCAACCCCCACCTTTCGCCTGCCGATCAGGACACCTATTACCGGGAAGCGGCGCGCATCGCCTATGCGCTGGGTGCCGGGCCGGTGCCGGAGAGCGTGGCGGCGGTAGAGGCCTATCTGCACCAGATGCGCCCGCAGTTACGCTATGACGCGCGCACCGCGGAGGTCGTGCAGGTGTTGCTCAACGCCCCGGCCCCCAGCCGGATCGCCGCGCCGTTCGGCGCCCTCATGATGCAGGCAGGGATTGACCTGCTGCCGCCGTGGGCCGCCGGGCAGCTCCAGCTCCCGATGACCCCGGCGCGGCGCTATGCCGTACGGTTCGGCACCCGCCGCCTGGCGCGGTTGTTGCGCTGGGCGGTGAGGAATGGCTCGTGGCACCGGGCGATGCGGAGGATGGGGCGGGGGTAACGGAAGGCCTCCAGCCCCCCAGGCCAGGGCAGGTGTTTCAGCCGTTTATGTGTGGCTGCCCATTCAGGCTTTCGCGCCTTAACCGGAGGCACTGCCGCGCCAACGCGTGACCGGCACGACTTTTCTGGCCGTAAGGACAATTTTTGGGAGTTTTGCCCGTGCGCAGCGCGGGGAAGGCGTTCTACACTTCGTTTAATGCGAGGAACATACGATTTTATTGAGGTGTCATGCGCCAGTCAGAATTGATCGCCGAAGTCAGCAACCATAAACAGACACTTATTGCCGTGGTCGAACAGGATGACCGGGTGGTCTATTTCTACCTCTATGCCCAGGGCGACCTGCGCGAACGTTTCCCCGGTATGCGCGCCTGCTGGGTGCGTAACCTGCAACCAGCCCCGGTCGCGGAGGATCAGGCCGCGATGGAGCAGGGGCTGGCACCGATGATGCCCGCCGCGTACTGCCGCAGCCTGGACGGCGAACCGCCGCTGCACCCGGACGGCATCCAGGTTATCTGGAATGAAAGCGATGACGGCGCGGCGCTCTGGTATCACGGCCAGTTGCTGGCGGTGGTGCCGGGCTGGAGCCTCTATATCGACCATCAGGTCAGCTACGCCGCCAGTTGCCTGAAAGACAACGGCAGCACCTTCCCGCTCGGCTCCGCGTCCACCAACCAGCAATATGCGCGGGCGGAAGAGACACGCCACTTCTGGCGCACCTGGCAGCACCAGCATGAGCACCACCCGTGGCAAAAACTCCAGCAGCAGTTTATGGAGCGTTACGAGGCGCGCTTCGGACCGTCGGTGAAGTATTACGCCATCGATCAGGGCAGCTGGCCGCCGATGGCGATCTCGCAGCATGAGCATAACGGCGTCTATTACTTCCTGACGCTGGGCGTCAGCATCCGGCCGATGCCGTGCGTGGAGATCCTGTTCAATGATGACGCCGGTGATTACCGCCGCATGGAGATGGCGTTTGCGGTGGAAGCACAGTACGTGACCGAACAGAGTGCGGTGCAGATGGCGAGCGCGCTGTCGGGGTTTGCACAACTGCCGTGGACCACCATCAACTGGCTGGGCGAAGGGCACACCGTGGAGTCACCGATGGCCCCGCAGGGCTACGAGGGCTTTGTGCTGTCTGATGCGCTCTGCTCCCCGGCCAGCAAAGTCTCCATGCCGGCCGTTTATGGCGACAAAGTTAACCTCTACTGGGCCAGCCCGATCTTTACCCCGGAACGTGAATTCGCCCACAGCCAGCCAAACGGCGGCTTTGAGCTGGTGAAAAAACTGATTGAAGCGGGCGTCGGCCACGTCTTTGTGCCGCGCAGCCCGGTGCTGTAACCCCGCCCGGGGGGCCGCCGCGCCCCTCGTGGGTAAAATCTTTACCCGCTGCCTCCCCGGCTATTTCTATACGAATGAATTAATTTCTGAGCGAAACAATGAGCTGTAAAAGGATATAGCGCCGCCTTCTCAAAATTCTGCCGGTTATGCTTTTTCAATCCTATCCAATGGGTAAAAGCAGGTGTACATCAGAAACGTTAATATCAGCAGTATTAACCTGACCGCCTCCTGTTGCGGGGGAATACACGCCTTTCCGGTATGTTCCGGAGGAAACATGTTTCAGTACATCCACACCCATCATGAGCAGCTGATTATTTTTTTATTCTCTATGGTGTTAGGCGGTGCATTACCGGTCGGCATTTATATTGGCCGGAAAAATATCCGCGCCATCCGTTCAGCGCTGCTGCTGGAATTGGTGAAAGTCTTTGAGCTGACCGGGCATAAAACCATCCCCTCTATGGAAGTGATGAAATATAAATACCATGTTGATGAGGGCAGCGGCGTCAGCCAGGCCGATGATGGCGGGGGCGTCTTCGGCTATTATATTGTGCCGGTGATGTTATATGTCTGCCTGACAATCTTCTGTTTTTATATCTCTCTCGATACGCTTTATCATATTTATCTGCTTAAAATTGAAAAGTTGAAAGAGAGTGATTACCTCTCCCGGCTGGTCTTTACCTTTACTTTTTTGGGCGCCTATCTCTGGACGCTGCAATACCTGCTGCGGCGGGTCGCTAATTTTGACTTGTCGCCTATCTCCTATTTCCGCGCCTTCTTCCGCATTTTATTGCCGCTGGTAATTGTCGGGGCGATCTATTACAGCGGCGTCATGAATGAAAGCAGTGAAACGGTCATCAGTACCGGCCAGGCCGCCGTCAATAAAGCCGGCAGCGCCACCCTGATGATTGTGGCCATTGCGCTGCTGGTGGGCCTGTTCCCGCTGGCGTTTATTGATGTGCTGGTGGCGCGTTTCCCGAAGCTGGTGGGGCGGCGGGTGGATCAGGACGATAAACGGCTGATGAAAGAGTATCCGCTGGATATGATCATCGGTATCGATCCGTTTATGAAATTCCGGCTTGGGGAGTTTGAAATCGAGGATGTGCAGAATCTGGCGACCGCCAACCCGATCCAGCTGTTTGTGGAAACCCCCTACGGGCTGTATGAGGTGATTGACTGGGTGGCGCAGGCGCAGTTGATCATCGCTGTCGGCTCGAAAAAAACGTTCCAGTTACGTGAGCTGAATATCCGCACGGTGTTTGACCTCGAGCGCATCGGCCCGGACCGGGATCTGCGTAACCGGCTGTACCGGATCCTGCTGGGGGACCCGGCGGTCTCGCTGGCCGATCCCGGCGGCAACCGCGGCGACGCGCTGGACACCCTGATCGACATCATCCGTGACGATCTGTACGTCGCCCGCTTGCGGCAGATCTGGGAGATTATCCTCGCCAAGATCAGTGATTGCACCGGGCCGCGTTAGGGGGCAGCCGGTTATCTCTTCTCGCGCCCTTTAGTCTATTTTCAATGGGTTAATATGTTTTTCTGATTTTTCTTGAACAGAGTAAATTTGAAAAAGGACCGGGGTGAGAAAAACATAAAAACTGCTGTTAAGAATGAGAGCATAATAGACAGGCCAACAAGATAATTGAAGTTTTTACGGGTAGTGATCTCTACTACATTTTCACCTTTTTTAGCTGAATAAGTTAAATAGCCGCGGGTAGAACGGTTTTCACCATTGGCCAGCAAAGCAGCATAAGCCATGACTGGAATTTGACACTCGGCATCACTGTCTGCATGGAATGTAAATGCCGGCATGCCTTTCTCATTTAAAGTCCTGTCAGCAATATAATCAGTCTGCTGGGAATTAATCGTACAGGTTATCTTTTTGAGGTCTTTTTTGAAGTCAGAACCAACCAGAGTATAATCTATGTATACTGCCTGTAAAAAATCTTTCTGATTGAGTGGTGTTTTCTTTTTTTCAAAAGTGACAGAAGAAGTTAAAAGGCTGGAGGCAAATAGTGCCAGGCATAAGAGGGTAACATTCCGTTCATAACGTATAATTACAAAAAGCATACAGCTTAAAATGTAGGGTGTTATTCTCCATGGGAATTGGATGTTAGAAAAAATGGCCAGCCATGATGGGAATATAAGGTAATTAATAGGAAAGGTGACGAAGCATATCATTAGAAAAAGGGCGATTAGCAGCCATTTATCTTCATTTTTTCGGTTACGTAATGAAATAAGGAAAGCTGTCATTAGCGGTGCGCCAATACAGATCAGCATGCCCGTTAACCGGCCATTTTGTATAGTAAGTCCTAATAGAAAATCATCAAGCCTGACTATCGCTGATTTCATAACATCAAACCAGATGATTTCCCCCATCTGAATTTTATCATGTATTTGTTCATAAATCATAGGGATAAGGAAGAAAGCACTTAAGCATATCGCGGATATCGCATGTTTAAAGAGTGTCTTTAACTGCTGAATGTTCATTTTCAACGTGATGCAGCAAAGCATGACGAAAAAACAAGCGCATAAAAAAGAAGGAATATTTGATAACAGAATAAGCGTCATGCTCACTGGGATTTTTTTATTAATTTCTCCTTTTGAAAAATCAATGAAGCCACTTATAAGAATGGGTGTAAAAATCATTGACGTTGCTTCTGGAAAAGCAAAGCGGGTATAGAGGTTGGTTGCTAAATAGCCGGATGAACTGTAGATGGCTGCAACGAGTAATGAACATTGGGTAGAGTTGTATTTCTTGCAACATATAAATGAAGAGAGGTAGCACAACGCTATAATAAAAATGGCGGTTGTCTTTATAGTTCTGTCTAACTCTGATGGGTTTATTGTATGAGCTATATACATTAAAAAGGTAGATAAAGGGGGGTAAAATAGATTCCATGAATAACCCGGGAATGTTTCATTAGAGAAATCAAAATAGGGAATGATTTGCTTGGTATTAATTGATACTAACAATCTGTTTATATGTGCGCCTACATCATGCCCGACCCACGCATTGCCCGTTGTCAGAGGGTAAGAAACTATCAGCAGTGATATTATTATTGGTATAAGTATTTTGGCATTTTCAAAGTAACAGGTTGCGTTTTTGATGTGCTGTTTTAAGTTTATGTTTGTCATTTTGTTAATTATTGGTTGGATTAATTTAAATGTAAGGAAGGTTTCTACCGTTGAGGGCTAATTCTCTTGCGTTAAGTGTTATATCATGAAAGGACGATGTTTTATAAATTTCCCTTTATTCTCTTTTGGTAATAAATTTTGGTTGGATAAGTAAATTAAATGTCATCGGTATTAGATTTGAAAAGCAAAACATTGCTTTTTTTTAAATTGCTACATTACCGCGCTCTTTGCCCCCCATTTTCACTCCCACAATGAAACTGTTACCCGGTAACCCGGCTGTATCCGGTCGTTCAGGGCGGCTATGCTTGTGGCCTGAGGTGCGCTGCGGCGCACTGCCACCTACTCTGAAGGAGCTGAAGATGAAAGCCATCGCCTATGAGCAACCCGGCCTGCCGATTAATGACCCGCAGTCGCTGTTTGATACCGACCTGCCTGAGCCGCAACCCGGCGCGCGTGACCTGCGGGTGCAGGTGAAAGCGATTGCCGTGAACCCGGTGGACACCAAAGTGCGTGCCGGCGGCGACACCAACGGGCCGCGCGTGCTGGGCTGGGACGTCGCCGGGGTGGTGGAGTCGGTCGGGCCGGAGGTGACGCTGTTCAAACCGGGTGATGAGGTGTTCTATGCCGGATCGCTTATCCGCCCCGGCTGCTACAGCGAATTGCATCTGGTGGATGAGCGCATCGTCGGCCGTAAACCGGCCTCGCTTAACTTTGCCGACAGCGCCGCGCTGCCGCTGACGGCCATCACCGCCTGGGAACTGCTGTTTGACCGGCTCGGCGTGGCGGAGCAGGGCGGCGAAGGCGACACGCTGCTGATTGTCGGCGCAGCGGGCGGCGTTGGGTCGATCCTGACCCAGCTGGCCCGCCAGCTGACCCGCATGACGGTCATCGGCACCGCCTCACGCGGCGAAACGCAGGCGTGGGTAACGCAACAGGGCGCACACCATGTGATTGACCACCATCAGCCGCTGGCCCCGCAACTCAACGCGCTCGGCATTGAGCAGGTGACGCACGTCGCCAGCCTGACCCACACCGATAGCCACTATGCGCAGCTCATCGACGTGCTGGCACCGCAGGGCAAACTGGGGCTGATTGATGACCCGGCCTCGCTGGATGCCATGCCGCTTAAGCGCAAGGCGATTTCCCTGCACTGGGAACTGATGTTCACCCGTTCAATGTTCGAAACGCCGGACATGATCAAACAGCATGAACTGCTGAACCGCGTGGCTGACCTGCTGGACAGCGGGGTGCTCCGCACCACCGTCGGCCAGCATTTCGGCACCATCAACGCAGAAAACCTGCGGCGCGCCCATGCGCTGCTGGAGTCCGGCGCGTCACGCGGCAAAACGGTGCTGGAAGGCTTCTGATCCCCGTGTTTCCCGCCCGGCAGGCTCCCGCCTGCCGGGTTTTCCCCTGTGCGGTACTTCTCCGAAAAGCGGCGTTTTGTCGCACCGTTCACCCTCACGGCTGGTCAGCCGGGAAATCGCGGCTATCCTTTTGACAGCAAGCATGTTTATCCAGGGCAGCACGATCTGATTATCAGGAGGAGTTCCATGTCCCGTTCCACCCTTATCGGGCGCTGGCTGGCGGTGGCGCTGGTCGCCGTGTCCGGTCTGGCGCAGGCGGCTGACGCCGTACGCGTCGGCTCGAAAATTGATACCGAAGGCTCACTGCTCGGCAACCTGATCATCCAGGTGCTGGAGGCCAACGGCATTAAAACCACCAACCGCCTGCAACTCGGCAACACCAAAGTGGTGCGCGGGGCGATTACCGCCGGTGAAATTGATATTTACCCGGAGTACACCGGCAACGGCGCGTTCTTCTTCTCACAAGACAGCGACCCGGCCTGGAAAAATGCCCAGGCAGGTTATGACAAGGTAAAACAGCTGGACTACGACCAGAACAAGATTGTCTGGCTTGACCCGGCCCCGGCCAATAACACCTGGACGATTGCGGTACGCCAGGATCTGGCGCAGCAGAACCACCTGACCAGCCTGGATGACCTCGGCAAATACATCAGCGGCGGCGGCACCTTTAAACTGGCGGCCTCGGCGGAATTTATCGAGCGGCCGGACGCGCTGCCCGCCTTCCAGCAGGCGTACCATTTCACCCTGAAGCAGGACCAGTTGCTGTCGCTGGCGGGCGGTGACACCGCCGTGACCATCAAAGCCGCCGCAGAGCAGACCTCCGGCGTCAACGCCGCGATGGCCTACGGCACCGACGGCCCGGTGGCGGCACTCGGCCTGCAAACCCTGAGTGACCCGCAGGGCGTGCAGCCGATTTATGCCCCGGCACCGATTATCCGCGAGGCGGTGCTCAACCAGCATAAAAACATCCCGGCGCTGCTGAAACCGGTGTTTGCCTCACTCGACGGCCCGACGCTGCAAAAACTCAATGCGCAGATTGCCGTCGGCGGGCGTGACGCGAAAAAAGTGGCGCAGAAATACCTGAAAGATAAAGGCTTCGTGAAATCCTGATGCCGGACGCGCACCCAACGCCCCGGCTGAACCCGGTGCTACTGTTGCTGACGGTGCTGCTGGCGCTGTCCCTTGCCGGGCTGGGGTTTGTCAGCCATGCGCCGAACCGGCTGGTGTCGGGCGAGGCGATGCCGCTGGCCGCGCTGCTGCACGCCACCGGCTGGCTGCGGTTGCTGCCGCTGGCGGGGCTGGCGGGGCTGGCCTGTTTGCCGCCCCGGCGCGCCGCCTCGCTGGCGGCGTTGCTGCTGGCGGAAGTCTTGCTGTTTACCCTGACGCAACAGGCCGGGCTGACGGCGCAGGCGCTCTCCGGCGGCGAGGAGAGCATTGCGCGCACCTCGCTCGGGGGCGGCTACTGGGCGGCGGCGGCGCTCTGCCTGCTGATTGGCGCGGACGCCGTGACCCACATCACGGCACAGCGCGGCCTGCGGCTGCTGCTCGGCGCGCAGATGGTGCTGCCGGTGGCGGCACTGCTGGTCAGCGGTCGGCTGGACGCGCTGTCGCTGATGCAGGAGTACGCCAACCGCGAAGAGGTGTTCAATGATGCGCTGTGGCAACACCTCGGCCTGCTCGGCGGTACGCTGTTGCCGTCGCTGCTGATCGGGCTGCCGCTCGGCGTGCTCTGTTACCGCTCCGCCCGCTGGCGCGCCCCGCTGTTCCCGCTGCTTAACATCATCCAGACCATTCCGTCGATTGCGCTGTTCGGCCTGCTGCTCGCCCCGCTGGCGGGGCTGGCCGCCGCCTGGCCGTGGCTCGCGCACCTCGGCATCAGCGGCATCGGCACGGCACCGGCGATTATTGCGCTGGTGCTCTATTCGTTGCTGCCGCTGGTGCGCAGCGTGGTGGCGGGGCTGGCGTCCGTCCCGGCCCATGTGCAGGAGGCAGCGCGCGGCATGGGCATGACGCGCGGCCAGCTGTTCCGGCAGGTGCAACTGCCGCTGGCGCTGCCGGTGATCCTCTCCGGCGTGCGCGTGGTGGCGGTACAGACCGTGGGGCTGGCGATGGTGGCGGCATTGATTGGCGCAGGCGGCTTCGGGGCCATTATGTTCCAGGGGCTGCTGAGCAGCGCGCTGGATCTGGTGCTGCTGGGGGTGATCCCGGTGGTGCTGATGGCCGTGGTCATCGATGGCCTGTTTACGTTTCTTGTCTCGGTATTGGAACCCCCCCGCAGATGATTCAGTTTTCGCAGGTAAGTAAATTCTACGCCGGCAAACCGGTGGTGGATGACCTGACGCTCACCATCGCCGACGGCGAATTCACGGTGCTTATCGGCACCTCCGGCTCCGGCAAATCCACCACGCTGAAGATGATTAACCGGCTGGTGGAGCATGACCAGGGCAAAATCCTGTTCGCCGGTGAGGAGATCCACGCCTTTAAGCCGCAGGATTTGCGGCGGCGCATGGGCTACGCCATCCAGTCGATTGGCCTGTTCCCGCACTGGACGGTGGAGCAGAACATCGCCACCGTGCCGCAACTGCTGAAATGGCCGAAGGCGAAAATCCGCGACCGCGTCACCGAACTGCTGGCGCTGCTGCACCTTGAGCCTGAATTGTTCCGCCACCGCTACCCGCACCAGCTTTCCGGCGGCCAGCAGCAGCGGGTCGGGGTGGCGCGGGCGCTGGCGGCTGACCCGGAAGTGCTGTTGATGGATGAGCCGTTCGGCGCGCTCGACCCGGTCACGCGCAGTGCGTTGCAGGAGGAGGTGGCGCGCATCCACCAGATCTCCGGGCGTACCGTGGTGCTGGTGACCCATGACATCGACGAGGCGCTGGCATTGGCTGACCGCATTGTGCTGCTCGATCAGGGCCGCGTGGTGCAGCAGGGCACGCCGCTGGCGCTGTTGCAGCAGCCCGCCAGCGCCTTTGTGCGGGACTTCTTTGGCCGCAGCGATCTCGGCATCAAGCTGCTGGCGCAGGCCCAGGTGGCGCAACGGGTGCGGCCGGGCCGTGCCGCCGGGGAGCCGGTGGCCGCCAGCCTGACGCTGCGTGATGCGCTGTCGCTGTTTGTGGCGCGCGGCACCCGCTGCCTGCCGGTGGCGGACGATCAGGGGCGGCCGCTCGGCGTGCTGCATCTGGAAGATTTAGTCGAGGAGGGCGGCGATGGGCGCTGAACGGCGCGGCTGGCGGCGGTTGCGGTCGCCGCTGCTCTGGGCATTGATCCTGCTGGTGGCGTTTACGTTCGGCATGGGCGAGCTGGGCGGCCTGTTCCACTGGCTGTTCCCCACGCTGCAACGCCCGCTCTACCTGCAACAGGGCTTTCCGTCGCTGGTGTTGTCGCACCTGCTGCTGGTGGGCATCTCCAGCTTGATTGCGGTGGTGATTGGCGTGACCGCCGGGATTGCGGTGACGCGTGACGCCGGGCGGGCGTTCCGGCCGTTGCTGGAGACACTGGTGGCGGTGGGGCAGACCTTCCCGCCGGTGGCGGTGCTGGCGGTGGCGGTGCCGGTGATGGGCTTCAGCGAGAAACCGGCGATTCTGGCGCTGGTGCTGTATGGCCTGCTGCCGGTGGTGCAGGGCACGCTGGCCGGGCTGGGGTCAGTACCGGCGGCCAGCCGCGAGGTGGCGCTCGGCGTCGGCATGAGCCGCCGGCAGATGCTGATGCGCGTCGAGCTGCCGCTGGCCGCGCCGGTGATCATTACCGGCATCCGCACGTCGGTGATCATCAACATCGGCACGGCGGCCATCGCCTCCAGCGTCGGCACCCAGAGCCTCGGCTCGCCGATTGTGATTGGCCTGAGCGGCTTCAACACCGCCTATGTGTTACAGGGGGCGATTCTGGTGGCGCTGCTGGCGATCGTCACCGATATGCTGTTTGAACGCTGGGCTGCGGTGCTGCAACAGCGGCGCGGCGGCTGAGATCAGGCCGGTGGGCCAATCAGCACGGCGTAACCGGCCAGCATCACCCCGCCAATGGCACCGAGTGCCATCAATGAGACCAGGCCAATCACGATTTTTTTTGCAACATTGTTCATTTGGTTATCCTTTGGTTAGCAGCAGGATTATAGAGCCTTTCCTCCCGCTGGCAACCGGCACGGCCTCAGCCTTTCGCCGGGGGGGTGGTGGCCGGGCGGAACAGCAGCTTGCCGAGCGTCACCAGCAGCACCGCCGCCAGGATCACCGCCAGCGCCAGCCACTCAACCGCCGTAAGCCGCTCCCCGCCTAATCCGATGCCAATCAGCACCGCCACCATGGGGTTGACGTAGGCGTAGCTGGTGGCCAGCGCCGGGCGCACATTCTTCAGCAGATACATATAGGCGCTGACGGCGATCACCGAGCCGAACAGAATCAGGTAGCCCAGCGCCAGCAGGCTTTGGGTGGAGGGCGTGCCCGTGAGCTGCTCGCCGTGCAGTTGGCTGGTGAGCAGCAGCACCGCGCCTGCGATCAGCATCTCCGCGGCCCCGGCCATCGCCCCGGTGGGCAGCGGCAGGCGCGCGCTCCACACCGAGCCGAACGCCCAGCTCAGCGAGGCGATCAGGATAAGCCCGGCGCCCCACGGGTTCCCGGCCAGGTTATGCCCGGTGTTGAGCAGCACAATGCCCACCAGCCCAATCGCCACGCCGCTCCACTCCACGCGGCTGTGCGTGATGCCCCACAACCGGCTGAAGCAGAGCGTGAACAGCGGCACCGTCGCCACCATCACCGCCGCAATGCCGGACGGCACCTGCATATGTTCCGCTACCGTCACCAGCCCGTTGCCCACCGCCAGCAACAGCACGCCAATCACCGCGGCCGCCAGCCACTGTTTGCCGGTCGGCAGCGCATGGCCGCGCAGCAGCAGGAACGAAAACAGCAGTACCCCGCCGCAAAGGTAGCGGATACCGGCCAGCATCAGCGGCGGGAAGCTCTCCACCCCAATGCGGATGGCGAAATAGGTGGAGCCCCAGATAATGTAGAGGGCAAACAGGGCGGCCGCCAGCAGCCAGAACGCGCGCCGGGAAGTGTCAGTCATGGTGGGTGTGTCATCCGTGGAGGGAAAAAAAGAGGCCACCAGATAACAACATCGCGGCCGCTTCTGCAACCCAAAACCGCGCCTTGTCGCCGGGGCTTTCCGGCCTGATGGCCGGCCATGTGTCAATTTACGTCAGAATTGCCGCCGGTCAGCCGGGGTTTTGTCAACTTAAGTCAAATTTTCTGCCCGAGGGTTCATGCCTTTGTCACAATCCGCCGGTAACACTCAGGGTAAGTCCCACACATCCCGGAACGAGGCAGCCCATGAGCGAGAAAACGATTTTCCCCCCGGCCGCAGTGGATTCGCGCCCGGATTTGACCGGCAAGAGCCACCGGTTCACGCCGTTGTTTATCATCCTGGCGGCCCTGTGCGGGCTGGCGTTTGCCGGTGCCAACCTGTTCAGCGATGTCGCCGACGCCGGGCAGAACGTCAGCAGCACCAGCTATGTGCCGTTTTTGCTGCTCGGGCTGGCGCTGGTGATCGCGCTCGGCTTCGAGTTTGTCAACGGCTTCCATGACACGGCCAACGCCGTGGCCACGGTGATTTACACCCACTCGCTGACGCCGGGCGTGGCGATCCTCTGGTCGGGGCTGTGCAATTTCAGCGGCGTGATGCTCTCCAGCGGCGTGGTGGCGTTCGGCATCATCTCGCTGCTGCCGGTAGACCTGATTTTGCAGGCCAGCTCCGGCCACGGCTTCGCGATGATCTACGCGCTGCTGTTTTCGGCAATTATCTGGAACCTCGGCACCTGGTACCTCGGGCTGCCGTCGTCGTCGTCCCATACGCTGATTGGCTCGATTATCGGCGTCGGGGTGGCGAATGCCATTGACCACGGCCGCAGCGGGCTGGATGGCGTGAACTGGGATCAGGCGCTGAATGTCGCGTACGCCCTGCTGCTGTCGCCGGTGGTGGGCTTCGTCTGCGCCGCCGGGCTGCTGTTGCTGATGAAGAAAGTGATCCGCAACCGCCAGCTCTACGTCTCACCGGAAGGCAAACGGCCGCCGCCGCCGTGGATCCGTGGCTTACTGATCCTGACCTGTACCGGCGTCTCGTTTGCCCACGGCTCGAATGACGGCCAGAAGGGCATGGGGCTGATTATGCTGATCCTGGTGGGCACCATGCCTATCGTCTACGCGCTGAACCGCTCCATCCCGCCGGAGCAAATCCCGCGGGTGGCGGCACTGTCACAGGTCACGGAGCAGCAGTTGCTGAACGGGCAGCCTGCCGCGCTGAGCACACCGCCGCGCGATGTGCTGATCCAGTTTGTCAGCAGCGGTGACAATACTCCGCAGGTGCTGCCCGCGCTGAGCATGACGCTGCACAACATCGCCACGCAGATCAAACAGTACGGCTCAATGGACCGCATCCCGGCGCAACTGGTGGCGAACACCCGCAATGACATGTACCTGGCCTCAGAGAGCATCAAGGCGCTGAAAACCCACGAGGTCAGCTTACCGGCAGAGACGCAGAACAACCTCGATGCCATGAAGCGGGAGCTGGACAACGCCACGCGCTTTATCCCGCTGTGGGTGAAAGTGGTGGTCGCGCTGGCGCTGGGGCTGGGCACGATGGTCGGCTGGCGGCGTATTGTGATCACCGTGGGCGAGCGGATCGGGAAAAACCACCTGAGTTATGCGCAGGGCGCGAGTGCGGAGCTGGTGGCGATGGTCACCATCGGCGCGGCAGACGGCTTCGGGCTGCCGGTGTCGACCACCCACGTGCTCTCCTCCGGCGTGGCCGGGACGATGGCCGCCAACCGCTCCGGCCTGCAAATGGCGACGCTGCGCAACCTGCTGATCGCCTGGGTATTGACCCTGCCGGTTTCGATTCTGATCTCCGCACTGCTCTATATGCTGTTTATCCGGCTGTAGGGCAGGGGGCGGGAAGGGGGCGCACGAACCGGGATAATCCCGGTTATCCTCAGGTGGGGGTATTTTCAAGCAGGGCAGCGCTGCCCATCAGTTCAATGTCCAGTTTCTGCGCCTGCCAGTCCGCCAGTTGCTGCTGTTGCTGGCGGCTGAGCCGCCCCTCGGCCCACAGCACCACATGGTGCGTATTCAGCGCATCAAGTTGCGGGGCGGTCAGCAGGTCAGCCAGCACATCCACCCGCGCACCGGCTTCGCTGCGCTTGATCCCCTCCAGCCAAAGCTCCGCCCGGTCAGCGCGCCCCCAGCCGATGATCATCAGCGGCTCGCCCGGCGTTTTGCGGCCGGCAGCCAGGCAAAAGGCCGCGTACTCAATCACGATGCCGTCCAGCAGGCTGCGCAGGGTCAGCAGCGGCGCGCCGTGGCTCGCCAGCCGGGCGCGCAACGGCCGCAGGACGTTGTCCACCAACTGGGACGCCGGGTACTCGCGGCCATACTCTTTCAATAACTGGCGGACGCGGTTGAGGTTCACCCGCTGCAACGCGGCCAGCAGGGCATCAGTGAGTTTTGCCCAACTGTCTGTGGCCTCTTCCGGCTTGCCATCCCCCTCCAGCAACGCCCGCACCTGGCCGACCGGCACGCCGCGTTCAATCCAGCTCAGAATGGTATGGATACGGGCCAGGTCGTCATCATCGAACAGCCGGTGTCCGCCTTCGGTGCGTTTGGGTTTGAGCAAACCATATCTTCGCTGCCAGGCACGTAACGTGACGGGATTGATCCCGCAAAGGGCGGCAACTTCGCCGATGCTGTAACGTCTCATCTCTGCCCTCTGGTGTCTAAAATTGCAATAATGTTCGTAATAATAATGAAGGATGTTATCAAATATGCACGGCTAAGACAGTGGCTGAGTTGTTTTGTTTGGTAAAAAAACCGCAAAATACAGGCGGTCAAATATTGGTGAAGAGATGATCTGGCCCGTCCAGTGCGGCACGCTTGCCTATTTCTCATTTACGGGATAGATTCTCATAATTGAGAAAAAGAGAGCGTTTTATGGACGATAACCAGGATCGCCTGCTGGCACAACGGCTGGTGCAATTACGTACCGCCCGGCAATGGTCGCTTGACCAGCTCGCCCAGCAGACCGGCATCAGCCGGGCAACCTTGTCACGTATTGAACGGGCGGAAACCAGCCCGACCGCCGCCTTGCTCGGCAAGCTGGCGCAGGTGTTCGGCATGACCATGTCACAGCTGCTGCGTGAGATTGAGGAGTCCCCGCCGGAGCTGCTGTCACGGGCCAACCAGCCGGTGTGGCATGACCTGGAAACCGGCTTCGAGCGCCGCTCCGTTTCCCCGCCGACCCAGGGGTTCCGCGCTGAACTGATAGAAGGGCGGCTGCGCGCCGGGGCGTCGATTCATTACGATAACGCGCCGGTGGCCGGGATGCAGCAGCAGATCTGGCTGCTCTCCGGTGCACTGGAATACAGCCTGAGCGACCGCACCTGGCGCCTGACGCCGGGCGATTGCCTGCGCTTTTTGCTCAACGGCCCCTCCCATTTCTACGCGCCCGGCCCTGCCGACGCGCATTATGCCATCGTGATTTGCCGAACCTGACCGGAGCCACCATGACCGATTACCTTCACTATACTGTTACCCCGGAACTGAATGCCGATGACCTGCAAGGCCTGGCACAGGTGTTGCACGCTTGTGTGGCGCACAATGCCAGCGTCGGGTTTGTGCAGCCTTTCAGCCTGGAGGCGGCTGCCGCGTTCTGGCAGGGACAGGCTGCGTCGGTGGCTGCCGGGGAGCGCATCCTGCTGCTGGCACGCGCCCAGGGGCGGGTGGTCGGCACGGTACAGCTGATCCCGGCGGGTATGCCGAACGGCCGGCACCGCGCTGAAGTCGCCAAGTTGCTGGTGCACCCGGATGCCCGGCGGCAGGGCATTGCCCGGTCACTGATGGAGCAGGTGGAGCAGGAAGCCCGCGCGCGCGGCAAACGCCTGCTGGTGCTCGACACCCGCAGCGGCGATGTGGCCGAACAGCTTTACCTGTCGCTCGGCTACCAGATCAGCGGGCAGATCCCGGATTATGTCTTATCCCCCAGCAGCCACGGGTCAGCGCCGGTCTGGGAACCCACTACCGTGATGTTCAAAGCGATAGCGGCGTGACGGGCGGGCGGGGGTAAGCCAGGTAAAAACGCGGACTTAATGCGTGCCGATAAATAACCGCACTGATGCCGGTGGAATAACGTCGCCGGCCTGAATACGGAGACGCACCATGCATGAACACGCCATCACCGTACGCCGCGCCGCGGCCGAGGGGGCCGATGCACAAATGCTGATGGAGGAGTTGTCAGACGCGCTGCTTACCATTACCGGCAGCAGCGGGCGCGCCTCCTTTGATGCCGAACAGATGCAGCAGCCCGGCTGCTGTTTTGTGCTGGCGTATGACCCCCACGGCAACCCGGTGGGCTGCGGCGCGTTCCGGCCGCTGGACCAGGGGATTGCGGAGGTCAAGCGGGTCTATGCCCGGCGCAGCGCCCGCGGCGTCGGCTCGGCGGTGCTGCGTTATCTGGAAACGGAAGCCGCCCGGCTCGGCTACCGGCAAATCTGGCTCGAAACCCGGCTGGTGAACCTGACGGCGGTGCGTTTTTACCTGGCGCACGGCTACCGGGAGATCGCCGCCTATGGCGATTACATCGGCAAAGCGGATGCGGTCTGCCTGGGGAAAAAGCTCGGCGGGATGCCGGAAGGGTGAGCGCGCACGGCCTGACGCCGGGCATTTTGGTCTACAGTTAGCCTAGGACCAAGCCCGTGACACAGGAGTTATACCATGAGCGGAACCTATACGCTGTATGGCCGTAAAGGCTGCGGATCGGCCATTGTCGCCGCTGCGCTGAAGCTGACCCGGCTTCCTTACCACTATCAGGAGGTGGATGACCAGACGGACTGCCCGGAGTATGAGCGGCTGCTGGCGCTCAACCCGCTGGGGCAGGTGCCGGTACTGCGGCTGCCGGACGGCACCGTGATGACGGAAACCGCGGCGATTCTGGTGCTGCTGCACCTGCGCTGGCCGCTGGCGGGGCTGATCCCGTCGAGTGAGGGCGGCCACCTGCCGGTGTTCCTGCGCTGGATTATGGTGATCAACGCCCAGATTTACCCCTCCTTTACCTACGGCGACCAGCCGGAAAAATGGCTGCCGGGCGTCGATAACCCCAAAGTGCTGACCGACACCACCGATGGCCTGCGCAAAAAACTCTGGTTGCAGATTGAAGCCGCCGCTGACGCCAACGGCCCGTGGTTTTTCGGCGCGACCTTCTGCGCGCTCGACATTTATATCGCGGTGATGCACCACTGGCGGCCGGGGCCGGTATGGTTTGCCGAATACGCGCCGCGCCTGGAGGCGATTGCCAAAAACGTGGCCCGCCACCCCCGGCTTGAGACGCTGTTCCGCGAGCAATTTAGCTGACAACCCTTACCCACGGGCTGACGTGCGCGCCGGTCTGTGGGAGAATAGCGCCAAACCCTGTATAGATAACCAGATGCTATGGCGCTCACCCCCGCACTAAAAAACCAGATAGGCCAGTGGTATAAGGCCCTGCAAAACCAGATCCCCGATTTTATTCCCCGCGCGCCGCAGCGCCAGATGATCGCTGATGTCGCCAAAACCCTTTCCGGCGATGAGAGCCGCCATCTGGTGATCGAAGCGCCCACCGGCGTCGGCAAAACCCTCTCTTACCTGATCCCCGGCATCGCGGTCAGCCGGGCCGAGGGCAAGCCGCTGGTGGTCAGCACCGCCAATGTGGCGTTACAGGACCAGATCTACAGCAAGGATCTGCCGCTGCTGAAGAAGATCATCCCTGACCTTAAATTCACCGGGGCGTTTGGCCGCCGCCGCTACGTCTGCCCGCGCAATCTGGCGGCACTCAGCAGTGACGAGGCGGCGCAGGGCGATCTCGGCCTGTTTCTGGATGATGAACTCGCCCCGGCCAGCGGCGAGGAGCACGCCTTGTGCGTCAAACTCGGCAAGGCGCTGAGCAACCATACCTGGGACGGCCTGCGCGACCATTACCCCCAGACCATCCAGGACCCGCTGTGGGCGAAGCTCAGCACCGACAAGGTCAACTGCCTGGGGCGCAACTGCCACTATGTGCGCGACTGCCCCTACTTCATCGCCCGCAAGGAGATTGAGAGCGCCGATGTGGTGGTCGCCAACCATGCGCTGGTGATGGCGGCGCTGGAGTCGGAATCGGTATTGCCGCCGGCCAAGGATCTGCTGCTGGTGCTGGACGAAGGGCACCACCTGCCGGAGGTGGCGCGCGATGCGCTGGAGATGGCGGGCGAGATCGGCGCGGTGTCGGCCAACCTTCAGCTCGAGAACCTGTTCCGCCAGATGGAAGTCTGCATCAGCCATTTCCCGCCGAAAAGCCCGCCGCCGCTGGCGAACCTTGAGCGGCTGAAAACCCACTGCGAGGAGCTGCGCGAACTTCAGGCGCAGGTGGAGCGCGAGCTTGCCGCTTACCTGCCGCCGGATGTGGTGGAGGCGGAGCACCGCTTTGAGATGGGCGAACTGCCGGCGGCGCTGCCGGAAACCTGCACCCGGCTGTTCAAGCTCACC
Source organism: Nissabacter archeti (assembly GCF_018257325.1). Classification (NCBI taxonomy): domain Bacteria; kingdom Pseudomonadati; phylum Pseudomonadota; class Gammaproteobacteria; order Enterobacterales; family Yersiniaceae; genus Nissabacter; species Nissabacter archeti. Next base: position 82,086 of record NZ_JAERKB010000008.1, read on the forward strand.
GATGCCTTGCGGGGGCTGACGGAATATATGCAGAACGATCTCAGCGAAAAGACCGGCAAACATGATGTGGTGCGGCTGCACCGTACCCTGTTGCAGATGAACCGCGCGTTCGGCTATTTCGAGGCGATGAGCAAGCTGTGGCGGCTGGCGGCGCTGGCGCAGTCCTCTAATGCGCCGATCAGCAAATGGGTGACGCGCAGCCAGCGCGACAACGTGGCGCATCTGACGCTGCACTGCGTCGGCATCCGCGTCAGCGATCAGCTGGAAAAGATGCTGTGGCGCAAGGTGCCGCATGTGGTGGTGACGTCTGCCACGCTGCGCTCGCTCAACAGCTTCGCCCGTTTGCAGGAGCTGAGCGGGCTGAGCGAAAAGGCCGGTGACCGCTTTGTGACGCTGGATTCGCCGTTCAACCATATCGACCAGGGCCGGCTGGTGATCCCCCAGATGCGCTATGAGCCGCTGATGACGCACGAGGCGGAGCACCTGGCGGAGATGGCGCACTTTTTCCGCGCCCAGGTGGCGGAGAAAAAGCACAAGGGGATGCTGGTGCTGTTTGCCAGCAACCGGGCGATGCAGACCTTTTTAAGCCATGTGCAGGATCTCCGGCTGATGCTGCTGGTGCAGGGTGACCAGCCGCGTTACCGGCTGGTGGAGACGCACCGCAAAAAAGTCGAGGCGGGGAGCCAGAGCGTGCTGGTGGGGCTGCAATCTTTTGCCGAAGGGCTGGATCTCAAGGGCGAGCTGCTGACGCAGGTGCACATCCATAAAATCGCCTTCCCGCCGGTGGACAGCCCGGTGATCGTCACCGAGGGCGAGTGGCTGAAATCCCTGAAGCGTTACCCGTTCGAGGTGCAGAGCCTGCCGAGCGCCTCGTTTAACCTGATCCAGCAGGTCGGGCGTTTGATCCGCAGCCACCAGTGCACCGGTGACATCGTGATCTATGACCGCCGCCTGCTGAGCAAAAGCTACGGCGCACGGTTGCTGGCGGCGCTGCCGGTGTTCCCGATCCACCAGCCGCCGATGCCGGAGGGCGCACCGCCTGCACCGGTGGTGGCCGCCGCCAAAAAAACCGCGAAACCCGTCCGCCGCCGCACCCGCCGCTGAGGTTACTGGATCTCCACCTCCATCAGCGCAGAGGCGCTGAAAGTGCCGGTGGCCGGGGCGGCACCGGTGGTGTTGACCGGCCAGGCGTAGAGAAATTGCCGCCCGGACTGGTTCTGCACATCCAGCGGCAGCGGCAGGCGGCCGCTGTTGAGCGGAAGCGGCACCAGGTTTTCGTCCGCCACCCGCACGCCGATGTCCGGGTTGGAGGTCTGCAATACGCCGGGCAGCGCCGCACTCTCCTCCCCCAGCAACACCAGCTCAAGGTGCATGGTGTCGTTGATATTTCGGCAGGCATACTCCAGCGTAATCTGCTGTGGGACATACCCGGCGGGCATCGCGCCGGGGGTCAGCAGGGCGGCGCTGCGGATCTGGCCGAGGTTGACGTTAATCACCCGGCCGTCATCGATGGCGCAGGTCTGCGGCACGAGCAGGGTGCCGAAGACGGAAATCCGGCTGACCGGCTGGGTGCCGTAACTGCCCTGCGCGCCCCAGCGGGCATAGATTTCCATCAGCCGGGTGAGGGGAATGGTCAGCTGGCCGGTAAAGCCGGCGGCCAGGTACAGCGACAGGGTGCCGTGGTTGGCCACCTCCTCTGACGGGCTGTAGTGGGTGCCGTCACTGCCGCACGGGTAACTTCCCCCATCCGACAGGTCATCGAACGGGGCCGGCACCGGGATGCCGCCTTTCACCCCCAGTTTGGCACCGATGTGCAGCGAGTCATTCACAATAAAGTAGGTCTGGTCGCCGTCCCGGTAGCCGGGCGGCAGCAGGATTTCGCTGCGGAAATAGAGCGCCGCATTGCCCCCTTCACAGCGGCACTCCATCGGAAACTGATTCGACAACTGGAACACGACCGCGTCCGGCAATACCTGCCCGCCCTGGTTGTGCGCGCTGTCGATCTCGCTTCTGTCCAGTTGCAACAGATAAGGGGTGGTGTAATGCAGGGTTTCACAGCCGCCCGCCCACGCCGCCCGGCCGCCCAGCAGCGCGGCCAGCATCAGGCCGGTGAGCCCCAGGCCGGCCCGCCACCGCCGGGGCATCATACGCTGCCCCGGTTGCCGCAGGGTAAAAGGTAACCGGCAGGTGCGGGGATCATTGGATCTGCACCTCCATCAGCGCCGAGGCACTGAAGGGGCCGGCGGCCGGGGCATTGCCGGTGGTATTGACCGGCCAGGCGTATAAATACTGGCGGCCGGAGCGGTTCGAGTTGCCGGTGGTCAGCGGCAGCGGCAGACGGCTGTGGTTGATCAGCAGCGGGGCCATGTTGCTGTCAGTGAGCTGCACGCCGATGTCCGGGTTAGAGCTTTGTAACACGCCGGGCAGCGCCGCGCTCTCTTCGCCGAGCAGCGTCAGCTCAAGGCGCATCTCCTCGGTAATGTTATTGCAGAGATAGTCCAGCGTAATGTGCTGAGGGGTGTAACCAGCAGGCATGGCACCGGGGATGCGGATGTCAGTGCTGCGGATCGGGCCGAGATCGACATTCACCACCTGTGCATCGCCAATGATGCAGGCCTGCGGCACGACCAGGGTGCCGTACACCGCAAACCGGCTGACCGGCGTGGTACCGTAGCCGCCCTGGGTGCCCCAGCGGGCATAGATTTCCATTATCCGGGTGTAAGGGATTTCCAGCTCGCCGGTAAAGCCTTCGGCCACATACAGCGACAGGGTGCCGCTGTAGGCCGTTTCATTGACCGGGTGGTGGTAAATCCCGTCGCTGCCGCAGGGGTAACTTCCGCCGTCAGAGAGATCCTCGAACGGCATCGGGCGCAGCGAGTCATCGTTCATCCGCAGTTTAAGCCCGGCATGCAGCGACGGCTTCACGATGTAATAGGTCAGGCTGCCGTCCTGGTAGCCGGGCGGCAACAGGCTTACGCTGCGAAAATAGAGCGCCGCGCTGCCCCCTTCGCACCGGCAATCGATGGCGCCCTCCCTGCGCACATAAAACGTGTGCATATCCGGTAACACCTGCCCGGCCATATTATGGGCGGTATTAATATCGTCACTGTCCAGCTTGATGGAATAGGGGGCCGGCCTCGAGAGAGGGGTGCAGCTTCCGGCCCACGCCGCCGGGCTGCCTGTCAGGCCCAGCCCTGTCAGGCTGACCAGTAGCAGGCCGGCCAATATCAGAACAGCCAACAACCGCAGAGATCTAACGTGTCTCATGTGTGGCTCCCGGGCGATGGGTTGCCCTGTCAGGTAACGGTGACCGGCAGGCGGGCCTCCCGGCGCAGAACTTAATGGAATTCGACCTCCAGCAGTGCCGAGGCGTTGAAGGGGCCGGTGGCCGGGGGCTTGCCGGTGGTATTGACCGGCCAGGCGTACAACACCTGTTGGCCGGTTTCATACTGGATATCCCCATAGTTAAGGGTGAGCGGCACCTCGCCGCCATTGACGTCAAAGGGCTTCATGTTCTGATCCGCCACCTGCACGCCGATATCCGGGTTGGAGGTTTGTAAGGTGCCGGGCAGGTCAGCGCTCTCCTGGCCATACAGGGTCAGTTCGATCTGCATGGTTTCGGTGATGTTGGCGCACATATACTCCAGCCTCACCGCCTGGGGGGTGTAGTTGGCGGGCAGCGCGCCGGGGACCAGGATATCGGCACTGCGGAGGGTGCCGAGGTCGATATTAATGACGGTGCCGTCATTAATCCGGCAGGTTTGCGGCGCGATCAGCTGGCCGGCGATAAGCAACTCGTTGATGTGTGTGGCGCTGTAGCCGCCCTGGGTGCCCCAGCGGGCATACACCCGTGCTAACAGGATGGGCGGAATGACCAGCTTTCCGGTAAAACCTTTGACCAGGTAAAGCGACAGCGTCCCCTTACTCCCGGTTTCCGCAATAGGGCTGTGGTAAAACCCGTCACTGCCGCAGGGATGGCTTAACCCGTCGGAAACATCCTCAAAGGGGGCAGGGATAAGCGGCCCATCATTGATCCGGTATTTAAGGCCAATCTGCGCCGAGGGATGCACGATATAATACGTCATGGTGCCGTCGTTGTAGCCGGGCGGTAAGGTGATCACACTTTTGAAATAGAGCGCGGCGCTGCCCCCTTCGCACCGGCAATCCATCGGATGGGTGTCCCCCCCATATACGGTGATCATATCCGGTATCACCATGCCGGAGTCATCGAGTACATACCGCCCCTGATCCAATTCTGTAAAATAGCGCCCCGGTTGCTCGACCATCAGGCACTCCCCGGCCCACACCGCCGGGCTGCCCAGCAGCATCCCCGCGAACATGACGCTTTCCCACCGCAGGCTGTTCAACATGACGCCCTCCTGTTTTCCGGGCGATGGCCGCCCCTCAAGATAAACCCTGGCCTGCCGCCGCCCGCAGGCTAACGGCAGGCCGCCTGTACACTGCGCACCGGCTCGCCCTGATCCGCGTCCGGCAGGGTGAGATACGCGCGGCACGTTTGCTGCGCGCCATTGCCCCATTTCACGATGACCTCCGCCTGGGGCGGCACGCCGCTCAGGTAGAGCTCGCCGCCGTCGCCGACAATGCCGGACACCGCCGGGTCACTGGCCAGCGTCGCCACGGCACCGAACGGCAACGGGCGGCCGTCACGCGTCAGGGTTACCACTACCCGGTAACCGAGGTGGGTGGCAAAGTGCGCCAGCACCACCGCGCCTTTGGTCGGCACCACGCTTTGCGTCGCCATCGGCAGGTCGGTGTTCTCCGGCAGGGTGGTGGTGTCCAGCACCAGCCGGTTCTCCCGGTAAGGGGAGAGGTAAGGCACCAGCAGGTAGCCGCGCGGGTCGGTATGTACCCCGACGTTATTCCTGATTTTCACCCCGCCCGCGCCGGGCGCATGCACCAGCGCCAGCGTCTCACCCACCGGCTGGCCGAGCGCCGCGCCGTAAGGGGTAGCGACCGCGCTGCCCTGTAGCCGGTAGTTCACCCGGCTGCCGCTGCTGTCGCTGTTGTAGCCCAGCCCGGCCTCCCCATATGCGCCGCGGTAATCCACCGTCGCCAGCCCGGAGCCGCCGCCGTACTGGTTGTCATAGCCCGCTTGCAGGGTGTAGCTCAGGTTGCCGTCCTCCAGCGCGCTGCCGTTCAGCCCCACCTGCTGGCTGTGGTGGCGGGCGGCGTCAGTGGTGGCGGAGTAGGTGGCATAGGTGCGCGGCAGCCAGCCGTCGAGCGGCACCTGCACCGTCAGCGAGAGTTGCCGGTCATCGCTCAGGCGGTTGTCGTGGTCATCGTCGTCGTCCAGCGAGGAGACGCTCTGCACCCAGGCATAGGAGAGGCTCAGCGAGATGCGCCCGAGGGTGGTGCTGTAGCCGACATTCAGGTTGCGCTCATAATTGCCGGTGCCCCAGTACTGTTGCTGGTAGGCGGAGAGATAGAGGCTGCCGCCGTCCCGGCCTAGCGGCTGGCTCAGGTTCACCTGCAGGCGGCTGCGCCGGTTGTGGCTGCTCAGCCAGTCGCCGTCATCGTTCTGGCGATCGTGGACATCCGCCGCGTCGGCAAACGAGAAGTAGCCCTGCGAGGCGTAGCGGGTCGCGGCCAGCGTCAGCGACGTGTTGGTGCTTTCGAACACTTTGTTGTATTGCAGGCGGAACGCCGCGCCGCGCTGAGGCTCATCGGTGAAGCGGGCGGGCAGGGTGGCGCGTGCCTGCGCGGCATCCACGGAAACGGACCCGGCATAGCCCAGCCCGAGGCCGACGCCCAGCAGCGCCGACTGGTAATCCTCAGCCACCAGCAGGCCGCCGTAGCCGGTCACCGAATGGGGGAAGCCGTAACGCAGCGTCACCTGGCCGAAGCCCGGCCGGTAGTTGCCGTAATTGGCGTGGTACGCCCCGGCCACCCCTTCATAGTCCAGGTGCCCCTCGCGCTGCATCATCGGCACCGCCGCGAATGCCTGGGTAAAGGTCTGCTCGCTGCCGTCCGCTTCGGTCACCGTCACCGCCAGCGTGCCGCCGCTGCTGGTGGGGTAGAGGTCATCAATCACAAACGCGCCGGGCGGCACGTAGCGCTGGTCAATCACATTGCTGTTCTGCCGGATGGTCACCCGCGCATTGCTGCGGGCGATGCCGCGCACCACCGGCGCAAAACCGCGGCGGCTGTCGGGCAGCATGTCATCGGCCGAGGCGAGTTGCAGGCCGCGAAACGGCACGCTGTCGAAAATATCGGACGTGGTGGAGCCGTCGCCGATGACCAGTTCCCCCTGCAACGATGGAATGCCCCGTTGCAGCCAGGTGCGCAGCGTGTCCCAGCGGCGGCGGTAGCTGCCGTCCTCGCCGCCTTCGCTGTCCGTCATGTAGGTGGAATAGTTGCGCAGCCGCCACGCCCCCCAGTTCGCCCCGGAGAGCAGGTTCAGGTAGTAGCTGTTGGCCGGTGGCGCGTCGCTGTCACGGGAAAGGGCTTTCTGGCCGGTGGCGTTGTAGTTGGCGAGCAGCGCCGGCACGCCGTTGTCCCAGCGTTCCGGCGGCACCGTGCCGCGGGCGGTATTGCGCAGCGCAATCTGCGGCACCGACAGGGTAAGCCGCTGCCGGGCGAAATCAAACTGGGTGGACGCATCAGGGATATAGTCCGCCAGCGGGGCGACCGGCGCATCGGGCGGCAGGTCACGCAGCCGCGGCAGCGCAGCCACATTGACCCCGAGCGCCGCCGGGGTGAATTGCGGCTCCAGCCGGTTGCCGAGGCGCACAAAGGTGACGTCCCGCGTGACCTGATGGGTCAGGTTCAGCACGATATCCACATGGTAACTGCCCGGCAACTGTCCGCCCGGCGTGTCAAACTGGCTGAGATCCACCGGCTGCCGGGCCGGGTTATCGATGTCAAACGCCCGCGGGTCAAAGTAGCCCTCGGTGCGGCCCTCCGCCGTCAGCAGGGAAAGGGCGAACAGCCATAAAACAGGTGCGGGCCGGGGCATCCGGCCGGTAAGTGATGATGGCATGCCGCTGTCCCTAGCCGGAAACCCGGCAATGCGATGGGCGCCCTATAAAGGGCGGTTGTCTCTTTTCTAGTGGTGTAACGGTGAGTGTTGTACCGGCGTGCTGCTGCCGTAATCGGTGATCACGCTCCAGCTGACCTGCCCGGCCGGCCCGGCAGGCAAGGGGTAATCGCTCCGGCCGAACGGGGCGAGGGTCAGCGCCGCCAGCGAGGCCGTGACCGGTTTGCCGTCGGCGCTGATCTGCTTCAGGTTCACGTAATAAGGGGTCGGGTTTTGGGCCGTCAGCGTGCTGCCGCGCATACTGAAGGTTATCTGCCGCCACGCCTCCTCCGCCCCTTTTGCCAGCGCCGCCGGGCGGTAAAAGAGTTTCAGCCGGGTTTTCACCGTGAGGTGCAACATATTGGTGGTGGTGCTTTTCTCCAGTTGCGGCACGGATTTGATGTTCAGCCAGTAGAGGGTTTCCCTGTCCTGCGGCAGGCCACTGCGGGTCAGCACAATGCGCAGCACATTCTCCTGGCCGGGATCGAGGCGGAACAGCGGCGGCGTCACCAGAAACGGCGCTTTCCCGCTGTTTTCACCCTCCACCCAGCTCTGAATGAGATAGGGGCGATCCTGCTCGGGGTTGCTTACCGACAGCGCGGTCTCCTTATTATTTCCGGGAAACACCACCCGGGTGCCGCCAATGATTACCCCGGCCTGAAGCGGCAGGGAAATAACCCATAGCAGGGCAGCCAGGGCGGGAAATAATGGCTTCATGCAACGCGGCCTATACAGTGTGTAATAGCTTGAGTGTAGTCAGAGAATAGCGCGATGCCATTCACCTGAAAACACATTAAAAAGATTGGTCAGTACAGGGTGGCTAATAAGGGTAGGGGGAATAACCGGGTAGGAAATAAATAGAAAAAGGGCGGCGCACCCTTGTCGGCTGCGCCGGAATGATAACAGGCGTTAATGTCCTGAATAAAATTAACCACAGGAAAAAGAAAAAACGGCATGTCCTTCGCAATACCCTTCCTTATTTAAAATGAAATAATCGCGGTTTTGTGATCCTGACCGCGCTTTTATCACGGGTAAACCATCGTGAATTGCGCGGTACTGTTGGCGGCACCCGGTGTCACGGCATCGGCGGTGGACATGTAGCTGGCGTAGAAGGTCAGCGTATTGGCACCGGCCTGGATCGGGTATTGCGCGGAGTTCTGGCCCAGCTTGATGTGCTGTTCTTCGCGGTCGGAGAACTCAATCGCCACGCCGGTTGCAGCCAGCGCACCGGATTCAATCTCCAGCAGCTCTGTATTGGCGGCATTGGCCGGGCCGTCGAATTTCACTTCAACGTTACCCGCATCCGGGCATTCGGAGAGCGCGATATTGAACTGGGTGGCCGCCGCTTTTTTACCGGCTGCCCCGCTCAGGGACGAGGCAGACACTGCACCCATATCGACATTCTGGGTCGCGGTATCCACGGTGCAGGCGGTATCAGTAATACTGCCGGTGAAATTAATGGTGCCGTCAGCGGCCTGGCTGTAATGGGAAATAAACAGCGCGCTCGCGATAAGCGTAATTGCCGTGACATGCGATTTAATATTTTTCATGATAAATTCTCGTTGAGGTAGTGGGTGAATGATATTCCGGTGAAGAATCCGGTGAATGATGAAATAACAGGGGTGCCTGATGGCGTTATATTCCGGTAATGCCTGTGCGTTTCGCCTTCATTGCCCCTGTGTCATATCATTTCTGGTGCGTATATAATCACCCCATGAATGATTGATCGAGTTATCTATATTAAATCTTTATTTAACTGCGTATAAAACGATCTAAAAGAGTGGTTATTCAATTAATTAGCGTGCGACTAATAATCGCACTGGCCTATTTTTTTCATTCTGTTAACCTTCCATTTACCGCTGGGGACCGGGGAAAACACGGCAGCGGAGTCAGGCGATGTGCCGGAGGCGGCAGCGGCGTTATGCTGGCCGCCAGTCACGCAGTGAGGACAGGGCGATGGATTACACCAAAATTATTAAAGAAGTGGGGCGCGGCAAAAACCATGCGCGCGACCTGGACCGGGAGACCGCCCAGGCGCTCTACCGGCAGATGCTGGCGGGCGAGGTGCCTGAGCTGGAGCTGGGCGCGGTGCTGATTGCGTTGCGCATCAAGGGCGAAGCGGAAGAGGAGATGCTGGGCTTCTACCAGGCGATGGATGAACGGGTGATGCGGCTGGACGCCCCGGCCGGGAAACCGCTGCCGGTGGTGATCCCGAGTTACAACGGCGCGCGCAAACAGGCCAACCTGACGCCGTTGCTGGCGCTGCTGCTCAGCCGCCTCGGCCTGCCGGTGGTGGTGCATGGTGTGAGTGAAGACCGTTCCCGCGTTACCAGCGCAGAGATTTTCAGCGCGCTGGGCATCACCCCGGCGGCGTCACAGGCACAGGCGCAACAGCAACTGGACGAGGGCGGGCAGCCGCTGTTTATCCCGGTGTCGCTGCTCTGCCCGCCGCTGGAAACGCAGCTCAATCTGCGCTGGCGGATGGGGGTGCGCAACAGCGCCCACACCCTGGCAAAACTGGCAACGCCGTTTGCCGGGGACGCGCTGCGGCTCTCGAGCGTCTCCCACCCGGAGTATATTGAGCGGGTCGGGGGCTTTTTCCGGCAGATCAACGGCCGGGCGCTGCTGATGCAGGGCACGGAGGGGGAGGCGTACGCCAACCCGCAGCGCGCCACGCCGCTCTACCTGATCCATCAGGGCACCATGCAGGCACTGACTGAACGGCAGGAGTACAGCGAAGCCGATTTACCGGCAGACAAAAGCGTTGAGGTCACGGCGCGCTGGACAGCGCGCTGTCTGGCGGGGGAGGCGGCGGTGCCGCAGGCGCTGCGCACCCAACTGGCGGCCTGCCTGCTGGCGACCGGCGAAGCGGAGGATCTGGCGGCGGCCACCGCGCGGGTGGACGCCCTGCTCAGCTGAGCCTGCCTCTCCGGTGCCGGCCGGGGAGGGTCAGACTTTCTTCAGGAAACAGGTTTTCAGCACCAGCCCTTTTATCTTGTCTGACCGGCACTCGATCTCATCAGGATTGTTGGTCAGGCGGATATTCTTCACCACCGTGCCGCGCTTGAGCGTGGTGGAGGTGCCTTTTACCTTCAGGTCTTTAATCAGCTGCACCGAGTCACCCTCGGCCAGCAGCGCGCCGTTGCTGTCTTTCACATCCATTACACATCTCTCTTTGCCATGATTGCGGGGCGCGGAGTATACCCACTTTTCCCCGCTAACCCCTGATGACAGATCAATTTTTACGTTGCATTCAACCGGGCCGCCGTGGGTGGTAGACTGAAACGTGAATGTTATTACGACCAGGAAGGCAGGCATGCAACAGGCATCCGAGTATTTCAATGCATTGAATCACGAGTATCTCGCCGTGCATCAGGCGAAAGAGGAGTTGTTCTGGCAGAACTACATGGGCACCGGCGCAGAGGATGTGGCGGAGAAATTTGCTGCGGCGGAGAGCGCCTATAAGCGCTTCATCGCCAACCCGGCGCGGCTGGGTGAACTGCGCGCGCTGATTACCCAGGCAGAGCAGCAACCGGCAGGTGACGATCGGGCTGCCTTGCTGCACGGCCTGCGCGGCTGGCAGCGTTTTTTCGAGAGTAACGCGATTGAAGACCCGGCCGCCCAGGCGTTGATGGATGAGATTATCCAGGCGGAAAGCGCGCTCTACAGCCGCCGCAAAACCCTGCGGCTGACCCACCAGACCGCGCCGGGCCAGGAGGCCGAGGCGTCGCTTGGCGAGTTGCTGACCAACCAGGCCACCCATGATGATGAAACCTGCCGCCGCAGTTCGCAGCAGGCGCTGCGCGGGCTGGAGCAGTGGTTGCTGGTGAACGGCCTGCCGGAGCTGGTGACGCTGCGTAACCGCTTCGCTCGCCGGATGGGTTTCCGCAACTATTTCGATTACAAAGTAAACCTGACCGAGCGCATGACGCCCGAGGCGCTGTTCGCCATTCTTGACCGTTTCGAACAGGAGACGCGCGAGGCCAACGCCCGCAGCCTGCAACAGCTCGCTGCCAATAAAGGGCCGGACGCGCTGGAAGCCTGGAACATCCGCTACGCCAGCGCCGGTGACGTGACCCGCCAGCTCGACCCCTATTTCCCGTTCTCGCAGTCATTGCAGCGCTGGGTGGAGAGTTTTAAACGGCTGCATATTGGGTTCCGCGGGGCGCAGATGCAGCTCGACCTGCTGGTGCGGCGCGGCAAGTATGAGAACGGCTTTATGCACGGCCCGGTGCCGGCGTTTTACGACCGGGGCACCTGGGTACCGGCCAGGTTGAACTTTACCAGCCTGGCGCAGCCCGATCAGGTCGGCAGCGGGGCATCCGGTTTGAACACGCTGTTCCATGAAGGCGGCCATGCGGCGCATTTCGCCAATATCACCCAGAACGCGCCCTGTTTTTCGCAGGAGTTCGCGCCGACCTCCATGGCCTACGCCGAAACCCAGTCAATGTTCTGCGACAGCCTGCTGGATGACGCCGACTGGCTGAAGCGTTATGCGCTGGACGACAACGGCGAGCCGGTGCCGGACGCGCTGATCCGCGCGGGCATTGAGGCACGCCAGCCGATGCGCGCCTTCAACGAGCGCCATATCCTGCTGGTGCCGTACTTTGAGTGGTCGCTTTACCAGATGGCGGAAGCGGATCTGACGCCTGCAGCTATCACGCAGCTGGCGCGTGAGACCGAGCAGCGGATCCTGGGCGTAGACAGCCCGCGCCCGACGCTGGCGATCCCGCATTTGCTGTCGATGGAGTCCGCCTGTTCCTACCAGGGTTACCTGCTGGCGATGATGGCGGTGGAGCAGACGCGCCACTTCTTCCTGCAACGTGACGGTTACCTGACGGATAACCCGGCCATCGGCCCTGATCTGGCGGCGCACTACTGGCAGCCGGGCAACAGCGTCAGCCACAACGACACGCTGCTGAGCCTGACCGGCGAGGGGTTCAACCCGGACTATCTGGCGCAGGCCTGTAACCAGACCGCCGAGCAGGCGTGGCAACAGGCGCAGGTGACGATTGTGTCGGCCGCGACCCGCCCGCAGCCCGCCGCGGATTTCGACCTGGAGGCGGCGATCAGGATCGTCGATGGGGAGCGGGTGATCGCAGATAACCGTGAGGGGGATGAGGGGATGTGTGGGGATTTTGCGGCGTATATTCGTTCACACTATTGAGTTTTGAGTTTTGAGTTTTGAGTTTTGAGTTTTGAGTTTTGAGTTTTGAGTTTTGAGTTTTGAGTTTTGAGTTT